>NZ_JBDWHW010000186.1:0-13945 GCF_039975035.1 Hoeflea sp. | reverse complement strand
GGATCTGGTCCACGAACTCCCATATTGGCCCTGGCATCTCAAAAGCCAACAAAGAGGCCGGACAGATGACAGCTCAACTACACTCCATAAAATCAAAATTTGTCTTGCATTCTATGGGGCGTCCACAGATGCATCAATGCTGATCATCGCTCAATGTGGCGATGGTTTCAGGGGTCACGCATCGGTCTTGCCCGGCCTGAGGGAGCGGAAGAACGCGATGATTTCCGCTTCGGAGACGACGTCGGCATATTTTGCGTTCATGTCGAACAGATTGGCTTGGTGCGGCGCGGGATGCCGGTCACCGCAGGCGTCGGCTACAACGCTGGTGATGAAGCCATGAGACATGGAATCGACGCATGATGCCCGCACGCAGCCGCTGGTGGTGAGGCCGGTCAGCACGACATTGTCCACGCCCATGGCTGTCAATGTCGAGGCAAGCGATGTCCCAAAAAACGCGGATGGATACTGCTTGGTGATGATCATTTCATCAGCGTGCGGAACAAGGCCTTTTGCAAACGCGGCCGTCTTTTCGCCTTTCACAAAGCACGAAAGCGGCTTGGCTTTCTCAAAGAAGCGGCCGCCGTTGAGGCCGCCCTTCTGATAGGAGACTTCGGTCAGGATGACCGGTATTCGCATTTCATGGGCGACCTCGCGAACGCGCAACGCTGAAGCCAGCGCATCATCGACTCCCGCATAGAGCACACAGTCCGGGTCGAAATAGCCCTGGGCGAAATCGACCAGCACGAGGGCCGGGGACTTCCCGAAACCGGCCTTGTTGTCATAGGCGATCTTGTAATTGTCATCCAGATTCTGGGTCATGTTGTCTTCCTTAGATTTCGGCGTAGCGTTTCTCGAATTCCCAGACATCCTCGAAACCAAGCAGTTTGTTGAATTCCGCAAAGGAATAGAGGGCGATGTCGGGGGATGTGATCCCATTGACGGCAAGATCGGTGTAGGCCTTGTCGAGCGCCTGGCCAACGCTGAGGAAACCCAGAGCAGGATGGATGGCAATGGCGTAACCAAGTTCTTTCAGGCGGTCGGCGGACAAAAGCGGCGTGCGTCCGCCATTGACCATATTGGCAAACAGTGGCGCATCGATGCGCTCGGCGACTGCTTGCATTTCCGCTTCCGATTCCGGGGATTCGATGAACACGACATCAGCGCCGGCTTCGCGATAGGCTTCGCCGCGGCGGATGGCTTCGTCGAGACCCAGCCCTGTGCGAGAATCCGTGCGGGCAATGATCAGGAAGTCGCGGCTCGAACGGCTGTCGCTGGCGACTCGGATCTTGCGCACCATGTCCTCGAGCGGGATGACCCGCCGATTGGGGGTGTGGCCACACTTCTTCGGATACTCCTGATCTTCAATCTGGATCGCAGTGACTCCAGCATCCTCGTAGCCGCGAATGGTATGGCGGACGTTGAGGAGGCCGCCATAGCCGGTGTCTGCGTCGGCGATGATCGGGGTCTTGGTCATCTTCACAATCTGGCCGATGCGCTCGATCATGTCGCGATAGGTTGCGATGCCGGCATCCGGCAGCCCGAGGTAGGAGGCGACGGTGCCGTAACCTGTCACGTAAAGCGCCTTGAAGCCGGCGCGGTCGGCAATGATCGCCGAGATGAGATCGAAGACGCCAGGGGCGAGAATGAATTCCTTGGCCTCGATGGCCTGTTTCAGGCGAGGGTCTGCCATGGGTTATTCTTCCTTTTTCAACTAGGTTTATGCTTGTATTGTTTGAAAACGCAGAAAAAGTCTACGAATCTATTTGCGGTGCGGTTTTCTGCGTATTCTGTACGTATTACTAGGCTAAATCTGGAAATCGGAATATACTATTCTGCCAAAAACTCCTCGATAAGCGTTAGGGTTGGGAGGCAAGCGCATCTGCTCAGAGTTGATCTATTTGTCTACTTGTTTTGTCGATTGCAATCAGGTCCTATCCGGTTGGAATCGATGCATAGGGAGCCGCGATTTTGACATCATTCTGCCGTCCAACCGCCATCGACGAGTAGAGAAGATCCGGTCATCAGGCCTGAGGCGTCGCTGGCAAGCAGGATCAAGGCCCCTGCCAGATCTTCCACCGTCCCCAACCGTCCAAGCTTGATCTTTAAAAGCACAGAAGCCCTGAACTCCTCGTTCTCGAAGTAAGGCGCGGTCATCGGCGTTTCAATGAATGTGGGGCCGATTGAATTGACCCGGATGCCATGCGGTGCCAGTTCCACAGCCAGGGCTTTGGTCATCCCTTCAATGGCAAATTTGGTGGTGCAGTAGATGGTTCGGTCTTTCGCTCCGACATGGCCCATCTGCGACGACATGTTGATGATCGAGCCGCGGCGGCCATCAGCGATGAGACGCTTGGTGACCGCCTGCGCAACGAAAAACGCAGCCTTGACGTTGAGTTCGGTTACGAGGTCAAAGGCCTCCGGCTCGACATCCACAAACGGGCCAGGACGATTGGTGCCGGCATTGTTGACGAGAATGTCGAAGGTCCACGCCTCCGCAATTTTGGCTCGCACAGCTTCGGTATCGGTGACGTCCAGCATGATGGCCTCGGCAAGGCCGCCATCTGCAATGATTGCTTGTGCGGCGGCGGTAATGTCCGCTTCACTGCGGGAGACGAGAGTAACGTGCGCGCCATATGCCGCCAGTGCACGGGCGGCGAGCAGACCTATTCCACGCCCGGCCCCGGTGACCAGAGCTCGCTTTCCATCAAGCCGGAACAAGTTGCTCAGATCTGTCATCGGTTACTCCGCAGCTGTGCCGTAGGGGATGTTCTTGCCACCGTAGCGACGGACCCGGACATTGGCCTGTTCAGCGTGGCCGGTAAAACCCTCAAGCATGCAGAGCCGCGAGCAGTATTCGCCGATCAACGCCGAGGCTTCGTCTGTCAGCACGCGCTGATAGGTCACCGTCTTGAGGAATTTTCCGACCCATAGGCCACCGGTGTAGCGGGCGGTCTTTTTTGTCGGCAGTGTATGATTGGTGCCAATGACCTTGTCACCGAAGGCGACATTGGTTCTAGGGCCAAGGAACAGAGCGCCGTAATTGGTCATGTTGTCGAGAAAATAGTCCGGATCCCGTGTCATAACCTGCACATGTTCCGACGCGATGTCGTCGGCGACCTTTACCATTTCGGCATCATCCTCACAGACAATGACTGCGCCATAATCATTCCAAGCCTGACGGGCGATCTCAGCAGTCGGGAGGATGGTAAGCAGGCGTTCGACTTCCGCCATTGTATCGCGGGCTAGTTTTTCCGACGTGGTCAGAAGGATCGCGGGCGAGTTCGGACCGTGTTCGGCCTGGCCGAGAAGATCGGTGGCGCAGATTTCACCGTCCACGGTCTCGTCGGCGATGACCAGTGTTTCCGTCGGACCGGCAAAGAGGTCGATGCCGACACGTCCATAAAGCTGACGCTTGGCTTCTGCGACAAACGCGTTGCCGGGCCCGACCAGCATGTCCACCGGCGCAACCTGCTGGGTGCCGAGAGCCATGGCGCCGATCGCCTGAATGCCGCCAAGGCAATAGATCTCGTCAGCGCCGGCGAGATGCTGGGCTGCGACGATTGCCGGCGACGGCTTGCCCTTGAAGGGCGGTGCGCAGGTGATGATCCGCGGCACACCGGCGACCTTGGCTGTTACAACAGACATATGTGCGGATGCCAGCAGCGGGTATTTGCCGCCCGGTACATAACAGCCGACCGAGTTCATTGGAATGTTCTTGTGTCCGAGTACGACGCCCGGCAGCGTTTCAACTTCAATGTCGAGAAGGGCGGCGCGCTGGTGCTCGGCGAAATTCTGCACCTGCGCTTGGGCGAATTTGATGTCATCGATGTTTTGCTGCGAAAGCTCGCTCAGGCATTCACTGATCTCTTTGTCGGTCAGGCGATAGTCATCGCGGTCCAGCCCGTCGAACCTGATTGACATCTCCCGCACCGCTTCCTGGCCGCGGGATGCGATGTCGGCAAGCGCAGTTTCGACGGATGCACGAACCTTGCTGTCCTCGGTGGCGATCGCTTCGGCCTCTTTGCCTTGCTTGAGGTATTTCATCGTCAGGTCTCCATTCAAAAGTGGTGTGAGCGCTGCGCCGGCGCCATGTCAAAGGTAAAATCAATCCAGCGGATCGGCGACGTCGCGCTTCATGCGCCGCAGCGCCAGAATACGGTTGTCGCGCCAGGCCTGCCGCTCAGCCACGCTGTCGGCGGGAATGCGGCTTTCAAGCCGCTTGCGTGCGTAAGTGATCTGTTCCGGCGTCCAGTCATAATCAGTCCGCGCCGACTGCCCCAGTTGGCGCATCATCGGTCCGAGCCGGTCGACAAATCCCTGTAATCCATCCGGTGCGTTGAGGTGGGCAACTTCGAACGGTCCAATGGAGGCCCAGCGGAGCGCCAGCCCGTCCGTCAGAACCGCATCGATGTCTTCCGGCGTGCAATAGCCCTCACCGACAAGATGCAGGGCTTCGGCAACCAGCGTAAACTGGAGGCGGTTGAGGATGAAACCGTCGATCTCTTTCTTCAGTACAATCGGCCGCATGCCGGCCTCGGTCATGAGCGATCGAGCCTGTTCCAGCACGTCAGGGCTGGTCCAGTTAGTGCCACAAAGCTCCACCAACGGGATCAAGGAGGGCGGGTTGACCGGGTGAACCACCAGCGCCCGTTCGAGGTTGGTGATGTGACCGAGAAAATCCGATCCCGGAATAGCGGATGTGGAAGAAGCCAGAATGGCATCCGGCCGCGCATGGATGGCAATTTCAGCGAAGACCTGCCGCTTTACATCGACATCTTCGCGCACGCTTTCCTGGACGTAATCTGCGTCGCCGACCGCTTCGGCGATCGACAATGCCGGAATGATCCGGGCGATCACGGTCTCCACCGGCTCGTCCAGCAAGCCGTTGTCGGCAAACAGTTCCAGCGTTTGCCTGGCGCCAGTTAGCGCTCTTCCCGCGGCCTCACCCTCAAGCGAATCGTAAAGCCTGACCGTATGGCCAGCGCGGACAAAGACGACAGCCCAGGCCCGACCGACAGTTCCCGCACCGATGCAAGCGACAATACTCATTGCGCAGGCTCCTTGGTCTCACGCGCCCAGCGTCGTTCGAATTCCCAGACTTCATCAAAGCCGATCAACGAGTTGAATTCGCTGAAATTGAACAAAGGCACTTCAGGAGACAGCGAGGTTCCCTCGTTCTTTAATAGATTGAGCACAGCTTCCGCTGCGGCTGCCGCGGCAAGTCCGGTGGCGGCGGGGAAGATCGCCATGTTGTAGCCAATGTCCTGCAACTCCGCCTTGGAGCGGATCGGCGTGTGTCCACCGTCGGCCATGTTGGCCATCATCGGCTTGGAGACGCGGCGGCAAGCTTCGCGCATCTCGTCTTCGCTTTCCAGCGCTTCGATGAAGACCACATCGGCACCCGCATCGCCATAGGCTATCCCTCGTTTCAACGCGCCTTCGAAGCCGTCTGTCTGGCGGGCATCCGTGCGCGCGATGATCAGGGTTTCCGGATTGCGCCGGGCTTCCACTGCGACCTTGACCTTCTCGACCATGTCCATGATAGGCACCACGCGTTTGAATGGTGTGTGGCCGCATTTCTTCGGAAATTCCTGATCCTCGATCTGGATAGCCACAACGCCGGCCTCTTCATAGCCCCGCACAGTGTGGTGCACGTTGAGCAGGCCGCCATAGCCGGTATCAGCATCCGCAATCACGCCTGCATTCGAGGTGCGGCAGAGCGTGGCGACGCGATCCACCATCTGGGTGTAACTGGCAATTCCCGCATCAGGCAGGCCCAGCGCCGAGGCCGTCATCCAGTAGCCTGAGGCATAAACGAAATCGAATCCGACCTTGTTGCTGACCGCAGCGGTGATCATGTCATGGATACCGGGCGCCAGAACAAATTGTCCGGCTTCAAGGGCTGTCTTCAGGCTCGGTCTGCTCATCGTTGGGTCCTGTCAATTGGAAGGGCGCGCTTGGGATCCGCCC
This sequence comes from Hoeflea sp., assembly GCF_039975035.1. Classification (GTDB taxonomy): domain Bacteria; phylum Pseudomonadota; class Alphaproteobacteria; order Rhizobiales; family Rhizobiaceae; genus Hoeflea. Next base: position 7,975 of record NZ_JBDWHW010000186.1, on the reverse strand, counting down.
GGGGGGAATCATGTTGTCCGGTCACTTGGTTCGCGTATCGGCAAACAGATGATCAAGCCGCCCATCGTCGAGAAACAGCCATGGCTGGCTGGTGCGAAGGGTTGCCTCGAAGGCGGCAATTTCTTTGGCATCGTCGGCGAGGATGCTGCCGATTTCATCAAGGCCAAGCATCAGGGTGCGCCGCCGGTAGGGATCGATCTCAAATCCGATGACCTCGCCATCAGTCAGTTCCACCGTCTGGGCTTCGAGATTGACCGTTAACGGCATGCCGGTTTCCGCCGCCAGCATCGCCCGTTCATGGGCTTCGCCCTGGATGACCAGCGGCAAGGCGCCGTTTTTGAAGCAATTGGAATAGAAGATCTCGCCGAAGCTTGGAGCTATCACGCAGCGAATGCCAAAATCGGTCAGTGCCCAGACCGCCTGCTCGCGGCTGGACCCCGAACCGAAGTTCGACCCGGCGACAAGGATTTGTGCCTTGTCGAATGGAGGCGTGTTGAGCACGAAGTCGGTTTTGGCGCCATCGCGGGCGTTGCGCCGCTCGTGAAACAGGTGCTTTCCAAGACCTGCCTTGTCCAGAAGCAACAGGAAACGGGCCGGAAAAATGACATCTGTGTCAACATCGGATTCGCGCAGAGGCGCAGCCGGGCTGGTGATTTTCGTGAATTTCTGCATCAGGTGGTTGATCCCAGTTTGCGCACATCAATCAGGTGACCGGTAATCGCCGCTGCGGCTGCCATGGCGGGGCTCATCAAATGCGTGCGACCGCCCTGGCCCTGACGGCCTTCGAAATTGCGATTGGAGGTGGAGGCGCAGCGCTCGCCGGGCTTGAGCCGGTCGTCATTCATCGCCACGCACATGGAGCAGCCCGATGCACGCCATTCGAAGCCTGCATCCATGAAGATGCGGTCAAGTCCCTCGCTTTCCGCCTGCTTTCTCACGCTGGCCGAGCCGGGTACTGCGATGGCTGTCACCGTTGGTGCCACGCGACGGCCTTTGATAACGGATGCGGCAATGCGCATGTCCTCGAGCCGGCCATTGGTGCAGGAACCGATGAAGACCTGATCGACGCCGATGTCTTCAAGCGGCATGCCTGGTGTGAGGTCCATATAGGCCAGACTGCGTTCCATCTTGGCGCGCCTGACCGGATCGGACTGGTTTGCCGGGTCCGGGACACGCTCGGAGACCGGACTGGTTTCACCCGGATTGGTTCCCCATGACACGTGCGGGGTCAAGGCGGCAACATCAAGCTGGGCTTCGTGGTCGAAGACAGCGTCGGGTTCGCTTGGCAGGGAACGCCAATGCGCAAGTGCTGCCTCCCAGGCCTCGCCCGCAGGTGCAAGCGGCCGTCCCTTAAGATAGGAGAATGTCGTCTCGTCTGGCGCTACCATGCCGACACGGCTGCCTGCCTCGATCGACATGTTGCACAGCGTCATGCGCGCTTCCATCGACAGCGTCGCGATCGACGGACCTGCATATTCGATGGCGTAGCCGACGCCGCCATTGGTTCCGATTTCGGCGATCAGTGCCAGGATGATGTCCTTGACCGCAACACCGGGCTGCAGCGAGCCATTGAGTGTGACGCGCATTGTCTTCTGCTTCTCTTGCCGAAGCGTCTGGGTTGCGAATGCGCATTCACACTCACTCGCGCCAATGCCGAATGCGATTGCACCGAATGCACCATGGGTGGAGGTGTGACTGTCGCCGCAGACCAGGGTGGCGCCGGGCAGGGTAAAGCCCAGTTCAGGGCCGATGACGTGGACAATGCCATGCCGGTCATCGGTCATTTCGATGTAATCGATGCCGAAGCGGGCGCAGTTTTCGATAAGGCGCGCGACCTGGCGTGAGGCCAAGCCTTCGGCCAGCGGCAGATGCCGGTCGCGGGTCGGAACGGCGTGATCGGCCACCGAAATATGCGCAGATGGCCGCGCTAGTGGTCTGTTTTGCTCGATCAGGCCGGCAAAAGCCTGCGGGCTGGAAACTTCCTGCACCAGGTGGCGGTCAATGTAGAGCAGTGATGTTCCGTCGTCATATTCCTTGACGACGTGACTCTGCCAGACTTTTTCATAAAGGGTTTTTGCGGTCATTGGCGGTTTTCAGTCCCGAGGCATGGTGGCGATGATGCGGACGACCCGGATCGGCGGAGAAAAATGTCGAGGCCCAGCGCATTTTCCTGTTGCGGATGGACGGAAAGGCAATCTATGTTGAAATGAATACGCATGCAATATCATTTTGGATAAGCTTGCGAGATGGGGATCACAATGCGCATAGAGGAATTGTTATGAGACTAGGCGTCGACGTTGGTGGCACGTTCACCGATCTTCTGCTGCACGATGAGAAGACGCAGCGTACCTATGAGGCCAAAACGCCTTCCACACCGGAAGACCAGTCTATCGGTGTCGCTGCCGGCGTGAAGCTGATCTGCGAAAAGGCCGGCATCTCGCCGTCGGACATCGAGTTGATCCTGCACGGAACAACCGTTGCGACCAACGCCGTGCTGGAAGGCAAGGGCGCGCGCGTCGGGCTGCTGGTCACGGAAGGGTTCGAATACACGCTGCATCTGGCCAAGGCCTGGACACCGGGTCCACTGTTTGGCTGGATCAACATGGAAAAGCCCGATCCGCTGGCCTCACTTGCCGACACGCGTGGCATTCCGGAGCGGATGAATGCGCGCGGCGAGGTCGTCCGCGAACTCGATATCGAGAAGGCCACTGCCATGATCGATGATCTGTGCAGCTCCGGCATCGAAGCGCTCACCATTTCGCTGATGCACTCCTATGCAAACGCCGAACATGAGCGCGCCCTTGGTGCCATCGTGGCGGAGCGCTATCCGGACATTCCGGTCTCGCTGTCCTCCGACATTCTCCCGGAGTTTCGCGAGTACGACCGCGCCATCACCACGGTGATGAATGATTATGTCCGGCCGATCATGAAGCGCTACCTGTCGCGGATCGAAGACCGGCTCAAGCAGGAAGGTGTCAGCGCGCGACTGCATATTGTTCGCTCCGATGGCGGATTGATGAGCGCTGCTGCGGCTTCCGAGCGTCCCGTCCATACGGTGCTTTCAGGCCCCGCCGGCGGCGTGACCAGCACAGTGATGCTGTCGCGGCGGTCCGGCATTTCCAAGCTGCTGGCCTTTGATATGGGCGGAACGTCGACAGACGTGTCGGTGATCATTGACGGCGAGGCGACAATCTCGCGGTCGACCGAGGTCGGCATGTTCCCGGCCAAGGTGCCAACGCTGGATGTCCGCAGTGTCGGCGCCGGCGGCGGCTCCATCGCTGATGTCTCCGAATTGACCGGCTCGCTTCGGGTCGGCCCGCGCAGTGCAGGTGCCAATCCCGGCCCGGTGTCCTATGGACGCGGCGGCACGGAACCAGCCGTGAGCGACGCTAATGTCGTGCTCGGCTATCTGCCTCCCGTGCTTCTGGGCGGTGACATGTCGCTGGATGTCGAAGGCGCGCGAAAGGCCGTCGCCGGAATCGGCGAGACGCTTGGGCTGTCGCCTGAAGATGCGGCCAAGGGCATCATCGATATCGCCAATGAAGTCATGCTCGGTGCGTTGCGGGTGATCACCGTTCAGCGCGGACTTGATCCGCGTGAATTCGGCATAGTCGCCTTTGGCGGTGCAGGCCCTCTGCATGCAAACGCCATCGCGGAACTGCTTGGTTGCTATCCGGTGATGGTGCCACCAAACCCCGGCGTGCTCTCGGCTCTCGGGTTCCTCGAAGCCGACTTCAAGAACGAGTTCGTGCAGACTTACATTCGTTCCACCGTCGGGCTTGACCCGAATGCCGTGTGGACGCGTTTTGGCGAGCTCGAAAGCAAGGCCAAGGCCTGGCTCAAGGAGCAGGAAGTGGCGGCGGCCGATGCATCGATCCACTATACGCTTGATCTGCGCTACGAGCAGCAGGGCTTTGAGGTTTCGGTCGATGTGAGTGAGGATCTTGTCCGCCAGAAAGGCGGCCTGGAACCGATACTGGCCGATTACCACGCACTGCATGAACGGCTTTACGGCGTCCGCTTCACGGTTCCGGTTGAACTGGTCGCTTTGCGCGTCGTCGCGCGGGGCGCAACGGAGCCGGTCAATGAAGCTGCACCTACAGCTTCAGGCAGCGACACCGCTGCCGCCATCATGGAGCGCCACCCGGCCTATTTTGATGGCGCCTGGCATGACACGCCGCATTATGACCGGGGCAAGCTCGGTGTTGGTTCCCGTGTCGAAGGCCCGGCAATTATCCGGCAATACGACACCACCACCGTGCTGCTGCCCGCCCACTACGCCGAGATCGATGAGCACGGGAACGTTCTCATCTGGCCAATTTCGAAGGGAAAGTGATCAAGATGGCAACCAAAGTCGATCCAATCACTCTCGACATCATCGAGAACGCGCTCAAGAATGCCCGATTCGAGATGGACGGCGTCGTCGTCCGCATCTCGCTGTCGCCGGTCATCCGCGAGCAGCATGACGAATTCCCGATGATCTGCAATGAACGTGGCCAGATGGTTGTTGGCCAGTTCGGATCCTACATTCCCTCGGTCGTCGAGAAATTCGGCGGCGATGTGAATGAAGGCGATATCTTCGTCTGGAATGACCCCTATGCATCGAAGGGCTCGATCTCGCACAACAACGACTGGTGCGTGATGCTGCCGATCTTCCATGAAGACGTGCTGGTCGGCTTCTCCTCGATCTTCGGCCACATGGTTGACGTTGGAGGCTCGGTGCCGGGCTCGATGCCTGCCAATGCCCGCACAATCTGGGAAGAAGGCCTGCGGGTGCCGCCGGTGAAGATCTATGACAAGGGCGTGCTCAATCAGGGCGTTCTCGACATCATGCTCAACAACTCGCGCACGCCTGACATGAACCGGGCCGACCTGATGGCGCTGATTGCCGGTTGCCGGACAGCCTCGACCCGGGTGCGTGAACTCTGCGACCGTTTCGGCCGCGAGACCTACATGACGGCCTGCGACATGTTGCTGGCCCGTACCCGCGAAGCCATGCGTCAGGTGATCCGGAAATACATTCCGGAAGAGCCCGTCAGCTTCACCGACTATGTCGACGATGACGGGCTGGGCAATGGTCCGTTCAAGATGACGCTGACCATCTCCAGGCGAGATGACATCGCCGTGTTCGACTGGACCGGCACCGATGACCAGGCGGAAGGGCCGATCAACTTCCACATCCATGAAGGCCTCTGCAAGCTGTTCTTCGGCGTCTACATGATCATGTCGTTTGATCCGTCGGTACTGTTCAACGAAGGCTTCTACGATCTCTTCGAGATTGTGCTGCCCGAGGGAAGCCTGCTCAATCCGCGGTTCCCTGCGGCTCTGTCGAACAGGCTGAACACGCACACCCGGTTCTTCGATTGCCAGGCCGGCGCGCTCGGCAAGTTCGTGCCGCAGCTCTCGATGGCCGCCGGTTACGGCACCAGCCCGCACTTCATCTTCTCGGGCACGGACAAGGACGACAAGTACTTCCAGTTGATGGAGCTCCTGTTCGGCGGTGTGCCCGGGCGTCCCAAGGGCGATGGTTTCGACGGGCACGCCTGGTGGCCATTGTTTTCGGCAACCCCGATCGAATATATCGAGAACTACTATCCGGTTCTGGTCGAGCGTTATCTGCCGATCCAGGATTCGGGCGGACCGGGCCTTCATCGTGGTGGTGCCGGCATCGAGAAGGTCTATCGCATGCTCGCAGCCGGCAAGGTATCGATCCATGATGACCGTGAGGTGGTTCCGCCATGGGGCATCAATGGTGGCCTGCATGGCGGCACATCCAGCAAATGGGTGATCAAGGCCGGCGAAGACGAGCCGACGCGTATTCCCTCCAAGATCGACAATCTCAAGGTCGAGCCAGGCGACCGCGTTGTCTTCATGACGGCCGGCTCGGGTGGCTGGGGTGATCCTCTCGACCGCGACAGCTCTGTCGTGGCGCGCGATGTGCGCTACGGGCTGGTCTCCAGGGATCAGGCAAAAGATTCCTACGGCGTCGTCCTGACGGCGGACAACCATCCAGATGAGGCGGCAACTGACACGCTTCGTGCCTCGGCCAAGGAAAAGCGCGGCGAACCGCCGGCCTTCGACTTTGGCTACACGCCGCCCAACGGACAGGCATCCGGATAACAAGAAGGGGCTTTCGAGCCCCTTTTTCGTCTCACGCGGTGAACACGCAGTTGGGGGCCGCCAACCGGGCAGCGCCTTGTGTCACGCGGATGAATTGTGATTAGGCCTTTGTTTGCTCAACGATATTCGGGCGGCACAGGAATGGTGTTGCGCCAGATCAGTCGCCCCCTGATCGGGCGGTCAATGCCGCGTTCAATCCCGTGAGAGGGATCCTCAAGGTGGAGGATCGACAGCGTTGCATCAATCATCTGGTTGATCGGCTGACGCACCGTGGTTAGTTGATAGGGTGCCCGGCGTCCCTCGGGAATGTCGTCAAAGCCGGCAACCATCAGATCTTCGGGGACCCGCAAACCAAGCCGGTAGCGAAGCGCATCAATCGCGCCCATGGCCATGATATCGTTGATGCCGAACAGCGCATCGGGACGCGATCGGGTCTTGTCGCGGAAAAGACTCAAGGCGGCATTGAATGCGCCTTCATAGGAGGAGTGTCCTTCGACTTCGACAATATCATCCCGCTTGATGCCTGCTTCCTTCAGGCGCTCGACAAAGCCGCGCACGCGGTCTTTGCTTGTCGTGCCCTTGGGGTCGCCGGTGATCATTGCAAAGGTTTTCGCACCCGCTGCCAGAAATGCCTCGGCCAGCAGTCGCCCGCCTCCGGCATTGTCACAGCGCACCCCCGAGGCGTCACTGCCAGGGATATAGCGATTGAACAGAACGATCGGGATGCCGCGGTCATGGCACATGCTGGTCATCCGGGTGGACAATTGCGCGGCCGTCAGGATCACGCCGTCGACCTGGTATTTCAACACATGCAGAATGGCTTCGTCACTGTCGGCGCCAAGGTCCACTGTGAAGATCAAAACCTGCCGGCCTTGCTCCTGCAGTTTCTTGCTGAAAGCGTGCAAAACGTGTGCATAGAATGGATTAGCCATGGTTCCGACGATCAGAGCGACGATGTTTGTGCGCTTGGTTGTCAGGCTGCTGGCAATTGAATTCGGCACGTAATTGAGCTTGCGTGCGGCTTCGTAGACCTTCTTGCGAGTCTCCTCGGCTATGCTCGAACCGGGCGTGAAGGCGCGGGAGACGGCAGACTGAGAAACGCCTGCCAGAGCGGCGACATCGAATGAGGTAGAGCGGTTGGAGCTTCGTGTCATCAATACCTCTTCCATCTCGCCGCTTCAACTGCACTGTCAGTGGAAGTCGCTTATTGATCGATAGCTCTCACCGGGAAGGGATTCAACCGTTTTGATCCGCGGGAGCAAATGTTCACCGCTTAATTGCGTCCGGCTCAACCCGCAGTGATTTCAAGTTTTCGCAGTATGGGCGATTGACTCGATCAGAGAGTTAGGTGAACAATGCATGCGTATTCATCACGTGCGTTTCCTGCTGAGGGGCGGGGGTTGCACAAGACAGGACAGGGAGTTCAAAAATGACAAAGCGCGTCCTAATTGCATCACTGACAGCCATCGCCGCCACCATGTGCATGACCGGGTCTTCACTCGCCGATGCGGCGTCTGAGGGATTGGCCCGTGCCACGGAAAATATTGCCAAGTACAAGGCGAAACCGGAATTCGTCGCGCCTGGCGACCCATTCGACGCCAAGTCCTGTGCCGCAGGCAAGAAGATGCTGTCGATCCCCAACAGCAGCGGCAATCCGTTCCTCAAGGGCATCATCGACCGGATGAAAGTTGCCGGCGCGGAAGTTGGACTTGAAGTTCGCGAATGGGAAAATCAAGGTCAGCCGAGCCAGTGGGTTCAGGGCGTCGAGCTCGCAACCCGCGAGAAATACGACATCATCGATCTGATTTCAGGCATCGACCCTGGCACGATCGAGCCGCAGCTGAAGGCCGCCAAG
>NZ_JBDWHW010000185.1:0-13826 GCF_039975035.1 Hoeflea sp. | reverse complement strand
GAACCACACCACCTGCAACAGCGCCACCAGGCCGCCAAGCGCAAGCATTGCCGCGAAAGCGCCCTTGGCCTGCCCGACATAATGCCACAGGAAGCCAAGCGTCGAGGTCGGAGGCCGGTAGCTGGAACGCCGCACAAACGGATCGATCCAGCCTTCAAACAAATCGAGCAGGGGCCGGAAAATCATGGATGCAACAATAGCGCGCGCGCTTTGTTTGGCAATCCGGATATCCCCTATTCCGCAGCCCTGGCGTCAACCTCCGCATCGATGAAGCCGCCGGATTGCCGCGACCAGAGATCGGCGTAAATCCCGCCCGACCGGATCAGATCGTCATGGATTCCGGTTTCGACGATCTCGCCCTGATCAAGCACCACAAGCCGGTCCATCTGCGCAATCGTCGACAGACGGTGCGCAATGGCGATCACCGTCTTGTTTTCCATCAGCGCAAACAGATTTTCCTGGATCGCCGCCTCGACTTCCGAATCGAGCGCGGAGGTCGCCTCGTCAAGCACCAGGATCGGCGCATCCTTGAGAAACACCCGTGCAATGGCGATGCGCTGGCGCTGTCCGCCCGAAAGCTTGACGCCGCGTTCGCCGACATGGGCGTTCAGACCGGTGCGTCCGGCGACATCCTCCAGCCCTGCGATGAAATCGAGCGCATTGGCCTTGCGCGCCGCCTCGATGATCTCGGCTTCCGTGGCCTCGGGCCGCCCGTAGGCAATATTGTCGCGAACCGAACGATGCAGCAGCGAGGTATCCTGGCTGACCATGCCGACCTGGCCTCTGAGGCTGTCCTGGCTGACTTGCGAGATGTCATGACCGTCAATCAGCACCCGTCCGGATTCAAGGTTGTAAAACCGCAAGAGCAGATTGACGAGCGTGGTCTTGCCTGCGCCGGACCGTCCGACCAGTCCGATCTTCTCGCCGGGCTTGATCGAGAGCGACAGATCCTCGATCACACCGCTCTGCTTGCCGTAATGAAACCGGACATTTTCGAAGCTGATGGCCCCCTTGCGGGCGACAATCTCGCTGGCGCCGGGGTTGTCGATCACATCATGCGGCTTGATCATCATGCCCATGCCGTCCTGCACCACGCCGATATTCTCGAAGAAGCCGGAGACTTCCCACATGATCCACTGCGACATGCCGTTGATCCTCAGCGAAAGCCCGATAACGATGGCGATGGAGCCGACCGAGACGATGCCGGTGAGCCAAAAGCCGATCGACATGGCCGAGACCACGAACACCAGGATCGAGTTGTTGAAATAGATCAGCGTCTGGAACAGCGTCACCTGGCGCATCTGCCGGTGCACGGTCTGCAGGAACATGTCCATGCTTTCCTGCGCGTAGGCCTCTTCGCGGCCGGCATGGGAAAACAGCTTGACGGTCGAGATGTTGGTATAGCTGTCGACAACCCGCCCGGTCATCGCCGAACGGGCATCGGCCTGATCGGCCGATATCCGCTTGAGTTTCGGCACGAAATGCATGATCAGCCCGATATAGACCGCCAGCCAGAACAATAGCGGCAGCACCAGCCGCCATTCGGCGCTCGCCACCATTCCGATCATGGCGATGAAATAGACCGAGACATAGACGAACACGTCAAGCAGCTTCATCACCGATTCGCGGATCGCCAATGATGTCTGCATCACCTTGGTGGCGACCCGGCCGGCGAATTCATTGGAAAAGAAACTCAGGCTCTGGCGCAGCAGATAGCGGTGCATCTGCCAGCGCGCGATCATCGGATAATTGCCCAGCAGCGTCTGGTGAATGATCAGCGAATGCAGCGCCACCGTGACCGGCAGGCCGACAAGCACAATCGCGCCCATCCACATCAGGCGGCCCGATTCGCGCTCCAGAAAACCTTGCGGATCGGAATTGGCGAGCCAGTCGACGATCGAGCCGAGGAACCCGAACAGCATCACTTCGCCGATCGAGATCAACGCGGTGAGGATGGCCATACCAATCAGCCAGGGCGCCGCATCGCGCGAGTAATGCCAGCAAAACGCCACCAGCCCTTCGGGCGGGGCCGAGGGAGTTTCCTCAGGATAGGGGTTCAGTCGACGTTCAAACCATCCAAACATGGATGTCTCCTTGAGGAATGGCGCAGGCCGTGCATGTCGGGTGCAGCGGCAGGACCGGAAATAAGGCAAAGGTCACGCGATGGCGCTGGTTCCCCATAAACAGGGCACGAAAGCCGGATCGGGAAAAGGAAGCCGCGATAAACCCGTTTTCAGAGGCTTGAGGCCGTCAGCGGAAAGCTGATATCAATGATGCACAAGTCAGCCTCCATCGAGTTCGCGTTAAAGATGCCGGCAGTTTATCCGGATTTGGCGGTTTCGCCAGATCGGCGTGAGCGGTTTTGATCAAGATGGCCACATCCTTGCTTGATATTGTGATAAAATCACCACAGAAGCGTTTTCCATGACCAAACCTCTCATCGCTCTTTACCAGCCCGACATTCCCGGCAACACCGGCTCCATCCTGCGGCTCGGCGCCTGCCTCGGTCTCGGCATTCACATCATCGGGCCCGCGGGCTTTGACATGACCGACCGCGCCCTCAAGCGCGCCGGCATGGATTACATCGAAATGGCGGCGCTGACCCGGCACGATGGCTGGGAGGAATTCGAGATCTGGCGCGCGACGCAGAAACGCCGCCTGGTGCTGATGACCACACAGTCGGCCACCCCCTATACCGATGGCGGCGACCAGACGACCACCGCCCAGGACGTGGTGCTGTTCGGCAGGGAAAGCGCCGGCGTGCCACCGAGAGTCCACGATGCCGCCGACGCACGCCTGACCATTCCCATGGTCGATGGCCGGCGCAGCCTCAACCTCGCCATGAGCGTGGCAATCATCGCCGGCGAGATCACCCGCCGCTTCGGGCTGTAGCGCAGCGCCAGCTCAGTCATAGCTCACAACCTCGAACTCGATGCCATTCTCGTCATCGAAATAGAAGCGGCGGCCGGGTTCATAATCGACATGGCTATGGGTCGGGTAACCCAGCGCCTTGATTTTCTGCTCTGTCGCATCGAGATCCTCCACCACGATGCCGATATGGTTGAGGCTGCCAACCCGGTCTTTCTCGATCTCATGGCGTGCCCGCGCCATCTTGGGAGTGTAGATCGCCAGGTAGTCGTCATCAGTGCCCACATGAATCGACAATCCGTCATTGAGTGCCGGCCCCTGCCAACGGATTTTCCAGTCAAACACGTCGCACAGCCATCTGGCGGTGGCGGTGGCATCGGCGACGGTGAAATTGACGTGCTCGAGGGTGGATCGGGACATGATTCGTGCTCCTTGACTGGGTGGTGATTGCCCGTGATGAGAACCATGCTACTTTCTCAAGTAAACTTGAGGTCAAGGGGTTTTTCATATGCCGTCAGCAAACAGCAAGGGCCTGCTCAGCATTGGCGAAGTCGCCAGCCGCACCGGCCTATCGGTCTCGGCAATCCGCTACTATGACGATGAGGGACTGGTCGCCGCCAGACGCACGCCCGGCGGAAAACGCATGTTCATCCGCTCTGACATCAGACGTCTGTCCTTCATCCTGATTGCGCAGAAGATGGGATTTTCGCTGGAGGAAATCCGTACCCAACTGAGGCAATTGCCATTGGAGCGCACGCCGACCAAACGCGACTGGGAGAAAATAAGTCGCGGCTTCCGGGAGCATCTTGATGCCCGCATCGGCATGCTCGAACGGCTGCGCGACCGGCTTGACGGCTGTATCGGCTGCGGTTGCCTGTCGCTCGACGCCTGCCAACTCTACAATCCGGATGATCAGGCACGGCAATCGGGAACCGGGCCACGGCTTGTGGTGCAGAAATCGGTTGATGCCGGCACGGCCTGAATGCGTGACGCCCGGCGATTTCGCGATAACTGCGATTGTTCAATCCGCGGTCGGCAGACGGCGCATGGTGAATTCGATCGTATCGCCGTCTTCGGGCAGCGCCCGCCAGCTTTCGACCTCGGTCCAGTAGGCGGCTTTCGGCCAGTTGGAAAACCATTCGCGCGCCTTTTCGCGCGCTTCATCGCGGCTCATCCGGTATGTCTTGCGCACGAAGCCACCGGATCTGCCGGCGGCCTTTTCGCTGCGCGACCGGGCAATCTCTCGGCGCAAACCGTCAAGCGGAGGGCGGCGGGGTGGAAACTGGCTCATGGTCCTTCCTTGCTGGCAAAAATTCTATCGCAAAACAATGAGTACTGCGAGTCCTGGCATTGCCGGCACAACCTTGCACCCGCCGCCGCGGTAAAAACTCGCGATGGCTCTATCAGTTCCATGGTGAAGACAAGGTTACATCCCGACTTCGGTGCTGCTATGACACAGCCAGCACAAGACGAGGAATCTTCATGGAACGCCCAACCCTGCCGGTCGGACTACCCGACGACATTGAAGACAAGAAGACCAACGCACGCCAGTGGTTCGAACAGTTGCGCGACCAGATCTGTGCGAATTTCGAGGCACTCGAGGACGAGGTCGACAATCCGCAATCGGCCGGTGAGCCGGGGCGCTTCGAGCGCACGCCCTGGCTGCGCGACGAAGGTGCGGGCGGCGGCGGCACAATGTCGATCATGAAGGGCCGGCTGTTTGAAAAGGTCGGGGTCCACACATCAACCGTCCATGGCGAGTTCTCGCCCGAATTCCGCAAGCAGATCCCCGGCGCCGAGGAAGACCCGAATTTCTGGGCGTCCGGCATCTCTCTGATCGCCCACCCGACCAATCCGCATGTGCCGACGGTGCACATGAACACCCGCATGGTGGTAACCACGAGCCAGTGGTTCGGCGGCGGCGCCGACCTGACCCCGGTGCTCGACAACCGGCGCACCCAGACCGATCCGGACACAATGCTGTTCCACCGCGCCATGGAGATTGCCTGCAACCGTCATGCAGTCGCCGATTATTCCAAATTCAAGGACTGGTGTGACGACTACTTCTTCCTGCCGCATCGCAACGAGGCGCGCGGCATTGGCGGGATTTTTTACGACTGGCAGCACAGTGACGACGAAAAGGGCGGATGGGCCGCGGATTTTGCCTTCACCCAGGATGTCGGGCGCGCCTTCAACGTGGTTTATCCCAAGATCGTCCGCGCCAATTTCAACAAGCCCTGGAGCGAGGAAGAACGCACCGAACAGCTGATCCGCCGCGGCCGCTACGTCGAATTCAACCTGCTTTATGACCGCGGCACGATTTTCGGCCTGAAGACCGGCGGCAATGTCGCATCGATCCTGTCTTCGCTTCCGCCGGTCGTGATGTATCCATAGGAGTGAACGGCGATGAACTTGGAATTCAACATTGATCTTGCTGACTTCTTTCTGTTTGCAATTCTGATATTGCCCGGGTTCATTTCAATGCGGGTATACTCGCTAATAAGACCAGGTGACCAGCCAACCCTTAAAGATACCATCTTCGAAGCCATAGCCTACAGCGCAATCAACATCGGCCTGATGTCTTGGGCAATCTTTCTCTTTTTCTCGACAGAAGCTTGGCACACAAGGAGTCTGTTGGCGGCCTTAATTCTAGCAGTCGGACCAGTGATATGGCCCTTTCTCCTGGATCGATTTTTAGGCGTGATGGCTAAAACAGGCTTGGTGAAGTACCGCTACAAAACAGCGTGGGATGACTTCTTTTCGCGAAGACAGGCCTGTTGGTTGATTGTTCATCTTCACGACGGGACAAAAATCGGGGGAATATTTTCAGGGCAATCATATGCAACCCTTTATCCGACACCGGGGCACCTTTTCATCGAAGAGCTTTGGGAAGTTGATCAAAATACCGGCGCTTTCAAAGGCGAGGAGCCCGTGTCAAACGGCATAATATTGAAGCCAGAGGACTATCGCTTTGTGGAGATCAAGGCCTATATAAGTGAACAAGACTAAGATTCCGTCGGAGGATCAAAATGCGTACCATTCGTGATTCAAAATCGGGAAAGTTCACCCCACCAAGTAACAGCGGCACCTACATCCGCGACGGCGTCCGGCCTGCCACTTCATCAAAGCCTACCCTTCCGCCAAAAGGTGGCTCAGGAGTACCAGCGCAACACAGCGCGGCGCAAAAGAAATAACAGGGTGCATCACGTGAGCGAGACTCAAACCCTGCGCAGCGCTTCATCGACCAGGTGATTGGCGATCTTCATCCGGGTGGTCGCTGCCTGCCGCCATTCCATCGGTACCCGGTCGGGGTGATTGAGCCGCGCGAATTTTCGCCGTTTTGATTTGAGCTCGGCCGCGGTATCAGAGGACAGCAGATTGATGTCCTTCGCAATGTCCTCAGGGCTCACCCGTTTGAACAACGATGTGTCGATGACCGGTTTTGGCGGCGGCACAAACCCGTCGCTGTCATAATCATAACCGGAATAGACTGCGCCCAACTGATCGCCGCTTCGCCGGCGATCAAGTCCGGACATCGCGCCGACAAAGCGCGAATTCAGACCGCGTATGCCCGCCCAGGGCACGGAGCCTGGCCTTGGCCCGTCCGGCCGCTCCCGGCTCAGACGATCCAGCACTGTGTCGAACATGCTCAGTCCGATAATCATCGCCAGGTCCTGCCTCCTGCAACTGCAACGGTTCCGGCGACCGACAGGTTCCCCGAAGCCATACTGTTGCGTGCTTCAACAAGGGCAGTCATGCGTTGGCGGTCGCTGACGGGCGACCACGAGCGGGATGAAAGCCACTGCGAAAAAACCTAAAGGAAGATAGTTAACAACACCCAAGCACAGGCCGGCGTGCGAAAGCACCCAGGCGGCCGGAGATCATAGCGCGGTGAGGCTGAATGATCTTCAAATCACGCAAGCCTTGTCATGGGTCAATGCGCCCGGTCACGTTCCTGCCCAAAATGCCGCCTATTGTGCAAAAATCGGGTCTGGCCGATGGGATGGACAGCCCCGAGCTTTGGTTTTGCCATTGAAAAGGAGGATGAGCCATGAAGACGTTCCATTGCGGATCCCTTGTGCCCGGGTGCGAATGGCATACACGGTCCGACAGCGAGGCCGAGATCGTGTCGCGGACAATCGATCATCTGCGCGAGACCCACGGCGAGAGCATCATTCGCCCGACCATCGTCGAGCAGATCAAGGCGCGGATGAGCACCGAGGAAAACGCCGCGTAGCGGATCGGCCGAAGAACGGCCAGCCGCTATTCGGGTTCCCTCAACAGCGCCTGTTTGTCGAGTATGAAATTGCTGTCGATCCAGCGCTCTTCGAGCGCCGCCAGTCTGGCTCCCATCCCGGGGCCGGGCTCAACCCCTTTGGCAATCAGGTCCGATCCCGAAACCGGAAAAACCGGCCGCTCCCAACTGGCCGCACGCGCCAGATGACGGCTGTGACCTGCAGCTTCCGTCAGGGCCGCAGCATCGGTCTCGGCACGCACCCGCGCAGAGACCAGTGACAGCCGGATCCGGTCCGTGATCGGTCCGGCCTCGTGGCGGTACAGCAACCGGTCGAGCGCCGTGATCGCCATTGTCGGGGAAATCGCCGGGGCTTTCGCCCATTTGACCAGCCGTTCCGCCTCCGCCCGCGACATCTTCAAACGGGTCGACAGCTCCTCCATCCGCGCGGCATCGGGCGGCACAATCGCCAACAGCCGCAGCATCGGATCGGGATCCCAGCCGAGCGCGGTTTCCGTGCCGATCAGGCCGGCGATGGAATCAATGCCCCATTTCTCGCTCTCCGGCAGCACCATGCTGAGCACGCCCGCCTGCCGCATCCACAACAGCGCCCGTCCCGGATCGCGGGCCTTGAACAGGGTCTTGAGTTCCTTCCAGACCCGTTCTGCCGAGAGCTTGGCGAGGCTGTCGCGCGCCCTGGCGCAAGCCTTCAGCGCAGCCGCATCGGGCCGCCCGGCGCCATAATGGGCAAAGAACCGGAAATAGCGCAGAATCCGCAGATGATCCTCGGCAATCCGGTCATCGGGATTGCCGATGAACCGCACGGTGCGGCTGACGATATCGTCCAGCCCGCCGACAAGATCAATGATGGTGCCGCTGCGGTCGGCATAGAGCGCGTTGATCGTAAAGTCGCGCCGCTCCGCGTCGGTCTGCCAGTCATTGCCGAAGACCACCTTCGCCCGCCGGCCATCGGTTTCGGCATCGTGGCGCAGCGTCGTCACCTCGAAACCGCGGCCATCGATCACCAGCGTCACCGTGCCATGCTCGATACCGGTCGGCACAGCACGGATACCGGCAGCCTCAGCGCGTGCCATCACCTGTTCAGGCGCCCATGTGGTGGCAAGATCGGTGTCGGTGACAGGCAGTTCCATCAGCGCATTGCGCACCGCGCCGCCAACCACCCGCACCTCCTTGCCATCCTCGTTCAACAGCGCAAAGATCCGCCCGAGCGCCGGATCCTTGAACCAGCCCTCTGCGGCCACGCTTTGTGCAATGCTCATGCGTAGAGTCTCTCATACATTGTCCGGATGATCCCGGCGGTGACACCCCAGATGTGGTGCTCACCGAATGGCATGACGTAATAATGCCGCTCGATCCCCTCCCAGACCCGGCTTTCGCGCTGGTGATTGGCCTGGTTCATCAGGAAGGAAAGCGGGGTTTCAAACACCGCATCCACCTCGGCCGGGTTCGGCGTGATGACATAGCCCGGACGAACCACCGCCAGAACCGGCGTGATGTGGAAGCCGGTGGTGGTCATGTACACCGGAAGCCTGCCGACAGGTTCGACGAAGCGCCGGTCCAGTCCGATTTCCTCTTCCGCCTCGCGCATGGCGGCAATTTCCGGGCTGTCGTCCTCGGGATCGATCGCCCCGCCCGGAAACGCCACCTGGCCGGAATGCTTGCGCATGGCCACCGCTCGGCGGGTCAGGATTACATGGGCGTCGGGTCCGTCATCCACCACCGGCACCAGCACTGCCGCCTCGCGGAGCCTGACGCCGGCCAGGCTTGAGACCAGATCCGGGTTGAGCACATGGTCGCCATGTCCCAGATGGGCCGGTTCAACGCCGAACGGCCGCTCCGGATCATGCTCCTGCGCGCGCAGGCGAAAATCCCGCGCGTCAAATCTGAGCGGCAGATCGGCAGCAGTACCGCTCAAAGCTTGGCCTCCAGCTTCGCCATGTCCATCACCGGGAATATCTCGCCGCCGGAGCGGATCACGAACATGTTTTCGCCGTCGATCTCGGCTTCCTCTCCGAGCGCCAGCAGGTCATAGGTGACCGCCCGGTTGACCAGCGCCTCGAGCCGCCCGCGCACCAGCAGGTAGGGCTTGAGCTGTTCGGTCTCGCCCGTGGTGACGAATCGCAGCGGATTTTCGGGCCCTGCGCGCACCACATCGCCGACATTGGTCCTGAATGTGAGCACCGGATGGCCGTTTTCCTCGGCCACCGTCATCTCGACGGCCAAAAACGGCGCATCGACGACCCGGATCCCGATCTTTTCCACAGGCGTGACGAGATAGGTTTTGCCGTCCTCGTCACGGCGCAAAACCGTGGAAAACAACCGCACCAGCGCAGGCCGGCCAATCGGTGTGCCCATGTAGAACCAGGTCCCATCGGCGCGGATTTCCATGTCGATATCGCCGCAATAGGGCGGATTCCACTGCTCAACCGGCGGCAAACCGTCCTTGCCGGCATTCCGGTCGGCCTGGGCGCGGGAAATCAGCGCCGCCAAACCCGCGGCATCTGTTTTCGTGTCGGTCCTTGTTTTTGCCATTGTCCTGTCCAGCTATGGTTACAGGTAACCAGATAGTCATCTGAACTGCTCTTGTCAGCCTTTCTGCGTAGAATAAGCTGTTTGCGAGCCTAATGCATGTCGCGTTCAAAGGGATTATTTGAACGATAACGCACATGCATCATTTCAAAGTGCTACAGCGACCTTTGCGCATACGATCCGATGCGCGGCGCTGTAGAACCAGAACGTGCGGAGAAACCCATGGGACGAATCGACACTGGCGCCAAGCCGATCGACGAAAAGGCAATCATCGCTGCCGCCGAGCAGGCCTTGGCCGATATTTCCGCGGTCAGAACGGCAGTGTCGGAAGTCATTTTCGGCCAGGAAAACGTGGTCGAACAAACCCTGCTTGCGGTGCTCTCGGGCGGGCACGCGTTGCTGGTCGGCGTCCCCGGCCTCGCCAAGACAAAACTTGTTTCCACGCTCGGCACGGTGCTCGGGCTCGGCTCCAACCGTATCCAGTTTACCCCCGACCTGATGCCGTCCGACATTCTCGGCTCCGAAGTCATGGACCAGGACGAGACCGGACGCCGCTCCTTCCGCTTCGTGCCCGGACCGGTTTTCACCCAGCTGCTGATGGCCGACGAAATCAACCGCGCCTCGCCGCGCACCCAGTCGGCGCTGTTGCAGGCAATGCAGGAATACCATGTCACCGTGGCCGGTGCGCCGCATGATCTGCCGCGTCCGTTCCATGTGCTGGCGACCCAGAACCCGCTCGAGCAGGAAGGCACCTACCCGCTTCCCGAAGCCCAGCTCGACCGTTTCCTGATGCAGGTCGATGTGCCCTACCCGGAGATGGCGGCGGAACGCCAGATTCTGCTGGAAACCACCGGCGCCAGCGATGCCGTCGCCCGGCCCGCCGTCACCATGGACCGCCTGGTTGCAATCCAGGCGCTGATCCGGCAGATGCCGGTGCCTGAATCCGTGGTCGATGCCATTCTCGAACTGGTCCGCGCCGCCCGCCCCGGCCATGGCAATGCCAGAATCGATGAAACCGTGTCGTGGGGTCCCGGTCCCCGCGCTGGTCAGGCAATGATGCTCTGCGCCCGTGCCCGCGCGCTCTATGATGGCCGCCTTGCACCCTCGATCGACGATGTGCGCGCGCTGGCCGAACCGATCCTGCAGCATCGCATGGCGCTCACCTTCTCGGCCCGCGCCGAAGGCATCGGCATCCGCGATGTGATTGCCGGCCTCGTCACTCCGAAAGCCGGGTGAGCCGATGGCCCCGATCGGCCAGCTGACCCAACCGACCGCACGGCTCGACGCGCTGGCCCGCGCCCGCCAGCGCGCAGCCCTGCTGCCCGATTGTCTGGCCGAAGCCCGGCGCGTCGCCAACACCGTGATCGCCGGCTGGCATGGCCGCCGCAAACGCGGCATCGGCGAAACCTTCTGGCAGTTCCGGCCCTATGTCGATGGTGAATCTCTGTCCGGCATCGACTGGCGGCGCTCGGCCCGCGACGACAATCTTTATGTGCGCGACCGCGAATGGGAAGCTGCCCACACCATATGGCTGTGGGCCGACCAGTCCCCCTCCATGCTGTTCAAGTCCGATATCGCCATGGCCGGCAAGGAAAGCCGCGCGCTGGTGTTGATGCTGGCGCTTGCCGAAATCCTGTCGCGCTCGGGCGAACGGGTCGGCTGTCCCGGCGTCATGGATCCGGTTTCCTCCCGCAATGCCGCCGAACGGCTGGCCCTGGCGCTGACCCATGCGCCGCTGCAAACAACGCTGCCTGATCTGGGCCGCGTCGGGCGAATGAGCGATGTGGTGCTGATCAGCGATTTCCTCGATCCCGACGAGACACTGACCCGCTGCATCGGGCCTGCGGCTAGGCGCGGAATCCGGGGGCACGCCATCGAGGTCTCCGATCCCGCCGAAGAGACATTTCCCTATTCGGGACGAACCGAATTCCGCGATCCTGAATCCGGCCAGAAGCTGGTCGCCGGACGCGCTGAAACCGTTGCTGCCGATTACCGCCTGGCCTGGATGGCGCGCAGGGAAGCCCTGGCGCAGGGCGTGCGGCGGCTGGGCTGGAGCTATCTCTCCCATCGCACCGACCGGCCGGCGTCGGAGGCGCTCGCCGCCGCGCATGGTCATCTTTCGGGCATTCCGGCTGCCGCCCGGCCGGTGACGGCATGATCGCGGGTCTGCCCATCGCCTTTGGCGCACCGGCAATCCTGTTCGGTCTGCTGGCGTTACCCGTGATCTGGTGGCTGTTGCGGCTGACGCCGCCGCGCCCGCAGGCCGAACCCTTCGCGCCGCTGGCCATTCTCGCCCGCGTGCTCAAGCCCGAGGAAACCCCGTCGCGCAGCCCCTGGTGGCTGACCGCATTGAGACTGCTGATCGCGGCGCTGGTGATCCTGGCGCTGGCCGAGCCGGTGCTCAATCCGCGCGACAGGGCGCTGTCACCGGATGGCCCGCTGGCGCTGGTCATCGACAATGGATGGGCCAGCGCGCCGGACTGGGAGGCGCGCACCCAAGCGGCTGAAATGCTGATCCGCGAAGCCGAGGATCTCGATGTGCCGGTCTCCATCGTGTTCACCGCCGACCGCCGTCATGACGCCACGCCCGGAACTTTTGAGCGGGCGCGCGAACAGTTGCGCGCCGCCCGGCCGCGCCCGCTGCGGCCAGATCGCTCCAATGCCGTCACGGCGTTGATCGCCGCACTCGGCGAGACCCGGCCCGGCACCCTGGCCTACCTGTCCGATGGCATAAGCACCGGTGATGCCGCCACGGCGCTGAGCCGGCTTGCAGCCCTTGAACCCTCCGCTGTGCGGATCATTGGCGCCGACGGGGCGAAAGCCCTTGTTCTGACCAACGCCGACAATGGCGCCGATGCGCTTGCCGTTTCCGCGAACCGTCTCGAGACCGGAGCCGCTGAGCGCTACCGGTTGTCGGCGCTCGACGGCAAGGGCCGCGAGATCGCCTCAGGAGAGGTCCTGTTCGACACCGGAGAGGCCGGCACGACGGCCACGATTTCCGCCCCCTTCGAGATCCGCAACGACATTGCACGGCTGGATATCGTCGGTCTCGACACCGCCGGATCCGCGCGGCTGCTGGACGACAGTTTCCGCCGCCGCCGTGTCGCGCTGATCTCCGGCGAGGCCTCCGATATCGCCCAGCCGTTGCTGTCGCCGCTTTATTACATCAACCGGGCGCTTTCGCCCTATGCCGATCTGATCGAGGCCGATAGCGCCGACATGTCCGTGGCTGTTCCCAAATTGCTGACACAATCGCCCGCCGTCATCGTCATGGCTGATATCGGCGTGTTGCCGGACGATGTCGTCAAGCCGCTGAACGAGTGGATCGAACGCGGCGGAACGCTGATCCGTTTTGCCGGCCCCCGTCTCGCCGCTGCCCCGTCCGACGATCCGCTGACGCCGGTGCTGCTGCGCAAGGGCGAGCGTGAACTCGGCGGCGCCCTGTCCTGGATCGAACCCCAGCCGCTGGCGGCCTACCCGGCAACAGGGCCCTTTGCCGGCTTGCCGGCTCCGCGCGACGTCACCGTCAGCCGTCAGGTTCTGGCCGAACCCTCGGCCAGTCTCGCCGCGCGCACCTGGGCTAGCCTTGCCGACGGCACCCCGCTGGTCACCGCCGCTGATCGCGGCGCCGGACACATCGTCCTGTTCCATGTCACCGCCGAGGCCGGCTGGTCGAACCTTCCGATCTCGGGACATTTCGTCGACATGCTGCGCCGCATTGTGCAACTGTCCCGCGCGGTATCCGGCGGCGGCGAAGCCGGATCGGGCATCCTCCCACCCTGGCGCTTGCTCGACGCCAACGGCGCGCTGTTGCCGGCCAGCGGCGACGCCAAGCCGCTCGATCTGACAGGCAATGCGGCACCACAGGTGTCCGCCGACAATCCACCCGGCCTCTACGGCGCCGAGGATGGCTTTGTTGCACTTAACCTTTATGGTCCGGGCGAAACGCTGAGCCCCGTCGAAATCCCCGATTTCGAAGTTGCCGTCACCCGCGTGCCCGTCGCCGGCGACAGCGCCGTGGATTTCAGGCCCTGGTTGTTTGGCGCGGCGCTGCTGGCACTCCTGGCCGATACGGTGATCGTGCTGCTGCTCAACGGCGCCTTCCGCCGCCGGAGCTTCAAGCCGGCGGCAGCAGTCGTTGTTCTGGCCGCAGCCGTCTCGCTGGCCTATCTGG
>NZ_JBDWHW010000184.1:0-34080 GCF_039975035.1 Hoeflea sp. | reverse complement strand
AGGAAAAATACATCGACACCGGCAAGGTGCGCTTCATCCTGCGCGAGTTTCCGTTCGATCCGCGCGCTGCAGCCGCCATCATGCTGGCGCGTTGCGCGCCTGAACCACAGTTCTTTCCGATGGTCGATGTCCTGTTCAAGCAGCAGCGGACCTGGGCGACAGCCTCCGACGGACGCGAAGCCTTGCTTCAAATCGCCCGTTTGGCGGGTTTTACACAGGAGTCCTTCGAAGCTTGCTTGACGAACCAGAAGCTTCTGGACGATGTGAATGCTGTCAGAACCAAGGCCGCGGACGAATTTGGGGTGCAATCCACGCCAACCTTCATCATCAACGGCAAGCGGTATCCGGGGAATATGTCGATTGACATCATGTCGGCGATCATCGACCCGCTGCTCTAAGCGGGCAGAAAACACCGGCCTTCCGCGAACACTTCGCGGAAGTGGCATCAGTGTGCCGATGCCTCCGCATGACCGGGTGGACCGGTCATGAAGTTCAACAAGCTCCGTGTCCTGGGTTTCAAGTCCTTCGTCGAGCCGACGGAATTCTTCATCGAGCGCGGGCTGACGGGCGTCGTGGGCCCCAATGGGTGCGGCAAGTCCAATCTTGTCGAAGCAATGCGCTGGGTGATGGGCGAAAACTCCTACAAGAACATGCGCGCCTCGGGCATGGACGATGTGATCTTCTCCGGTTCGGGCAACCGGCCTGCCCGCAACACCGCCGAAGTCGGCCTGTACCTCGACAATTCCGACCGCACCGCGCCCGCCGCGTTCAATGATTCCGACGAGATCCAGGTCACCCGCCGCATCGAGCGCGAATCCGGATCTGTCTACCGCATCAACGGCAAGGAAGCCCGCGCCAAGGATGTGCAGCTGCTGTTTGCCGATGCCTCCACCGGCGCCCGCTCGCCCTCGATGGTGGGGCAGGGGCGCATCGGAGAACTGATTCAGGCCAAGCCGCAGGCGCGCCGGCAATTGCTCGAAGAGGCCGCCGGCATTTCCGGGCTGCATTCGCGCCGCCATGAGGCGGAACTCAGACTGCGCGCCGCCGAAACCAATCTCGAGCGCCTCGATGACGTGACATCCGAGCTCGAATCCCAGGTTGAAAGCCTCAAGCGCCAGGCACGGCAGGCCAACCGGTTCAAGACCCTGTCCGCGGAGGTTCGTCAGGCCGAGGCTACGCTGCTGCATCTGCGCTGGACGCTCGCCAAGGGCCAGGAAGGCGAGGCCGAAAGCGCGCTCGCCCAGGCCACGTCGCATGTTGCCGAACTGGCGCAGGCGCAGATGGAGGCCGCCAAGACCCAGGCCATTGTCGCGCTCAAACTGCCGGAACTGCGCGATGCCGAGGCTGCTGCCGCTGCAGCCCTGCAACGGCTGCAGATTGCCCGCACCCAGATCGACGAGGAAGCCGAGCGGGTCACGCGCCGCCGCGAGGAGCTTGATCGTCGTCTGGCGCAGCTCAAGACCGACATCGAGCGTGAAGAACGCCTGATCGCCGACAATGCCGGGATCATGCAGCGGCTTTTGGAAGAAGAGGCCGAGCTGAAACTGGCGCTTGAAGGCAGCGGCGACCGTTCGGCTGCGTTGAAGCTGGCGTTCGAGGCGGCTCAGGCCAAGCTCACCGAAACCGAGGCTTCGCTCGGTATTGTCACCGCCGAACGCGCCGAGGCCGCCGCCGAACGCACCCAGCTTGATCGGCTGATCCGCGAGGCGGGCGAACGCAAAGCCCGGCTGGAGCGGCAGATCGCCAGCCAGGACGCCGATCTCGCGGGTATTGCCGAGCGCATTGCTGGTCTTCCCGATCCCGCCGCCAAGCGCAGCGAGGCCGAGGCTGCGGAAGCGGCCTTGCAGGATGCTGAAGCCGCGCTGGTGCGGATTGAAACCGCTCTCGAAGCAGCGCGTGAAGCAGAAGCCGCCGCGCGGCGGCCGGTGACCGAGGCCAAGGCCAGGCTCAACGCCATCGAGACCGAAGCCAAAACCATCGCCCGCATGCTCAATGCCGGACAGGGTTCCGACCTGTTTCCCCCGGTGGTCGAAAAGATCAAGGTCGATCGCGGCTATGAAACCGCACTGGGCGCCGCCCTCGGCGACGATCTCGACCTGCCGCTCGATCCGGCCGCTCCTGCCCATTGGGCCAGAATGCCTGTCGATGGACAGGATCCCGTCCTCCCCGATGGGGTAACGCCGCTCTCGACCCATGTCCGGGCGCCCGACGAACTTGCCCGCCGCCTGGCCCAGATCGGGCTTGTCGCCGATGCCGAGCATGGCCGCTCGCTGCACGCCTCGCTCAAGCCCGGCCAGCGGCTGGTCACCCGCGACGGCGCGATTTTCAGGTGGGATGGCTATGTCGCCTCCGCAGATGCGCCGACGCCAGCGGCACTGCGGCTAGAGCAGAAAAACCGCCTGGCCGAACTTGACGCAGAAGCGGTGGAAGCCACCAGAGTGTTGCGCCAGACCGAGGAAGCGCTGACCGGCAGCGAAGCCGCGGTTGCCGCTCGTGTGGTCGAGGGCCGTACCGCGCGCGACCTTATCCGCGACGCCAGCCGCAATGTCAGTCGCGCCCGTGATGAACTGGCCAGCGCCGAACGTGCGTCGGGCGAACTCTCCAACCGCCGTGCGGTGTTGACGGAATCGCGCGCCCAGATCGGCGCGCAGCTTGCCGAAACCGTCTCCGCGCTGGATCAGGCGACGGAAGCGCACAAGGCCAGTCCCGATCTCATTGAGCTCGACGCCGCGTTAACCCAGGTCAATGCCGAAGTTGCCACCGACCGCGGCGCGCTCGCCGAAGCTAGAGCAGCGCATGAGGGGCTGGAGCGCGAAAACGCCGCCCGTGCCCGCCGGCTTGCCGCCATCGGCGCCGAACGCGAGAACTGGATTGAGCGTGCCGCCAATGCCGAAAGCCACCTTGCTGCACTTAGCGCCCGCGCCGACGAGACCGCCACAGAAGCCTCGGGCATTGCCGATGCGCCCGACGAGGTTGCCGCCCGTCGCCGCCAGTTGATGAGCCAGCTGAGCGAGGCGGAAAAGCGCCGCCGGGAAGCAGCCGACGCACTTGCGGTCTCCGAAGCCCGCTCGCGCGAGGCCGACAAGCTCGCCACCGAGGCGATTGGCGCCCTGTCGCAGGGCCGCGAGGCGCGCGGCCGCGCCGAGGAAAGGCTGATGGCGGCAAGACAGCGCCGGGAAGAGGGCGAGGCCCGCATCCGCGAGGCGCTGAACTGCGAACCTCACCACGCCTTGCGCCTGACCGGCCTGACCGCGGATGCACCGATGCCGGATCCGGCCCAGGTCGAGCGCAACCTGGAGCGGCTCAAGATCGAGCGTGAACGGCTTGGGGCGGTCAATTTGCGCGCCGAGGAAGAGCAGACCGAGCTTTCCGACCGGCTCAACACCATTATCACCGAGCGTGAAGACATCATCGACGCGATCAAGAAATTGCGCGCCGGCATTCAAAGCCTCAACAAGGAAGGCCGTGAACGCCTGCTGGTTGCCTTCGATGTCGTCAACGAACAGTTCCAGCGGCTGTTTACCCACCTGTTCGGCGGCGGCACGGCGGAACTGCAGCTGATTGAATCCGACGATCCGCTGGAAGCTGGTCTCGAAATTCTCGCCCGTCCGCCCGGCAAGAAGCCGCAGACCATGACACTGCTTTCGGGCGGCGAGCAGGCGCTGACCGCCATGGCGCTGATTTTCGCGGTGTTCTTGACCAATCCGGCGCCGATCTGCGTGCTCGACGAGGTCGATGCACCGCTCGACGATCACAATGTCGAGCGTTTTTGCAACCTGATGGACGAAATGTCCGCTTCCACCGAGACCCGCTTCGTCATCATCACCCACAACCCGATCACCATGGCCCGCATGAACCGCCTGTTCGGCGTCACCATGGCCGAGCAGGGCGTCAGCCAGCTGGTCTCTGTGGATTTGCAGACCGCCGAACAGTTGCGGGATGCGGGGTGAGGTGGGGCGCTCTAATTTGCTGCCTCGGCCATGTCCGCCAGGTAGCGTTCGACATGGGTCGACCACAGCGGCGGTATCGCCATTGCCCAGTGACCATTGTTCTCGCCGCGAACAGTCACCTCTTCGAATCTTCCAGAGCCACCGGCCTGAATGAAAGCCTCGAAGGTCTTACGGCTGTGGGCGATGGAGTAATACACATCATCATGCCCATATATCCACAGCATTGGGCGTTTGAATCCAGCGCCTTTGCGCGCAAGCGTCTGATTGATCGTCCCGGCAGTCTTGCAGAACTCGCCCATCCAGCCGCCAGCAAAATTGATCACTCCGCCAGTCATCTCAGGATGGAATCCGGCATAAGCAACGGAGAGAATGCCTCCGCGAGATTGTCCGGCAACGAGTACAGGCTCGTCACCAACATCAGGTCTCTGGCGCAGGGAAAGGATTGCGGCGTGCAGATCTTCAAGCGCGCGGTCAGCGCCACCCAGTGACGGTTCGGTATCGCATGTGTAGCCTAGCGACCGATTTGTCCCGAAACCTTCGTCATACAAACCGTGGGATTTTCCTCTCCCACGCCGCTGCGGAAAGGCGACGATCCAGCCGAATTGGTTCAAGACATCGGCGAACCACTCATTTGT
The DNA here is from genome assembly GCF_039975035.1 of Hoeflea sp. GTDB lineage: Bacteria > Pseudomonadota > Alphaproteobacteria > Rhizobiales > Rhizobiaceae > Hoeflea. Next base: position 29,495 of record NZ_JBDWHW010000184.1, on the reverse strand, counting down.
CCAGGTATCCAGGAACGCTTGAGTGTTGGTTCCGGTCCCTGTTGAGCCGTGGTTGACCACTGCCAATGGGAAAGGACCGTCTCCTTCAGGCCTGATCATTACGATCTCGAGGTCTATCGGTTTCCCATCTTCGAAAAGTTCTGTACGAACCATCTCGCTGGTGCCAAGTTCCCACTCGATTTGGGCGCCGGGCTGGATGAGCGATGCCAGTTCGCGCCGGGACAAGATAGCGAAGCTGATGCCGTCACCAAAGACCGCCCGTAACCGGCCGGTTGGCGAAGCCTTGACGCCCAGGCTAAAGCCAGAGCCGCTGATCACCATGTCGCTGCCGTTGACCATGGCATCGAGCCTGAACCACGCGCGCTCGAAACCGGCGCTTGGATTGTCGGCGATCGAGTAAATTACCTTTGCCTCGCCGTTTTCGGCCACGGACTCAACGATAAGTATGGTCTTGAGGACACCGTCCCATCTTCCAATCCAGGTCCCGGCAAAAGGCGATATATCATCAACCGCTGGCCTCGCGTTTTGTGGAAGCAACAGGCCGTCGACCTCGTAATCAGAAGCTTCGGAAAAGACAGGTGAAGCGGGAACGAACAACAAGGCGGCAAGGGTCGCTGTAAAACGTTTTACAGGCCTCGCCCACAACAGTGATGAGAGGTTGCCGGTCATTGCCGCCTCCGGGGTTGAGCTCCACGCTAACAGCCCGAGTGGCGTAGGTTCAAGCTCTCACAGCGCCGAAATCAGCGCGCCCGTCACCCGGTCCTGGGTTTCCTCGTCCAGATAGGGATGCATCGGCAGGCTCAGCACACAGCCAGACAGCATATCGGTCACCGGCAATTCACCCCCTGCCACCCCATAGTGGCTGTAGGCATCCTGGCGGTGCAGCGGCTTGGCGTAATAGACCGCGCTCGGCACGCCGAGATCTTTCATGTGCGCCTGGATTGCGGCACGATCGGTGCCGTCGGGCAGCTTGACCGTATATTGCGCCCACACCGATTGCAGCCCGTCAGGTACCGCCGGGATGGTGACATGCTCCTTGAGCAGGGCCGAGTAGCGCGTCGCTATGCGGTTGCGCGCTTCGATCTCGTCGTCGAAAATCCTGAGTTTCTCGATCAGGATCGCCGCCTGCATCGTGTCGATCCGGCCGGTCATGCCGATGCGGACATTGTCGTACTGGCTGGTGCCCTTGCCGTGAAACAGGATCGAGCGCAGCGTCTCGGCAAGTTCGGCGTCATCGGTGAAGATCGCGCCGCCATCGCCATAGGCGCCAAGCGGCTTGGCCGGAAAGAAGCTGGTGGCTGTCGCCATCGCCAGCGTGCCGACCCGGCGGTTGTGATAGCGCGCGCCATAGGCCTGTGCACCGTCGCCCAGCACCCACAGCCCCTCGCGCGCGGCTATTTTCGACACCGAATCATAATCGGCCGGAATTCCGAAAAGATCGACCGGGATGACGCCGACCGGTTCGTGCCCGGCGTCACGCGCGCTGGCAATGGCCGTTTCCAGCGAGTCCGGATCCATGTTGAAGGTGTCCGCGTCGACATCGACGAACCAGATATGCGCGCCAAGCCAGGCCACCACTTCGGCGGTGGCGACGAAGGTGAATGCCGGGCAGAAGATTGCCTGTCCCGGACGCACATTCTTGGCCATCAGCACCATCGCCAGCGCATCGGTGCCCGAGGAACAGGCGATGGAATGTTGCGCACCGCAATGGGCCGACAATTGGATCTCAAGCTCTGCGACCTCGGGGCCCATGATATACTGCCCATGATCCAGCACCCTTGCGATCGCGGTATCGACGCGGTCGCGGATACGCGCCTGCTGAGCGGCCAGATCGACAAAACGGACGGGTTCGCGGCTTGCGGATGACATGGTGGTAGCGGTCCTCGGGCTCAAACAGCTGTTGTTCTCCGCCGCGAGCCCATGGGACGGCCGGATTTTATAATCCTGTTAAAGCGCCACGCCAACCGGGTCCATATGTTTCATCGTGTATCGACAGCGATTATGCTCTCATAACAATCACTTTGCGTTGCTTCTGGTGATGCGCCGTGACAGTCGAGGCGACCTCGCGGCGCGCGGTTGCAATCGGTAAAAACCGGAGCCGGCGGAATTTGCATAAGTCATTGACTGGGTTTCAATCGATATAGGCGTAGCCTGGGCCAGCGGCGGGGTTGACCTTTCCGCCGCGCACCGCATAAGCCTTGCGCCATGGCCGGTCGGGTTCATTCTTTCCGGCGGGTGGCGCGGAGAAGAATTGCATGACGAAATGGGTCTACACTTTCGGGGACGGCCAGGCGGAAGGCTCGGCTGCGGACAGGAATTTGCTGGGAGGCAAGGGTGCGAACCTGGCGGAGATGTGCAATCTCGGCCTGCCGGTTCCACCGGGACTGACAATCACCACGGACGCCTGCGTCTGGTACTATGACAATGGCAGTAAAATGCCCGACGGGCTCGAGAGTGCCGTCATCGACGCACTGGCCAAGGTCGGAACCATTGCTGGACGCACATTCGGCGATCCGGACAAGCCGCTGTTGCTTTCGGTTCGTTCCGGCGCCCGCACCTCGATGCCCGGCATGCTCGATACCGTGCTCAATCTTGGCCTCAACGACGAAACGGTTCTCGCCGTCGCCCGCGATTCAGGCGACGAACGTTTCGCCTTCGACAGCTACCGCCGCTTTATCCAGATGTATGGCGATGTGGTCATGGGGCTCGATCATGAGGTTTTCGAGGAAATTCTCGAAGACGAGAAGGCCCGGCTGGGCCATGAGCTCGATACCGATCTGTCGGCTGCCGAATGGCGCGAGATCATTGCCCGCTACATGGCGATCATCGAGGAAGAGCTGGGCGTTCCGTTCCCGCAGGATCCGCAGCAGCAGCTCTGGGGCGCGATCAGCGCGGTGTTTGCCAGTTGGATGAACGCCCGCGCCATCACCTACCGGCAACTGCATGACATCCCGGCCTCCTGGGGCACCGCGGTCAATGTCCAGGCCATGGTGTTCGGCAACCTCGGCGATCAGTCCGCAACCGGTGTTGCCTTCACCCGCAATCCGTCGACCGGCGCCAGGGAACTCTATGGCGAATTCCTCGTCAATGCCCAGGGCGAGGATGTCGTGGCCGGCATCCGCACGCCGCAATCCATTACCGAAACCGCACGGGTCGCCGCGGGCTCTGATCGCCCTTCGCTCGAAAAGCTGATGCCGGAGGCGTTTGACGAATTTCTCGCCATCTGCGACCGGCTCGAGCGCCATTATCGCGACATGCAGGATCTCGAGTTCACCATCCAGGCGGGAAAGCTGTGGATGCTGCAGACCAGATCCGGCAAGCGCACCGCCAAGGCGGCGCTCAAGGTTGCCGTTGATATGGCCGCTGAAGGACTGATTTCGAACGAGGAAGCGGTCATGCGCATTGATCCGGCCTCGCTCGACCAATTGCTGCATCCGACAATCGATCCGCACGCAAGCCGCGACATCATCGGCTCGGGTCTGCCTGCGTCTCCTGGCGCTGCCACTGGCGAGATTGTGTTCACGTCGGATGAGGCTGTGGAAGCGGCCAAGACCGGCCGCAAGGTCATTCTGGTGCGGGTGGAGACCAGCCCGGAAGACATTCACGGCATGCATGCGGCCGAAGGGATCCTCACGTCGCGCGGCGGCATGACCAGCCACGCCGCTGTTGTGGCGCGCGGCATGGGAACGCCTTGTGTCTCCGGCGCGGGCGGATTGCGCATTGACGCGCGCAACGGCACGCTGGTCTCGCTCGGGACCACGCTGAAGGCCGGCGATGTCATCACCCTCGATGGCTCGACCGGCCAGGTGCTCAAGGGCGCCGTGCCGATGCTGCAGCCCGAATTGTCAGGCGATTTCGGCCTGATCATGAAATGGGCCGACGAGACCCGGCGCATGAAAGTCAGGACCAACGCCGAAACACCGGCGGACGCGCGCGCGGCGCGGTCCTATGGCGCTGAAGGAATCGGCCTGTGCCGCACCGAGCACATGTTCTTTGATGATGACCGCATCACCACCATGCGCGAGATGATTCTGGCCGGTTCCGAAGTGGGCCGCCGCGCCGCGCTTGCAAAGCTGTTGCCGATGCAGCGGTCGGATTTCATCGAGTTGTTCGAAATCATGAAGGGCCTGCCGGTCACCATCCGTCTGCTCGATCCGCCGCTGCACGAATTTCTGCCCAAGACCGAGCAAGAGATTGCCGAAGTGGCCGGCGTCATCGGGGTTTCGGTCGAAAAGCTCAGTCAGCGCGTTGACGAGTTGCACGAGTTCAATCCGATGCTCGGCCATCGCGGCTGCCGTCTGGCCATCTCCTATCCGGAAATTGCCGAAATGCAGGCTCGCGCCATCTTCGAGGCCGCCGTCGAAGCGGCCAAATCCACCGGTGCGCCGGTTGTGCCGGAAATCATGGTGCCGCTGGTCGGTCTTCGCGAGGAGCTGGATTTTGTCAAGGCGCGGATCGATGCCGTGGCGCGCGAAGTGATCGGCGAGGCCGGTGTCGACATCACCTATCTCGTCGGCACCATGATCGAACTGCCGCGCGCCGCCATTCGCGCCCATGCGATTGCCGAGGTGGCCGAATTCTTCTCCTTCGGCACCAATGACCTGACCCAGACCACTTTCGGCATTTCGCGCGACGACGCGGCCTCCTTCCTGATGACCTATCAGCAAAAGGGCATCATCGAGCACGATCCTTTCGTCACTCTCGATATTGACGGTGTGGGCGAACTGGTTCGCATAGCGTCGGACAAGGGCAGGGCGGTTCGCCCCGATATCAAGCTCGGCATCTGCGGAGAACACGGCGGCGACCCGGCTTCGGTGAAGTTCTGCGATTCGATCGGGCTTGACTATGTCAGCTGCTCGCCGTTCCGGGTGCCGATCGCCCGGCTGGCGGCGGCACAGGCGGCCATCGAGAAAACCCGCACCGCCTGAGAAGCGCCTCAGGGAGAAGGCAAATCTGCGTTGAGGATTCTGGTTCCAACATTCCGGTCTTCTTGAGAAGAATAAACCAGACACGGCGTCCGGGCTGTAAGTCCGGACCCTCTCATCTGTCTCCATGCATTGTATTTTGCAGATACATTCCATGGAGATTGATGCAATGGACCTCGTCCCACTGATCGAACTTGTCGGCGAGCCGCAAACAGCACTTGTTGGCGGCCTCATTCTTGGCCTGGCATTTGGCGTGTTCGCCCAGCGCAGCCGCTATTGCACGCGTTCCGCCGTGCTCTCGGCGATGGGCGAGAGCGATCTCAAGCCGCTGGCGACCTGGGCTGCAGGTTTTGCCGCCGCCATCCTTGCGGTGCAGGCGCTTCTCGGCGCGGACCTCATTGATGTTGCCGAGACCCGCTTCTTCTCGACAGCGCAGAGCCTGTCGGGCGCACTCGTCGGTGGTCTCCTGTTCGGTGTCGGCATGGTGCTGACGCGCGGCTGCGTGTCCCGTCTGCTGGTGCTCGGCGCCTCGGGCAATCTGCGCGGCGTGTTTTCAATCGCGATTGTCGCCGTGACCGCGCTTGCCACCTACAGCGGCATTCTGGTGCCGTTGCGCGACGGTATTGGCGGGGTCTGGAGCACCGCGGCGATTGGCGGCAACGATCTTCTGGTCCACGCAGGCCTTGAGCGTTGGGCGGGCATCACGCTCGGCATTATTCTGGCCGCGATTGCGCTCGGCTTCGCATTGAAGGCGCGCGTGTCTGCCTGGCGTTTTTTTGGCGGAACGATGATCGGTCTCACTATCGCCGCCGGCTGGTACTTCACCTGGCAGCTTTCGACGCAGGTGTTCGAGCCGATCCAGGCCGAAAGTCTGTCCTTCATCCGTCCGCTTGCCACCACCGGCGAACTGGCGCTTCAGAGTGGGTTTGCCGGGCTCGACCAGGGCGTCCTTCTGGGCGCTGTCATGGGCGCGTTCGTTGCCGCTGTGGTTTCGGGAGAGTTCCGCATCGCCACCTTTTCGGAACCGGGCGTGCCGTCGATCTGGCGTTATGCAGCGGGCTCGGTGCTGATGGGTTTTGGCGGCATTCTCGCCGTTGGCTGCACCATCGGCGCCGGTCTGACCGGCGGCTCGGTGCTGGCGGTCTCGTCGCTTCTGGCTCTCGCATCGATGATCACCGGCGCGGCGCTGACCCAGCTTGTGCTGCGATCAGTTGCAAGCCAGCAGACAGCTTCTGCCGCGATCATGGCTGCGGAGTAATGACAACCGACTCTGCCCCGGATTCAACCACCATCCGGGGCAGGGCCGAAAGCTTTTGCCACTCCGTCTGATCTCTGATCGCGACCACCGGACAATCGATCCCGTAAAGCATCTGCGCCACAAGCGCGCCCGTGGTGATGATGGCGTCTTCATCGAGCAGGATGATCGCTGCAGGTGCGGTACCGAGCCGGATCGCCTCAGCCAGCACCGATGCACCAGATGATGATCCGCGTCCGCGTTCGATGAACACGATAGCGCTGCTGAGGCAGGCGCCGTGTTGCGGATGAAACCGGTCGATCACCTTGCCGCTGGCGCTGTCGAATCCGCCCCAGAAACTTAGTGGATCGTCAAGTTTCAACACAGGCCCCGCGGTATGGCCATGAACCAGACTGCGCGCGCTCATGCCCGCACCACCCGTCCGGCCTTGGCCGACATCAGCGTATCTGCCAGCGTCCCGAAGGCGACATCGATGCCGAGATTGCCCGGCGCGTAATAGGCCCATTTGCCTGAATTGGTCATGACTGCACCCGAAAGATCCCGGATGATTGATGTCACATAGGTACAGGTATCGACCACCACCGTGACCCCCGCCGTTTCCAGCCTTTGAACGCGCCCGTCGGCGCTCAGCCTTTCCCACTCATGCCGCCCGGTGTTGACATAGATCGGCACCGCAAACGGCGCCAGATCGAGCATCGGCATCAGCCGGTCGAACTCGGAAAGCGAGAAATGCGGTGTCCCCAGCGCCACTGCGGTCAGTGGCGTGCCATCGGTGACCGTGCTGAGGCTGGCCAGAATGCCGGAGATATCCTCCGGTCCCAGTCGCGCCACCACCGGCACATCTGCTCCGCCAGTTGCCGTTTGAAGGTCCGGCGCCTCCGGGGTCAGACCGACGGCGTGAAACATCGCCACGCTCCCCGATGATGCCGCCGCGGCCCCCAAAGCCTTCAGATCGTCTTCGGTGGTCGAAGCCGGCAGCCCGGTGATCGCGGCGATGGTGTCGCCGCATTGCTTGCCGACAAACAGACCTGCAGCCACGGCGATGCCGCCGGCCTGATCCGCTCCCGCATCGCCAAGCCCTTCAATCTCGACCACAACACCCGCCCGCCGGTTTTCCGTGCGGTGCAGGCCGTAATCGGGCACCCGGCCGGTCAGGGCGCAAGCCAGATCGATGAAATCGCCATAGCGGTTGGTTCGCGCGCCGATAACCGAATTGGCGAACACGATGGCATTGGATTCGGCCCAGGCCAGTTGCTCGCCGAATTTCGGCCTGAGCAGGGTCTGATAGGGCGCGCAGGTGAAACTTGGCGTGCACCCGAGCTCGATATGGGCCTCCATCAACCGTTTTCCGGCGGTGCCAACCGCCGGATCGCCGATGAACAGTTCCGGATGAACAAGGTCGACTGAACCGACATTGAGCGTTGTCGGAACCATGACCCGGCCATCGAGCGAGACAAAGCGTTCGACAAAATCCAAGCTGGCCTGTCCATGATACAGGCAACCGTCAACATGAGCGCTGGCGCAGGAGAGCAATCGGGGCGCCCTGACTGCCTCGGCAAACCGCAAGACCAGTCCAAAGGCATCAGCCGCCGCAGCCCCGTGCCGGCCGTCCGCAAGCGCGCGGTCTTCCTCAGTCAGTTCCACCATGCATCCCCGCCGCTTGAGTTATGGCGACGAGACTAGCCTGTGCGGCGACTATGAGAAAGAGCCTTGCCAGGCAATCAGAGCTTTTCCAGCACCGCAACAAAGGCTTTGGCGAACTGAACCAGGTCGGCCGTGGTTTCGTCAGGCTCGATGGTTCGGGCCTGATCGCCGTCGGCGCTGAGCAGCACCAGCCCGAAGCGTCCGCCATTGTCGCGCGACAGGCACACAACCGCGATTCGCTGGGCGTTGTCGGCGAGCCCGGAGGCAGGTAAATCGAAAAGGAATTCGCCCTTCACCGCCTTGGCGGCTTCGTGCACGGCTTCGCAAAACCCGTGCTTGGCGACGTCATTGAGATCAAGCGCCAGCTCAAGCTCGACAAGATCAAGCGGCATCGGCGTCGCCGAAATTTCAGCAAAACCAGCGGTTTCACCGGGGTCGGCGGCAGCGGTGTGTGCGGAGGCAGGCACGTGTTGCGCGTGCATCGGCGTGGTTGAGACGTCTGTCGTCATGGCGGATCTCCTTCGGAACGTGGCACTTGTCCGGGTTGATCTGCCCCCCAGCCTGAAAAGATCGCTTCCAAGCATGGCTGAAGTGTGGCGCTTGCCCGGACCGCCGGGAGCAGTTAATGAAAACCACCTCAACCGGACGCGCATCCCGCGCGCCATTTGTCCCCGAAACCTGGCCGCAGCCATGCCCTTCCGACCTCAACGACCACGCTCCATCGCCGCCAGCTGGTCACGCAGACTGGGCCGGTTCATGCTGCTGCTGGCTTTCATGGCCTTGCTGCTGCATCGCGCTGGCGCTCTGGCGCTGCCCAATGCGGTCGCCGCTGTCCTGCTCGCATCATTTCTGGCGCTCATCGTGCTCGGGCTTTCAATCATCGGCTTCTTCATGCTCTGGCATATCGGGGCAAAGGGCGGGCACGCTGCTTTCGGCGGCATGGTGATGGCCTTGATGGTTCTTGGCCCGGTCGGATTTGCGGCCGAGCGCTATGTCCGGCTGCCAAAAATCCACGATGTATCGACTGATGTCGTGGAAGCCCCGCAATGGCTTGAATCGCCGGTGATCACGCCGTCCTGGCTGCCCCGCCTGAATGCCGAGGACCCCGCCAGGCGCGCGTTGCAATCGGCGGCCTATCCACAAGTCACCGGCAGGCGCTATGACGGTGCGATCGACCGGGTGCTGCTGGCGGTTCGCGCGGTAGCCCGCGACAACAAATGGGCCGAAGTCGACAATGTCGGCGTTGATACCCTGGTGGATGGGCTTGAGCCGACACCTGAGGCGGCAGACGCGGCAGCGATATCCAGCGGCGAGGCGGATCCTGCCCGCGCGCCGGTTCCGCTTCCACGTCCGGACATCGAAAATCAATCGCCCGAGCCGTTGCCCGCGCTTGCCGTTATCCAGTACCAGGCCAAAACCCTGATCCTGGGCATTCCGCAGGATATTCTCATCCGGCTTGTCGAAGAAGAGGAGACCACCTTTGTCGACATGCGGGTGGCAACCCGGGACGGCGACCATGACCTTGGTCTCAACGCCGATCTGATCCACTCCTTCCTGCAGGATCTCGATGTGCGATTGCTCGGTATCGCCGGCGGATGATGATGCCGATCAGGCGGCGCGATACTCGCCATTGATCGAGGGCGGGCCGTCGGTGGTGATTTCGCCGCGACCGACCAGATCCTCAAGATGCGCCAGCACCGACAGGGCCGCAGCGCCATGCAGGCGCGGATCGGTATCGCGATAGATCGCCTTGACCATGTCGGCAATCAACCTGTCGCCTTTTTCAACGCGGCCCAGCACAGCGCGCTCGCGCATGCGCCGGTGTGTCTTCAGCGCCCGGACAAACTGCCTGGGTTCGTTTACCCGGCCGCCATGGCCCGCCAGATAGGCGCGGTCGTCGCGCGCCGCCAGCATGTCGAGCGAGGCCATGTAATCGCCCATGGCGCCATCCGGCGGCGCGATGATCGTCGTCGCCCAGGCCATCACGTGATCGCCGGAGAACACCAGACCGGTTCCGTCAAGCGCGAACGCGGCGTGATTGGCGGTATGTCCGGGCGTGTGCAGTGTTTCGATCACCCATCCGTCGCCGGCGATCATGTCGCCGTGGGCTGCGGCAATATCGGGAACGAAGTCCATGTCGGAGCTTTCCTCGAGCGGATTGATCTCGCCGACATGCAGCGGTCGCGCCGCGCGATGCGGTCCTTCGGCGACCACGGTCGCGCCGGTTTCGGCTTTCAGGCGCGCCGCCAGCGGGGAGTGGTCGCGATGGGTGTGGGTGACGAAGATATGGCTGACCGGACGGCCCGCGATGGCCGCGATCAGGGTGCGCCAGTGGCTTTCGTCCTCCGGCCCCGGATCGATCACGGCAAGCGTGTCGTGTCCGACAATATAGCTGTTGGTGCCGTGAAAGGTCAGCGGTCCCGAATTCGGCGCGGTGACGCGCAGCACATTCTCGGCAACGTCAATCGCCTGGCCGTGGGCGGGCTCGAAGGCCTGGTCGAATTTGGGTTCGCTCATGGATCTTTCCGTTCTCTGCACTGCCTCAGATCCGCAAGAGCCAGGCCGGGAAAGCCGATGCCCTGCGGTGGCCGATTGTGGATGGCCATTGATTTGGGCCGGACTGTCTTGCTGTCAGCCGGCTAAGTCAATATACCGTTTTTAAAGCGCGGCTTCGAATCCCCGCTCCCGCAAACCATCCGGAGAATGATCCATGGCCATCGCCCCCGCCCGCTCCTTCGTTCAATCGATTGCTCCGGAAGGTGCTGCTGCACGCTACGCGAGCTATGGCGCGCTTGTGCTCTCCGGCAGCCTCTTGATCGCCGTCGCCGGCAAGATCACTGTTCCATTCTGGCCGGTTCCGGCAACGCTTCAGACCCTTGCGATCTTCATCATTGCCGCCGCCTTCGGCCGCAAACTGGCTCTGGCGACACTGGCTGCCTACATGTTTGAAGGCGCTCTCGGACTTCCCGTCTTCACCAATGGCGGCGGACTTGCCTATCTTGCAGGCCCGACGGGCGGCTACCTCGCGGGCTTCGTGGTTGCCGCGGGGCTCACCGGCTGGGCCGCCGATCACGGGCTTGATCGCAACGCGCTCAAGCTTTTCGCTGTCAACCTTGCCGGCGCCGCCATCATCCTTGTTCTGGGGGCTGCCTGGATCGCCCTTGCGTTCGGCCCGGAAAAGGCGCTCGCCTGGGGTGTTGGCCCGTTCATCATCACCGATGTGATCAAGGCCGCGCTGGCCGCCGCAGTGGTTCCCGCAGGCTGGCAGATCGCCAGCATGTTCCGCCGCTAGAACCGGATATGGCGCCGCGCGGCCGCACCGGTCCGGCGCCTGTGAAAACAAAACCCGCCAGGTGCGAACCTGCGCGGGTTTTTTGATGTGATGAAAATCCTTCGCGACAGGCTTTTTCCGCGCTTGTGATCGGCCGCGTCTTTTGCTATCCCCGCGAGGCTTCCGGCGCAGTGCCGGACTACACCGGTCAAATGACCCGGTGGCAATGTTGGGGCGTAGCCAAGCGGTAAGGCACCGGTTTTTGGTATCGGCATCCCTGGTTCGAATCCAGGCGCCCCAGCCAAGCTTTCCATTCCGAAGCAAATTATCTGTTGCCGTTAGAACTGACCGGGTCGGCGCCGGTCAAGTCAGTGTGCTGAAGGCCGGATCGTTGCGGCCGGTCATGGTGTCTGGTCGAGGACGCCTGTCTCGACGAATTCGCAGACGGCGCGGGCGTAGGCGCTGGCCGGGATTTTCCGTTTTCGATATTTGCCGCGCTTGACGTACCAGTCCTGGAGCAGGGGTTTGACCAGTGCTGCGGTGAGCGAGGGATCTTCGATGCGAAAGACGCCGGTGCTGACGCCGTTTTGCAGTATCCGGGCAATGGCTGTTTCGGTGGCCGCTTCGCTTTCCACCGCGGTTCGCCTGCTGGCTGGCGGAAAGCTCTTTGCCTCCATGAAGGCGAAGACAAACCATGGCTGCATGATCTCGGTCAGCGCGACGTGGCGCTCGATCAGCCAGCGCAGATGTTGGCGCGGATCTTGAGCGATGGCCGGCGGCGGTTCGGCGATGATCTCCATCGCGCTTGAGGTGACCGCCTCCAGTATCATCGTCAGCAGTGTGTTCTTGTTGTCGAAATAGGCATAAAGTCCGCCCATGCTGATGCCCGAGACCCGCGACAGGTCCCGCAGCGACGCTGCGTGAAACCCCTTCTCGTTGGCAAGCTTTAAAGTCGCCTCGCAGATCCGGACCAGGTTTGTCACCGCGACAGCCTCCTTCTGCACCTTTATGGTGGCGACGTGACGGCGGTACATTCGCTTGCAAAGGGCGATGTTAGAATAGTCCGTGTCGAAATGTACGTCCGTAGCCTGTTGCATTGTTCCTCCATGCCGTCCGGCCCGTGGCTCCGGGTTTGGCTCCGGAGTGCAGTATCCATCCGGTTCTCAACCGCTTGCGCGCGATGGCGGCCGCGGTCACTCTCTTGCATCACATCCCCCATCTACAACACCCGCCCGGAAGTTACATTGGAATTCCGGGGCGTTCGCCTGGACGGATTGCAAACCAGCAGAAGGTCTTGAATTTCAAACTCCGGCGTCCAGTCGGGCGATAGCGGTTGTGCAGGTCTTGTTTTCTCTTGCATGATAGAACGAAACCGGTAATAAAGCGAGCGCTCGCTCGAAAAAGGATTTCCACATGACCGATTTGCCGCTTTCTGGCCGGACCGCGCTGATTACCGGAGCCTCCGGCGGTCTCGGATTGCATTTCGCCAGGCTTCTGGCGCGCAACGGCGCGGATGTGACGCTGGCGGCTCGACGGATGGAGAAGATCAAAGCGGCCTGCGAGGAGATCACGGCATCTGGCGGCATGGCCCACGGGCTTGAAATGGATGTCAGTGACGCAGCCTCCGTGACGAAAGCGCTGGCCTCGGTTGGCCGGCCCTTCGACATTCTGGTCAACAATGCCGGCATCAGCGGCGCGGGCCGGGCGCTCGACATCAGCGAAGCCGAATTCGATGCCGTCATGGAAACCAATCTCAAGGGGGCGTTTCTGGTCGCCCAGGGCGTGGCGCGAGCCCTGAAGGCGGTGGGCCGCGGCGGAGCCATCGTCAATGTCGCCTCGATCCTGGGCCTGCGCACCGGCGGCGGCGTCAGCGCCTACAGCGCCTCCAAGGCCGGACTGATCCACCTGACCAAGGCGCTGGCTCTGGAGTTTGCGCGCGACGATATCCGCGTCAACGCGCTCTGTCCCGGCTATATCGAGACCGATATCAACCGCGAGTTCTTTGCCACCGAACCCGGGCAGGCGCTGATCAGGCGCATCCCGCAGCGCCGGCTGGGGCGTCCCGAAGACCTCGACGGCGCCTTGCTGCTTCTTGTCACCGATGCCGGAACCTACATCACCGGCACCGTACTCGTCGCCGATGGCGGCCATCTCGTTTCATCCCTGTGAGGCCCATCATGGATTTTACCATTTCTGCCCAAATCGAAGATTATCGCCGTCGCATCGCCGATTTCGTCGAGCGTCGCGTGCTGCCGCTTGAATCCGATCCGGCGAGTTACGACGATCATGAAAACATCAGGCTGGAGCTTCTCGACGAGCTGCGTGCGGAAGCCCGGGCGCAAGGCCTGTGGTGCCTTCAGCTCAAGCCCGAAACCGGTGGCGGCGGGATCGGCAAGGTTGGAATGGCGGTGTGTTACGAGGAGATGAACCGGTCGATCTTTGGTCCGCTGGTTTTCAATTCGAGCGCGCCGGACGACGGCAACATGATGGTGCTGGAGGCAATGGGGACCGAGGCGCAGAAGCAGCGCTGGCTCGAACCCATCGTCAATGGCGAGGTTCGATCCGCCTTCGCCATGACCGAACCGGCACCGGGCAGCGGCTCCGATCCGTCAATGACCATGACCCATGCGGTGCGCGACGGCGACATCTACCGCATCACCGGGCGCAAATGGTTCATCACCGGTGCGGATGGCGCAAGTCATTTCATCCTGATGGCAAGGACGTCGGATGATCCGCGTCGCGGTCTCACTGCCTTCATGTTTCACAAGGACACGCCGGGCTGGCGCATCATCCGCCGGATTCCGATCATGGGGCCCGAAGAGCATGGCGGCCATTGCGAGATCGAATTTGACGGCATGGAAGTGCCGGCCACCGACATTCTGGGCGGCGAAGGCCGGGGGCTCAAGGTGACCCAGGTCCGCCTCGGCACGGCGCGGCTGACCCATTGCATGCGCTGGCTGGGACTGTCCAAGCGCTGCGTCGAAATCGCCCGCGAATACGCCGAACGGCGTGAAGGCTTCGGGGTCCGTCTCGCCGATCGCGAAAGCGTTCAGGTGATGCTGGGCGACCTTGCCATGCAGATCGAGATCGGGCGGCTTCTGGTGATGAAGGCCGCCTGGGAGCTCGATCAGGGCCGCTTCGCCAAGAAGGAGGTTTCCATGGCCAAGGTTCATGTTGCAAACCTGCTGCACAAGGCAGCCGATGTATCCATCCAGATCAACGGCGGTCGCGGCTATTCCAAGGATACTGTTCTGGAATGGATCTATCGCTACGCCCGTCAGGCACGGCTCGTCGACGGAGCCGACGAAGTGCACAAGATGGTGCTGAACCGGCACCTGGGCGAAGAGGATCGCGGTTTCTGGCGCTGGGATGTGACCGGACAGGAAGGCTGATCCAGGTGGCTGGAAAATCAGAAGCGGCCATCACCGGTCCTGTCGATTTCGGCGTCGCTGCTCTCGAGGCCTATCTGACAGGGCGCTTCGGGGCGGACAAGCTGTCGCTCGAACGCATCTCCGGGGGGCAATCCAATCCGACCTATTTCGTCGGCTGGGGCGACCGCCGCATGGTGCTGCGCAAGCAGCCCAATGGCCCGATCCTGCGCGGTGCGCACGCCGTCGATCGCGAGCACCGGGTCCTAACGGCCCTCGCGAACACCGGCGTGCCGGTGCCAGCGCCGTTGCTCTATGAAAGCGACGCGCAGATCCTGGGGACGCCGTTCTATCTGATGCAGCGACTGGAGGGCAGGGTGTTCCACAATGCCGCGCTCCCCGGCAAGACCCCGCTCGAGCGCCGCGAAATCTACATGGCCATGGCCGATACCATGGCCAAACTCCACGCCGTGGACCCGTCAGCGGTAGGGCTTGGGGATTTCGGCCGCCCCGGAAATTATTTCGAACGGCAGATAGCGCGATGGGCTGGCCAGCTTGAGCAGTCGACAGGCGAGACCGTGCCGCATCTCGCTGATGTCGGCACATGGTTGCGCGAAAACCTGCCCGCCGATGATGGCCGTGTCGCCATCGCCCACGGCGACTTCCGGCTCGGCAATCTGATTTTCCATCCCGAGCGTGCCGAGGTGATCGGTATTCTTGACTGGGAACTGGCGACACTTGGCAATCCGCTCGCGGATCTGGGCTATTGCTGCATTCCCTGGCACACGACATCGGCGGAATATGGCGGCATTCTCGATCTTGATCTGGCCGCATCGGGGATTCCCGCGCAATCCGGGTTCATCGACCGCTATTTCGCCCACACACCATCGGACGGGGCTCTCGAACCTTTCCATGTGGTCTTCGCCCTGTTCCGTTTTGCGGTGATTTTTGTCGGGGTTGCCGATCGTGCCCGGCTCGGAAACGCGGCCGCTGCCGATGCCGGAAATCTCGCGCCCATGGCGGCGCGGCTTGCGGTTCGTGCCCATGAAATCATCAACGGGCACCGCCTCTGGTGAATGGCGCGGGCTGAAACCGGCCAGCACCAACAGGGAAAGGCGCGCCAAGCCATCGGCTTGACGCGCCAATCGACGCCGGTCAGCGTCTTGGGACTGTGTCGAGGCCAAGCATCCCCGGATTCATCAGGCGCTGCGGATCGAGCGCGCTCTTGACCGCTTCGAGCAGGGCGTAGCTGTCGGGATCCATGATCTCGCGGAAGGGGTAATCCCCCGCGATCTGCCAGCTCACGCCTCCCATGGAAGCATAGAATTGTTGTGTCCGGCGCCTCAGCTCCACCACCGCCTGACGGGTCTGGCTGTTGGCCGGCCTGTCGAGCCAGGGCGCCACGGTCGCCTCGCCAACGCTCCTGGCATGAAGCGGTGTGATTTCGTCCATCCAGTAGAACGCCGGCTCGATGAAAAACTCGTTGCCCACCGTCATCGTCATCACCGAATAGACAATGCCGTTATCGTTCAGGAACTCGGCTTCATCGTCAAAGAACGCCGCATTGGCTTCGGCGATTCTGGCGGCTTCGCCCAGCGGGAAGACGGCATGAATGGGAACCCAGCGTTCGCCGTTGCGCCCCAACATGCCGCGCACAGGGCCAAACGGTTTGGAGCGCATCACCTTGGGCACGCTGTTGGGCAGTTCGACGCCGGTCCGTTTTCCAATGGCGCGCAGCTTTGCGACATTGTCGGTCAGGCCGGCCGCCGATTGCGCCTCGGTGACGATGTGCAAAGTGAAAGCGTGGTCGCGCAGAAAGGCAGTGCCTGACGTGGCCACCTGAACGGCTTGCTTGACCCCGGAGAGCAGCGATCCCGCCGAGGAGGCGACATTGCCCAGCGCCTGCAGCCCGTCAGAGAGCTTGTTGACGCTGGCCGAGTGTTCGACCTTGGTCTTGTCGATGCCAAAGCCTTCCGACACCAGCCGGGTTTCGGCCATGCTGGCCTGGACAAGCGCCATATCGCTGAATTTGGAGAAGCCGAAGGAAAGGAATTCGACATGTTCGGGCCTGGGCCAGAGACTGAGGGTGGCCGAGACCTTGATGCCGAAAGCGCCGTTGTCGCCCAGGAAAACGCCGGTGAGATCCGGCCCGCCGTAACGGGTGAACGGCTTGGTGCCCTTGCGCGCGCCTGAACCGGTGGTCACGGTGCGGCCATCGGCAAGCACCACGGTCACCCCGAGGACGCTTTCGGCGACAGTGCCATTGAGCGCCGAGCCGAAAAATGCGCTGTTTTGCGACAGGGCGCCGCCAACTGTGGCGTTGATGCCCGACAGCGGCCCCCAGTAGCCGGTTCGCAAGCCGGTGCCTTCCAGTGCGGCATTGACCTGTTCCCAGGTGGCGCCCGCCTCGACCGTCACATAGCGGTCCGCCGGATTGACCTCGATGATTGCGTTGACCTTGCGGGTGTCGATGATCACCGAATCGGTCCGGTCCGGAATGTAGCCCTTGGTGTAGGACATGCCGCCGCCGCGCGGCACCACCGAAAGTCCGGCCTCGGTAGCCGTACGCACCGCCAATGCAATCTCGTCGGCGGTGTTGGGCAGCAACACCGCCAGCGGCGCGATTCCGGGCTGCCAGAACACGTCATTGGCATAATAGGTACGGGTTTCGATGTCGTGGCGAACAAGATCGTCGCCCAGCGCCTGCTTGAGGGTCTCGAGCGCCATATGATCATCGGCCCGGATGTGTTCACTGATTGACATGCGCCAAGCTCCTCCTCCGCTTTTGATTGCGGGTCAGAAAAACCCTTCAGTCGAAATATGTCAACAGACAAATGTTATTTCATCTGGTGAAATTTTTGTGCATACTCCCTCGCTGTTGGGTCATCTTGGCCAATGCCGGCCAATCGGGTATCAGACTATCTTGCCGTCACGCTTTTCGGTTGGCGGATTACAATCTGGGGGCGAATAAACTGTGGTTGAAGATGCTGACAACAAGGTGGCAACGGTGCAGAATGTCAGAGCTGTGTCCCGCGCTCTGGCCGTACTCAATTCCTTCGCGGGCAAAGGCCTGCAATCGCTGGCGCAAGTCAGTACTGCGACCCGGCTCGACAAGGGAACGACCCGTCGGCTGCTGCTGACCCTGATGCACAGCGACTTCATAAGCCAGGACCCCGTCACCCAACATTACCGGTTGGGAGCCGCGATCCGGAGGCTGGCCGCGAATGTCGAGGACAGTCGCGATCTGCGGGTGATTGCCCAGCCTATCCTGGTGCAACTGGCCAATGAACTGGGTGTGACGGCTTTTATTTCGGTGTTTCAGGATGACAGCGCGGTCTGCCTCGATCGGGTGCACGATATGCGTGGGATCGAGGTTCACTGGTGGGCGATCGGCGGGACCTTGCCGCTCAATTGCGGCGGCGCACCCAAGGTTTTCCTGGCCTACCAGCCCGACGAAGTGATCGAGCGGATCCTGTCAGGCCCGCTGGAGAAGCTGAATGCCAAATCGATAACGGATCCCGATGTGCTGCGCAAACAGCTTCGCTTGATCCGGAAGCAAGGCTGGGAGTGCGCCATCGATGACGTGGCGGTCGGGATTACCGCGCTTGCCGTTCCGGTTTTTGATTCCGAGGGGCAGATGACATGCTGCGTCAGCATGGCGGGTCTGACGCCGCAAATGGTGGAGCGGGGCAAGCCCGTCTTCCTGAAGCGGTTGCAGGCTGCGGCCGAAGCGGTGCGAGCGGGTATCGAGACATGACCTGGCGGAATAATCCGGGTCACCAAGTGCATTTCACTAGATGAACCTAATTTTGTTGCTTGACTTATCTGGCGCCACCCGCCTAGTCTAGACCGGCATTGCAAAAGCATGCACGGGAGGCTTCGGGAGGGGCTTCGGCGTTGAGTTGCGGGATGGCCCACATTGTCCCCGACAACGCTCATGGCGATTTCTTCCCGACGCAATTTGCACAGTACCCTGGGAGGTCCTAATGAACATGCTTGAAACCAGTAAGCGGGCACTTTTGTCCGTTGGCTATATGGCGCTTGCGCTCGGCTTCGCCGCGCCAGCCTATGCCGATCCGGACGCGGGCGAGTACCGCATCGGCATGGTGTCCGATGACAGCGGCCCGATTGCCTCCGCAGGCCAGTCCTACCATCAAGGCGCCGACATCGCGGTCGCGGAAATCAACAGCAAGGGACTGGCAGGCGAGGGTGTAACCCTGGTTCTCGACGTCAAGGACAGCGGCTCCGATGCCGCGCGTGCCGTTCAGGCCATGACCCAGTTCGGTTCCGACCGCAATATTCTCGCCACCACCTGCTGCATCCTGAGCTCGATTGCCGCTGCGGTGAGCCCGATTGCCATGAGCAACGAAGTGCCGCTCGTCATCTATGGCGCAACCCGCGAATCACTGCCGCAGGATCCCTATGTGACCTCCGTGGTGGCGCTGCCCGGCCCGCAGGAAGTGGCGATGTCCGAGCGCATTGCCGCCGAACTCAAGCCGCAGAAGGTCGCCTATTTCCTTTCAGGCGACAACGACATCTTCAAGGCGCGCGCCATGGCGATGAAGGAAGTCATCGAGAAGTCGGGCGCCGAAACGGTGGCTGAAATCTCGACACTGAGCGCCGATACCGATTTCACCGGCCCCGCGACCCAGGGGATTGCCACCAATCCGGATCTCGTTGTCGTCATGACAACGCAGCAGCCGGCGGTTGGCATCATCACCGCGCTTCGCCAGCGCGGTTACGAGGGCATGATTGTCACATCCGAAGTGCTCTCTCCACCGGCGATCTTCAAGAAATCCGGCGAGACCATTGTCGGCATCCCCTTCGCTCTTTCGTTCCAGCCGGGTGTCTCGGACAGCGAGGCCGCAGTGGCCTTCATCGAGGCCTACAAGGCCGAATATGATGCGCTGCCGGATGTCTATGCCGCGCAAGGATATATGGCGATGCAGTTTATCGCACAGGGCTTGAAGACCCTGGACGGCAAGCCGACCCGCCAGGATCTGGCAAAGGCCATGTGGGACACCAAGGAAATTACGGTCAATCCATATGGCGGCCAGGAAATGGCTAATGGTCAGGCCCGTACGCCAAACACGCTGATCGTCAACTGGACCAAGGATGGCGAAGTCAAGTTGTGGGAGAAGCCATAACATGACTCTGTTCCTTGAGCAGTTGGTAAACGGGGTTTCCCTTGGATCGCTCTATGCCCTGTTCGGCATTGGCTTCGGGCTCGTCTTCGCGACGCTTGGAGTTCTCAATGTCGCACACGGCGCCTACGCAAGCTGGGCGGCCATTCTGGGATATTTCAGCGTCGAGTATTTCGGCGTTCCGTTTCCGGTCGCAGTGGCGGTCGGTGTCCTCGGTGGTGGTTTGATCGCCATCGCCGTCGACCAGATCGGGTTTCAGCCGCTCAGGGGGCGCAAGACAGGGATGCTGGGGGCATTGATCACCAGCATCGCCTTTCTCATCATTCTCGACAGTCTGGCGGGAATGGCGACAAATCATCAAAGCTGGGCCTTCCCGTCATCCAGCTTTCCATCCGGCATGGTCGATCTGGGCCTTATCCGGGTACCGCAGATGCAGATCATCATCATCGTTTCGACACTGGTCTGCGGAGCCGGGATCTATGCGCTGATCCAGAAGACCAGGATCGGCGCGGCAATGCGCGCTGTCGGATGGAACGATGAAGCTGCCGCGCTCAGCGGCGTCAACCCGCGTATGGTGATTTTGCTGACGGCCTTTCTGGCCGGCGCAACTTCGGGTCTGGCCGGTGTCCTGGGCGGCGCCGCCACCTCGAATATCTCCTATATGCTGGGAGAGGGCTTGCTGCTCAAGGGATTTGCCGCCGTCGTTGTCGGAGGCTTTGACGATGTCCGCGGCACCGTCATCGCCGGCATCATCCTGGGGATCTGCGAGGTCTTCGTCGCTCAATATCTGTCCACCACCTACCGTGACGGATTTACCTATGTTTTGTTGCTCACTTTCCTGGTCGCCAGACCGCGCGGACTGTTTGGCAGCCGTGACTTCATGAGGGCGTGATCTCATGGAAGCACTTCTCGATTTCTGGTACGCCTATTCGGCGACCCTGGCTTTCGGCATGGTCAACTCGCTGTTTGCGCTCAGCATGTATTCCGTGCTGTCGGCGGGAATATTGAGCTTCACCACGGTGGTGTTCGCAGCCGTCGGCGGCTTCGCGGCGGCGCAGATGATGGGGACCTTCGGCCTCCCGCTGTGGCTGGCATTCGTGATCGCCGGCCTGTTCGGCGGGCTCGCCGCGGCAATCATATCCGCCATTTTCCTCAAGCTTGAAACCCACTGGATGGCGCTGGCCAGTCTCGCGCTGATCCTGATCTCTAGGGTGGTGGTGCTCAATACTCCGTCCGTGACTGGTGGCGTGATGGGAATGGTGGTGCCGGTGCGAGCCTCGATACTCGAACTCGCCGTGCTGCTTGCCATCGTTGCGCTGGTGTTCTTCAGGCTTCACAAATCCTGGTACGGGCTGGCCATTCGCGCCGTGCGCGAGGATGCCGCCGCCGCCTCGACCATGGGTGTTAGCGCCCGCCAGATCCAGATGATCGCCTTTCTGATCAGCGGTGTGGTCGGAGGTCTTGCCGGGTCGGCACTGGCCACCACGCTGCAATATATCTCGGCTGACACTTTCTACCTCAGTGTGGCCTTCACCATGATTGCGTCGACCGTGCTTGGCGGTTCCTTCTTCTGGTTCGGACCGATCGTTGGCGCCTTCGTGTTTACAGCCCTTCCCACCATAACCCAGGCGATCTTGCCGGAGATCCAGGACATCGCCAAGGGAATCGTCCTTCTGGTGATCATGATCTATCTGCCGCGCGGGCTGATTGACCCGCGTGCACGCGGACTGCGCAAGGCGGCGCGCCAGCGTCAGCAGGCCGCTCAGGCAGAGTTCGATGCGACCCCCAAGCTCCCGCGCACCTCGACAGGGCAAGCCCATGACTAGCTCCGATACCAACGTGCTTCATGAACTCAGGAACGTGGTCAAACAGTTCGGCGGCGTGACCGCCGTCAACAATCTGTCCATGACGATCACCAAGGGCACCGTGCACGGCCTGATCGGCCCCAATGGCGCCGGCAAGACCACGGTCATCAACCTGATTACCGGACTGTTCGATGTCAGCAGCGGCGCCATTCTGTTTGAAGGTCAGCGCACGGATACTCTCGAACCGCACCAGATCGCGGCACTCGGCATCAGCCGCACCTATCAGAATGTGCGGCTGTTCAGCGGCATGTCTGTTCTCGAGCAGGTGCTGACCGGCTGTTATCTCGGACGAGGAACCAGTCTGTTTGCGTCGTTCCTGGGCACCGCGGATGCGCGCCGCAAATGGAAGCAATCACGCGAAACCGCGATGCGCCTTCTCGAGCGTGTTGGCATGGCCGATCGTGCCGATGAACTGGCGGAAACGCTGTCGTATGGCGAGCAGCGGCGGATCGAGATCGCCCGGGCGCTGGGGTCCGATCCCAAGCTCTTGTTGCTTGACGAGCCGACGGCGGGCATGAACCACGCCGAGGCGAGCGATATCGGCAAGCTCGTGCATGAATTGCGCGACAGCGGACTGACCATCCTGATGGTCGAACACAACATCAGTCTGGTGACCGAGTTCTGCGAGACCTGCACCGTCATCAATTTCGGACAATTGCTGGCCGAGGGAACGCCGAGAACCTGCATCGACAATCCCGACGTACAAACTGCCTATTTCGGAAAGAAGCGCGATGCTCTCGGTCACTGATCTCACCGCCAGTTATGGCGCAATTCGTGCTGTCCAGGGCATCAGCTTCACGGTGGCGTCCGGATCGCTGAGTGTCATCCTGGGCTCGAACGGGGCTGGCAAATCAACCACGCTTCGAAGCATTGCCGGATTGCATCGTCCCATCGGCGGCAGCGTCATGCTGGACGGCAAGAACATCTCCAAACTGGCGCTGTACAATGTTGTCAGGTCGGGGTTGGCGCTGGTGCCTGAAGGCCGCATGGTGGTTGCTCCCCTGAGCGTGGAAGAAAATCTGCTGCTGAGCAGGTTTTCCGGACGCAAGGGAACCGGCGACACGCTCTCCCGCGTGTTTGACCTGTTTCCCCGGCTCAAGGAAAGGCGCACCCAGCCGTCCGGTCTGCTCAGTGGCGGCGAACAGCAGATGCTGGCCATCGGCCGGGCGCTGATGACCGAACCGCAAATGCTGCTGCTGGATGAGCCTTCCATGGGCCTGGCTCCCTCCATCGTGGATTTGGTGTTTGAAGCCATTGTAGCTCTGAACAAGCAGGGCCAGACCATCCTCGTGGTCGAGCAGAATGCCGCCATTGCGCTGTCCGTCTGCGATTACGGATACGTCATTAAGCGTGGCGAGATCGTCGTCGAGGGCAACCCGCAGGCATTGCGCGAAAACCCGGAAGTGCTTGAAGCCTATCTCGGCTGAGTGCCGGTCGGGCAAGATCCCGGGCGGCTGACATATTGCATCCTGGCCGGTGTCCCGCCGACCCGGCCCGGTTGCAAGTTCCCGCAACGCTCGGGACTTCCCATCAATTTTCAGCAATGCGCGTCAAACCTCGGCAAGGCGTCGCTGTCTTTGGCAAAGACTGACGCGTCTTGCCTTGATGATCACCAGCACTGACAAGTGAGCGTCACAAAACCGCGTCCGGCGCGTCGCCGGGTCAGTCAGGCCCGCTTCATGCTGTGAGAACAGCCGCAGGATCCGCCCAGGTTGACGCCTGCTGGACGGATCCGTTGGTCGGGGAAGCTCTTAGACCTGTTCGAGATACTTCAACTGCAGTTCCTCGATTTCGGGGAAGCCGATGATGTCGATGAACTCACGATGCTCCATGCGCTCCAGCGGCAGGTTCCGGGAGGTCTTTTCGCGCGCAAGCTGTGTCAGGTTCTTCTCCAGGGCGGCGGCCGCGGTCATCAGCGGAACCAGGGCGAAGGTCGCCATTCCCGCCACGCTGGCGATCTGCTCGGGTGTCAGGTCCTTTTCGAGCCAGCCGAGAATCTGCAGCGACAGCGGCACGCCGGCTTCGGCGCGCAGCGTTTTCAGCCCGTCAAGATCCTTGAACGTGTTGCTGATCGGCTGGATGACGTCGGCACCGGCACCTACATAGGCTTTGGCGCGGCGAATGGCTTCGGGAACGGAATCCACATCCGTGCGGGCGATGATCAGCATGTTGGGATTGCGGCGGGCTTCCACCGCAGCTTCAATCTTCTTGACGGCTTCTTCCAGGCCGATGGTTTCGACGCCGCTCACACAGATCGGGCAGCGCTTGGGCGCGATCTGGTCTTCCATGATGACGGCTGATGTTCCGGCGTTTTCGAATTCCCGGATCGACCGCATCACGTTGATGGCGTTGCCGTAGCCCGTGTCCATATCGGCGATCACCGGGATCTTGACAGCATTTGCGACATTGCGAACAACCCCGGCATTTTCCGTCATGGTGTAGAGTTCGGCATCGGGCATGCCCAAGAGCGAAGCCGACACGCCAAAGCCGCTGGTCATGACCGCGTCGAAGCCGGCGCGCTCGATCATTCTGGCGGAGAAGGCGTCATAGGCGCCGGCTGCCCAAACGGTTTTTTGTGCCAGCACGCGATCGCGATACTCATTGCTTGGTCCATGGGACATGACTGGAATTTCCTGTGTTCGAGTTGAATTAGGCTGCGGGCTGGCGCTTGCCCTGGAGGTATCCGATCAAGCCTCCGGCATCGAGCATGGCGCGGTCGGCGTTGGAAAGCGGGTCAATGGGCAGCGCGCTGCCTTTGGTAAGGTTGCGCACCTCGCTGGCCGCCCAGTCGATCTCGATTTCGTCCCAGCGCTCGACAAGCCCGAGAATCCCGGGGCAGGTGGCTTGCGGGAACCCCATCGAGATTTCGCCACGCCAGTATCCGGGGGAAAACGACTCCGCCAGCACGCCGGAAATGCCGATATGACGCATTGCGCGCATGGGCGGGTAGTGTGGGTGGCCGTAGCCGAAATTGTCGGCGCCGACGAGGAGATCTCCGGGACGTACCAAATTGCGAAAGTCCGGATCATAGGACTGCATGGCAGCGTCTGCCAGTTCGTCGATGTCGGTGATCTTGATGTTCTTCACACCGACGATCTGGTCGACGTCGAAATTGACTTCCTCGAAGATGAAGGCGACGCGCCCGCGCAGGTTTTCCAACGCCATGTTCGTTTCCTCACAGGTATTTGCGCGGATCGGCAATCTTGCCTTCCAGCGCGGATGCGGCAACGGTGGCGGCGCTGCACAGATAGATTTCCGAATCCGGGCTGCCCATGCGCCCGCGCACGTTCAGCGTGCCGGTCGACACCGCGCGCTGATTGGCCGACATGGCGCCCATGCGCCCGAAGCAGTAATCGCAACTCGGCGCTGAGACGAATGCCCCGGCCTCGGTCAGCGTGGCAAGATAACCGGCGCGGCCGGCCGCCACCATGATTTCATTGCTGGTGGGCACGACATTGAGCTGGAAGCCCGGCGCCACCTGCTTGCCCTGCAGGATGCGGGCGGCGATTTCGAGATCCTCCAGCCGGCCCGAGGCGCAGGAGCCGAGATAGCCGTTGGTCAGTTCGAGTCCGAGAAATTCCGACAGGTTGCGCGAGTTTGCCGGCGTCGGCGGGATCACGATCAGCGGCTCGAGCTTGGTAAGATCAATCTCGTAGACCTTGGCGTATTCCGCATCCGGATCGCTGTAGACCGGCTCGAGCTTCTTGCGCGCCCGTGGCAGCGCATAGGACAGGCGCGCTTCATCAGGATTGACGATCGCGGTGATGGCGCCGGTGAACATGGCCAGTCCGGTGATGGTCTGCAACCCTTCGGTCGTCAGCTGCGAAAGCGCAGGGCCGCCCACTTCGAGCACCTGGAAGCGGCACGAGGCAGGCCCCATTTCACGGACCAGATGATGAAACACATCCCGCGCCAGCACGCCCTTCGAGAGTGTACCGGTCAGGTTGACCCGGACAGTATGCGGCACCTTGATCGAGATCCGTTCATTGACCAGCGCTTCGAGCAGGTTGCGGCGGATCCCCATCGCCAGGGTTCCGAATGTGCCCAACTGGCTGATGTGCCCGTCGAAATGCACCACGAATGCGCCGGGAACCGCATAGCCGACTTCGGAAGCCACCTGGTGGCCGATACCCTTGCGTTCGAACAGCGGCACGTTGTTCTCCGCGCACCATTTGCGGGTGCCGATATGAAGTTCCTCTTCCTTGGGGGTGGCGGCGGGCACCATGTGGTCGATGAACATGGCGAAGCGCTCGGGTTCCGCCACCCGCTCGATGCCGAAATCCTCTTTCATTTGCTTGAAATACAGATCGGTGTATCCGGGAAAATCATAGGCCGTCACGTAGTCGGGCTTGGCCATCACCTCATCGCCCGCCTTGACGTGATCGAGATCTGAAACCCGCGCCAGAATCTTCTCCGTGATCGTATAGCCCATGGTTTTTCACTTCCTTGTTTTTGCGAGCCTGACGGTTCCGGACCGGCGCGGCGCGGAGTTGATCCGGCCGGGCTAGGTCTGCGACAGGTCCCGCTTGATTGTCTCGTCGACTGCCGTTTCCGGCAGGAACTCGTATCCCGATGCGGTTCGTGCAATTCGCCCCGCATGTGGCGCGCCGAAATGCATCGGCAGCAGCAAGGCATCGCGCTCGGCGCAGTAGGCCAAAAGGTTGCGCCGGGTTTGTTCTGCCAGATCCGGATATTCGCAAAACCGGCTGGTCACGAACGGCTCGTAAACCTGAACCGGGTTGTGCAGAACATCGGCAGAGATAACGAAGCTGCCCGCGTCGGATTCGTATTTGACGATCAACTGATCCTTGGTGTGGCCTGGAGCGGCTTCGACGCGCAGCCCCGGCATGATCTCCTCGCCTGCATCGATCAGCTCCATCATTCCGGCCTCGGCGATCGGCAGCACACTGTCTTCTATAACGGCGGCGTTTTCGGGAAATACCTGCGGCCCCTTGCCGTCACCGGTCCAGTGCTCGTATTCGGCACGGCCGAAAATGTAGCGCGCATTGGGGAATGTCGGCGCCCATGCATCGCCATCGCGGCGGGTGTTCCAGCCGACATGATCAATGTGCAGGTGCGTGCAGAAGACGATGTCGACATCTTCCACCGAGATGCCCGCGGCGGCAAGATTGTCCAGGTAAGGCAGGTCCAGCATGTGAAACCGCTGGAAGATCGGCAGCGCGCGCGCCTTGCCATTGCCCGAACAGGTGTCGATGAGAATGGTCTTGCCGTCGATCTCAAGCAGCCACGAATGAATGCTGCTCCATGAGCGTCCGCTGGATTTGTCGTAGAATCTCTGGTCGGCGGCAATGGGGTGCCGGTCCAGCATCGCCGGGTCAAAGCCCACCAGCATGAATTCAGGAGGATAGCCGAGTTCGAGCACTTCCTCGATCCTGCGGATGGTGACATTTCCAACTTTGAAAGTTGTCATGAACTTCTCCTCCCCGCATCCTCATCCAAGAGATATCCAAGCCGCCAAAGTGTGTCAATACGCAAAAATAGTTTCATAAGATAACATTTGAGTGAATTTTTGCGGAGCTGGACTGGTGCGCGGCGGCGAGTTGAAATTGGATAGAGTGTATTGCACAGTACTACACATTTTGTCTGTTGACACAAAAAGAATGGATATCCTATCGTGACGCAGAGACATAACGGGAGGGGTGTCTGTTGGCGTTGGTTCCAGGCCGCGTTCCCTCTCTCCCGATGCGGAAGGAACAGGGAATGAGCATTCGCAATCACGCCTGCATCGCCGGACTTTGTGAGCACCCCACCCGCAAAGCCTATGGCATCTCGGTGATCGCGCGCCAGCGCAATGTCATTGCCCGTACATGCACCCATGGCGACTTTGAGAATGTGGATGGCGACCATTTCGCAAAAACAGCCTGATCATGAGATTCTTCCAGACAGAACCGAAGCAGGTCCGGAGATTTCCCGGATTGGCAACCGCCCTGCCGAACCTGACGGGCAACTGACCGAAACTGCTCGGACGCAAGGAACCTCATGCTGATCTTGCCAAAAATTTTGCTTTCTTACCGGAGGTTGCCATGCGCGCGCTGATCCAGGAATGGCCTTTGCTCTGTCACAAGATTATCGACTACGCCGCACTCCAGCACGGCGCACGCGAGGTGGTCTCCCGTTCGGTTGAAGGGCCGATCATTCGCACCAGCTATGCCGATATCCGGCTGCGCGCGCTGCAAGTCAGGGCACGTCTGGCGGCTGAAGGGTTTGAGCGCGACGACCGCATAGCCACGCTGGCCTGGAACACCAGCCGCCATGTCGAAGCCTGGTACGGCATAATGGGCGCAGGCATGATCTGCCACACGCTCAATCCGAGGCTGTTTCCGGAACAGCTTGCCTGGATCATGAACGATGCGCAGGATCGCATGGTCTTTGTCGACCTGACATTCGTGCCGCTGATGGAAAAGATCGCGCCCCTGGTTGCAGGCCTGAAGCGGGTCGTGGTGCTGACGGACGCGGCCCACATGCCCCAGACCTCGCTGCCCGGCGCGATTGCCTACGAGGAGTGGATCGCCGGCGCGCCTGCGGGGTCGGACTGGTTGCCCGCCGACGAGAACGACGCCGTGGCGCTGTGCTACACATCCGGGACCACGGGCAATCCCAAGGGTGTGCTCTACTCGCATCGCTCCAATGTGCTGCATGCCATGATGGTGACCCGGCCCGATGCCATGGAGATCTCCTCCCGCGATACGGTCATGCCGGTGGTGCCGATGTTTCATGCAAACGCCTGGGGCATTGCCCATGCGGCGCCGATGGCCGGCGCCAGGCTGGTTATGCCGGGCGGGCGAATGGATGGCGAGGCGATCTGGGAATTGCTCGACAGCGAGCGCGTCACACTGACCGCCGCTGTCCCGACCGTTTGGCTGATGTTGCTCGATTATCTTCGCAAGACCGGAAAGACGCTGCCCTGGCTCAAGCGTGTGGTCATCGGCGGATCGGCTTCGCCGCGCGCCATGACCATGGCTTTCGAGAAGGATTATGATGTTGAGGTGATCCACGCCTGGGGCATGACCGAAATGTCTCCGGTAGGTTCGCTGACCACGATCAAGCCGGAATATTCCGCGCTGGCCGGCGAGGCGCTTTACGATCTCAAGCTCAAGCAGGGATTTGCGCCATTCGGAGTGGAGATGAAGCTGGTCGATGACAGTGGACAGGAGCTTGCCTGGGACGGAAAGACCTTCGGTCGTCTCAAGGTCCGCGGAATGGCAGTGGCATCGTCCTACTATGGTGGAGCCGGGGCGGACAGTTTTGACAGCCAGGGCTGGTTCGAGACCGGTGATGTCGCCCACATCGACCCGCTGGGCTATATGCAGATCACGGATCGCGCCAAGGATGTCATCAAGTCGGGCGGCGAATGGATTTCGACCATCGATCTGGAAAATCTCGCCGTCGACCATCCCGATGTGGCCGAAGCGGCCGTGATCGGCGTGAGCGATCCCAAATGGGACGAGCGCCCCTTGCTGATCGTCGTGCCGCGCCAGGGAGCGGAGCCTGACGCCGGGGCAATCCTTAAATTCATGGAAGGCAAGATCGCGAAATGGTGGATCCCGGAGCGGGTCGCTTTCGTCGATGAGATCCCGCACACCGCCACCGGCAAGATCAACAAGATCGCGCTGAGGGAAATGTTTCGCGACCAGCAAGCCTGACGCGCCGGACACCCTGCATCTCTCATCCATCCAGTGCGACTTGCAAGGCGTTCAGCGCCGCGGGAGCGCGCTCAGCAGATTGTCGCTGAGGATGACGAGGTTTCCGTTATAACCGGCGATTGCCCGGCCGATCAGATCCAAATCGGTTTGGGCTGAATGCTGGTCGGTATAGCCTTCGGGATTGTCTGCTCCGCCGGGATATTTGCCCTGCGGATGGAGGTACAGATCGATACCGGAAATGACCAGTCTGGCTGGGCGCAACGCTGCTGCCATTGCCACCATGAGAGCGCCATTTGTCGGGATCTGCGGTTGTGAAAAATCCGCAAGCAACGGCGTGAACCGGTCGAGATAGATGTAGC
>NZ_JBDWHW010000183.1:0-8077 GCF_039975035.1 Hoeflea sp. | reverse complement strand
AAAGCGGCGCGACGGTCTTTGCCTATTACGTCAAGGATCCCGAACGCTACGGCGTTGTCTCCTTCAACCCCTCAACCGGCCTCGCTACCAACATTGTCGAAAAGCCGGTCAAACCATTGTCCAACTGGGCCGTGACCGGGCTGTACTTCTACGACAACGACGTTCTCGATATTGCAGCCTCCATCAAACCGTCACCCCGCGGCGAACTGGAAATCACGGACGTCAACAATGCCTACCTCCAACGCGGTGACCTGTACGTCAAGCAGCTTGGACGCGGATTTGCCTGGCTGGATACGGGAACGCCCGATTCCATGCACGAAGCATCGGGGTTTGTCAGAACAATCGAACACCGGCAAGGCATCAAGATCGCCTGCCCAGAGGAAATTGGTCTTGAAAATGGCTGGTTGACCGGCGACCAGGTTCTCGCCAACGCCATGTCGCTTGGCAAAACTGAATATGCGGCATATTTGCGCCGCAGAGTCGAGGAACTTAGCTGATGCCGACATTTCATCCGCTCGCAATTCCCGGCGTTATCGAAGTCCGGCCTGATCGCTTTGGTGACGACCGCGGCTTCTTCTCAGAGGTCTACCGGAAAAGTCTTTGGCAGGAAAATGGCGTGGATGCAGACTTTGTCCAGGACAACCATTCACTGTCCCGTGCCAAAGGCACCCTGCGCGGACTGCATTTCCAGACCCCGCCCATGGCCCAGGCTAAACTGGTGCGGGTGACGCGCGGCCGGGTTTTTGACGTTGCTGTCGACATCCGCAAGGGGTCGCCAACCTATGCGAAATGGGTCGGGCTGGAACTTGATGCCACTCTCGGCAACCAGCTTTACATTCCGGCGGGCTTCGCCCACGGATTTGTGACCATGGAGCCGGACACGGAATTCCTTTACAAGGTCTCCGCCAACTATTCGCCTGACAATGACCGGTCAGTACGTTACGACGATCCCGCGATCGGGATCGATTGGCGCGTCGAGGTGAACCAGGATTGTTTGTCCGCCAAGGACAAGGGCGCGCCCTTGCTTGAGGAGACAGACACCGGATTTGTTTTTGATGGAGCGGTAGCATGAAGTTTCTAGTCACGGGCGGTGCCGGCTTCATCGGTTCGGCTGTTTGCAGACGGCTTGCAACAAACCCGGCCCACACAGTGGTCAATCTCGATGCGTTGACCTATGCGGGCAATCCGGCCTCGTTGCGGCAGATCGAGAACCGTCCCAATTATCACTTTGTCGAAGCCGACATTCGCGACGCGACAACGGTGTCGGAGATTCTCAACACGCATGAGATCGACGTGATCATGCATCTGGCGGCGGAAAGCCATGTTGATCGATCCATTGACGGGCCGGAAGCCTTCATCGATACCAATATCATCGGCACGTTCAAGCTGCTCAATGCCGCGCGGCAATATCATGACACCCTGTCGTCGGAGCGGCGCGAGCGGTTCCGTTTTCATCACATCTCCACCGACGAAGTGTTCGGCGACCTGCCGTTCGATTCCGGCATTTTCACCGAAGATACGCCCTACGCGCCCTCATCTCCCTATTCCGCCTCCAAGGCTGCGTCCGATCATCTGGTGCGCGCCTGGTTCCACACCTATGGTTTGCCGGTTGTCCTGTCGAACTGTTCCAACAATTACGGGCCGTTCCACTTTCCCGAGAAACTGATCCCGCTGGTCATTCTCAATGCGCTGGATGAAAAGCCACTGCCAATCTACGGCAAGGGCGAGAATGTTCGCGACTGGCTTTATGTCGACGATCATGCCGCCGCGCTTGAACTGGTGGCGACGACCGGGGCTGCCGGACAGAGTTATGCCATCGGCGGTCGCGCCGAACGCCGCAATATCGACGTGGTTCGAACGATTTGCCGAACACTGGATACAAAACGGCCAAGAACATCGGGAAACAGCTATCTCGATCTGATCACCATGGTGAGCGACCGCCCCGGCCATGACCGACGCTATGCGATCGATCCAACCCGGATTGAAACCGAACTTGGCTGGAAGTCGTCCGAAACATTCGACAGCGGAATCGCCCGAACCATCGACTGGTATCTTGCCAATGACTGGTGGTGGAGACCAATCCGCGAGGAAAAATACGCGGGCGCACGCCTCGGTTCCAAGGGCAGTTAGATCATGCGGATTGCAGTCACCGGCACTCAAGGACAACTGGCCCGCTGCCTGATCGACCAGACTGCGTCCATGGCTGATGTCACGCTTGTAACCGTCGGACGGCCCGCCATTGATCTGGCGGACGGACCGGCACTGGAGGCCGCGCTTGCCGCCACACAAGCCGATCTCGTCATCAATGCGGCCGCCTACACTGCGGTTGATCTGGCCGAAACCGAATCCGATCTCGCCTTCATCATCAACCGGGATGGCGCGTCGAATGTGGCGCGCGCGGCCAGAGGCATGGCGGTGCCGGTCATCCACGTTTCGACCGATTATGTTTTTGATGGCACCTCAGAGCGCGCTTATGCGCCGGAGGACACCACCGGCCCTGTGTCTGTCTACGGAGCCTCCAAACTGGCTGGCGAGTTCGCCGTCCGGGACGCAAATCCCCATCACATTATCGTCCGCACTGCCTGGGTTTACAGCCCCTACGGCAAGAATTTCGTCAAGACGATGCTGCGACTGGCGGCTGATCGCGACGAAATCGGTGTGGTTGCCGATCAGAATGGCAATCCGACTTCAGCACATGATCTTGCATCCGGTCTCCTGGCTATCGCCCGCGTTGTAACGCAGCCGGGATTTGACGCATGGGGGACATTTCACATGGCCGGACAAGGCGACGCGACCTGGGCTGATCTTGCCGAACATGTGCTGTCGGAAAGCGCACGACTCGGCGGTCCGTCTGCTCGCGTGAACCGGATTCCGGGCTCAAGTTACAAGACACCGGCGCCCCGGCCCACGAATTCCAGGCTTGATTGCAGCAAAACCGAACAGGTCTTTCGTTATTCTTCGCCGGAATGGCGGCTATCAGCCTCAAGCGTTGTCGCCAGTTTGCTCCAATCCGTCACCGATGGCGGATAAGCTGAAAGCATCAGGCAGTACCGGTTGAAAGATTGCATGAATCCGGAATATCTAACCGCGCTGACTGCAAGTACCCTTGATGGATAGCGTTGAATGTCACTGAGGATATGGTTGCACGCATAACACAAGCAGCGGATTTCAAACGCTCGATGAGATGGGTTTATGGTTACGATGGTTGCCAATGGCTCGATCTGGGGCCGATGGCATAGAACCCGCGTATGAAAAACCGACATGCACACTGGACGGAGACAATAATTGACCCTGACACACCTCGATAGGCTTGAAGCGGAAGCAATCCATATTTTCCGTGAGGTGGCCGCCAGTTTCGCAAAACCGGTGATGCTTTATTCGGTAGGCAAGGATTCTTCGGTCATGCTTCGGCTGGCCATTAAGGCGTTCTATCCCGCCAAGCCGCCGTTTCCGTTTCTTCATGTCGACACCACCTGGAAATTTCGCGAGATGATCTCGTTCCGCGACCAGATGGCCAAGGATCTGGGGCTCGATCTGATTGTCCATATCAACCAGGACGGCGTGAGAGACGGCATCAATCCGATCGATCACGGCTCCAACACGCATACCCACGTGATGAAGACGGTGGGATTGCGTCAGGCGCTTGACGCCCACGGTTTCGATGCAGCATTTGGCGGCGCAAGGCGAGATGAGGAAAAATCCCGCGCCAAGGAGCGGATCTTTTCGTTCCGCAATGCGCAGCATGCGTGGGATCCCAAAACACAGCGTCCGGAAATGTGGAAAACCTACAATACCCGTATCGGCAAGGGTGAATCGATCAGGGTGTTTCCGCTGTCCAACTGGACCGAACTTGATATCTGGCAGTATATCCTGCGGGAGAACATTCCGATCGTTCCTCTCTATTTCGCCGCCCCGCGGCCGGTGGTCGAACGCGACGGCATGCTGATCATGGTCGACGACGAACGGTTGAAACTCAAACCCGGCGAGGAGCCGCAAATCCGCAAGGTCCGGTTCCGCACCCTGGGGTGTTACCCACTGACCGGAGCGCTTGAATCCGACGCCGAAACGCTTGAGGACATTGTCGGCGAGATGCTGATTGCCCGCACCTCTGAACGGCAGGGGAGACTGATCGACCGGGATGAGTCGGGATCGATGGAAAAGAAGAAAAAGGAAGGTTACTTCTGATGCAAAATCCAACGAGCCCGGACCTGGAAGGCGGCGTGTCGGCTTACCTCAACCGCCAGGAAAACAAGACGCTGTTGCGATTCATCACCTGCGGTTCCGTGGATGACGGCAAATCAACACTGATCGGCCGCTTGCTTTATGACACCAAGCTGATTTTCGAGGATCAGCTGGCAGCACTTGAAAGCGACAGCCGCAAGCATGGCACGGTTGGCGAGGATATTGATTTCGCCCTCCTGGTCGATGGTCTGGAAGCGGAACGCGAACAGGGCATCACCATTGATGTCGCTTACCGGTTTTTCGCAACAGAAAAGCGCAAGTTCATTGTCGCCGACACGCCGGGACATGAAGAATACACCTGCAACATGGCGACCGGCGCCTCGACCGCCGAACTGGCTGTTGTGCTGATTGACGCCCGAAAAGGCGTTCTCGAACAAACCCGGCGTCACTCCCACATCGTATCGTTGCTCGGGATTCGCCAGATCGTCCTGGCGATCAATAAGATCGACCTGGTGGATCATGACCAAGCCGTTTTCGATGAAATCGTGGCTGAATACATGGCCTTCGCGGAGACTCTCGGATTTGATGACATCCGCCCAATCCCGATGTCGGCACGGTTCGGCGACAATGTCTCGATCGCATCGGAGTCCATGCCCTGGTATGACGGCCCGACACTGATCGAGCATCTCGAAAGCGTGATTCTGCCAGACAGTGCCGCCGAGCTTCCCTTCCGCTTTCCAGTGCAACTTGTGGTGCGCCCGCATCTGGATTTTCGCGGATTTGCAGGCCAGATCACCTCCGGAAAGATTGCTGTCGGCGACCCGGTGGTTGTCGCGAACTCCGGTCAAATGGGCAATATCAAATCCATCGTGACAGCCGACGGCGAATTAGCTTCCGCCCGTGAAGGCCAGGCCGTTACCCTGGTGCTGGATGGCGAAGTGGATGTTTCGCGCGGCTCGATGCTTGTCGCCCCTGATGCCCGGCCAATGGTAAGCGATCAATTCCAGGCGCACGTGATCTGGTTCGACCGGCACGCCATGTTGCCGGGACGCAGCTACATCTTGCGCACCGAAACCATGACTACCCCGGCCAGCATAACCACGCTGAAGCACAAGATCGATGTCAACTCGCTCGCCCGCGAGGCGACCACTCACCTCGACCGCAATGAAATCGGGGTGTGCAATATTTCCACCCAGGCGCCGCTCATCTTTGATGCTTACCGGGACAACCGGACAACCGGCAACTTCATTCTGATCGATCGGATGACCAACGCCACCATTGGCGCAGGAATGATCGATCACGCCCTGCGCCGCGCCGACAATGTGCACTGGCAGTCCATTGACGTGACGCGCGAAGCACGCGCGGGGCTCAAGCACCAGAAGCCTGCTGTCTTGTGGTTCACAGGGCTGTCGGGTTCAGGCAAGTCAACAATCGCCAATCTGGTGGAAAAGCAGTTGCACGCGCTTGGACGCCACACCATGACGCTGGATGGCGACAATGTCCGCCACGGGCTGAACCGCGATCTCGGCTTCACCGAGGAAGACCGCGTCGAGAATATCCGGCGCGTTGCCGAGGTGGCGCGCCTGATGAGCGACGCCGGACTGGTCGTGCTGGTCTCGTTCATCTCGCCGTTTCGCTCGGAACGGCGGCTGGCGCGAGACATGATGATGTCAGGCGAATTCATCGAGGTTTTTGTCGACACGCCGCTTGAGGAATGCGCACGCCGCGACCCCAAGGGACTGTACAAGAAGGCGATGTCGGGAAATCTTGCCAATTTTACCGGTATCTCGTCACCTTACGAGGCGCCCGAGCAGCCGGATATTCACCTTAAAACCGTGGACGAAAGCGCAGACGCCCTGGCCACGGCAGTTGTTGAACGGCTGAATCGGGATTTCAGTTAAGACGCTGATTTTCCTTTGCTAAACTCGGTGCTACGGACATTCAAATGCCCGTAGCACAATTGTGCCGCGTTCCGAGCCGGATTTTTTCATCCCCGTCGTAACAGCCTGAACGATACTGGTTGGACCTTTCAAACCAACCAGGATTGCTCCATGGACCGCTCGCCCAATCTCGACCTGCCTTTCATCATGCCGTCTCAGGCGCAAAAGCACGTCACACACAATGAGGCCTTGAGCCTGCTCGACGCCGTGCTGCAACTTTCGGTATCAACGCGCGGGCTGAGCATGCCGCCGCCTTCTCCGGTCGAAGGAGAACGATACATTGTCGCCGCTGACGCCACCGGCGTGTGGGCCGGCCACGACGATAAGATCGTCGCCTTCAGCGCCGGGGACTGGACTATCATCGCACCAAAGCAGGGCTGGCTGGCCTATGTCGAGGACGAACAACGTCTGCTGGTGCATGACGGCGCTGATTGGAATGCCGTGATCGACAAAGCGATCAATCCGGTAAGTCATGTCGGCGTCAACACCACGGCTGACGCGGCCAACCGGCTGGCAGTGAAATCGGACGCGGTGCTTATGAGCCATGATGATGTCACGCCGGGAACAGGCGACATGCGGCTGGCGCTCAACAAAGGTACCGAATTCAACACTGCAAGCCTCACCTTTCAAACCGGATGGTCGGGGCGTGCCGAATTCGGGCTTGCCGGCGATGACAACTGGCGTATCAAGGTGAGTGCGGACGGCAGCAGTTGGAAAGAAGCACTCGTTGCTGATCGTGCAACCGGACAGGTCCGGTTCCCCGAGGGCCTTGTCCATCCCGCTTCAGGACAAAGGCCACAGAGTTTCCTCGGCGTGTCTGGAGGACCCACGATCTTTCGCATCGACGCACTGCATGACCAGAACCCGCGCAGCGGTATTATCGATACAGTGACCGGCGCCACGATCACCCTGACGACGGTGCAGGCCCACCTGTTTTTCACAAACTACATGACCGGAAACGCAATGGTGCGGATCTGGAACATGTCCAAGATCCCAGAACAAAGCGCCTGGGTAGTCGCTGCTCCGGCCGCCAATTCGCTTACCGTGCTGGATCCTGCCGCGATTGCCAGCTGGACAGCAGGCGAGACCATCCAGATCGGCGATCCGCTTTCGGTTACCCTCAACCGTTGCTCCGCCTACGACATCAGCCCGATGCTTATCAACAACTTCGGAGCAAGCTTCCGACAGACCGGGCTGTTTGCAAAATACTATATATCCGGCGACACCGCAGCGCTGACGGATCTGGAAACTGTGGATACCGGATTGACCCCGACAGGTGCGAACGGTTCGTTTAACAACGCCTCGTCAGCCCCCAAGGGCGTGGCTAACCAGGGCATTCTCTACATTCCCTGCAGCGTCCCGTCTCCTGTTTCCAATTCAAACCTGGTGTTCGTGCGCGAAACCGGCGCACCGGGCACAATCCGCATCTCCCTGATCGGGGTACTCGGCGTGTTGGCCGAGATGTAGCAACAGTAGCAATGTGCGGTATCAATGGGCAAACATCATCAGCCCGCCCGCTGAAATAATGTTTGCGATACAAAGGGAAGGCCCGATTGTTCACGATACTCCCTGGCGAGCGGTCTTTCCCGTCATCGACCACCAGTGCCGTCTCTGGTTCGCAGCCGATCGCGGTCCTCGCGAAAGAGGCCTCCAAAGATGGCTGATCCAAAGGAGATATTTCAACAGGCGGCTGCGAATATGGAACGCACGAAATTCCGCCGTAAAACGCAGTGCTGAATGCCATATCTGTGTAATCACTTGAAATCTGTCGAAAACAAGTACTGCTCCCGGCTTGGGGTTGCAAACTCCGTATCGGTTCTCTAAGAGCCCGATCTGAAAGTTATTGAGTGATATCAGTGGGATGTGATTCCGTCGGATTGTCAAAGATTCGATGGAGGCCACTATGTCCTGGACTGATATCACCCGCGCTGAGCATAACCGCAAATCCGACCGCT
>NZ_JBDWHW010000182.1:0-11704 GCF_039975035.1 Hoeflea sp. | reverse complement strand
GTCCGAAACCCGGATTTAGGCCTTGGCGGCTTCTTCTGCGGGTGCGGCTTCAACCGCTGCCGCAGGCGCTGCAGTTTCAGCCGCAGCAGCTTCAGGCGCGGCTTCCAGTGCAGGCTCGACCGGAGCTTCCATTGCGCCCAGATCGTCGCCGGACGCACCTTGCTGACGGGCGATGCCGTCGATGCAGGCGCGGCTGATCAGGTCGCAATACAGCGCAATGGCGCGCGACGCATCGTCGTTGCCCGGGATCGGGTAATCGACAACATCGGGATCGCAGTTGGAATCGATGATCGCAACGACCGGAATGCCAAGACGCTTGGCTTCCTGGATGGCAATGCCTTCCTTGTTGGTGTCGATGACGAACATCAGGTCAGGCGTGCCGCCCATGTCGCGGATACCGCCCAAAGCGCGGTTGAGCTTTTCACGCTCGCGCTCGAGGTTGAGGCGTTCCTTCTTGGTGAAGCCCGAAGCTTCAGCCGAAAGGATCTCGTCGAGCTTGCGCAGGCGCTGGATCGAATGGGAAATGGTCTTCCAGTTGGTCAGCATGCCGCCGAGCCAACGGGCGTTGACATAATACTGCGCCGAACGGGCGGCAGCATCTGCAACGATCTCGGAAGCCTGACGCTTGGTGCCGACGAACAGCACGCGACCGCCCTTGGACACGGTGTCGGACACCAGCTTCAATGCCTGATTGAGCATCGGAACGGTCTGGCCGAGATCGAGAATGTGAAGATTGTTGCGCGCACCAAAGATGTACGGCTTCATTTTCGGGTTCCAGCGGTGAGTCTGGTGGCCGAAGTGAACGCCTGCTTCAAGCAGCTGGCGCATGGAAAAATCAGGCAATGCCATGCCTTGTACTCCTGTTTCCGGTTGAACCTCCGCGGGGCGTGAGCGCTAGGCGCCACCGGCGGACTGATACGGATTTCTCCCGCATCACCCCATGCCCCACGTGTGGAATAAGCGTCGCTTACAGGCTGCGGCGCGGTTTTGCAAGTGCGAAGCAGCGATAAAGCGCGCAGGACAGGACAGCAATCCGCATAGCATTAGCTCGCTTGTCCGTCACGCGGCTCCGGGAACGGTCCATTGCTCGATGTCGTCCCGCTGGCCTATCAGCGCCAGTCCGTGGGCGATCGAGATCAGTTCTCCGCCGGATTCAATCCGGCCCGCGGCGAAGCGCTCGGTGAAGATGCGGCGGACGGCGGGCACAAACGAAGTGCCGCCGGTCAGGAAGACCTTGTCGACCGAGCCCGCGTCAGTGCCGGTCTTGACCAGGAGTTCGTCGAGCGCTCCGGTGATGCTGGCGAGATCGGCGTCGATCCAGGATTCAAAGTCCTTTCGCTTCACGGTTTTCTCACCGGCTTTGCCGAGGGCTGAAAAGTGGAACAAGGCTTCCTCGTCGCCTGACAGCGCCATCTTCGTCGCCGACACCGCCTGGTGCAGAAGATACCCCTCGTCATGCTCGATCAGGTCGATGAACATTTCGAGCTTTTCCGGCTCCACGGCCTGACGGACCAGGGTCTTGAGATCGGCATATTCCTTCGTTGTCTTGAAAATCGACAACTGGTTCCAGCGCGAGAAATTGCGGTAGTAGCTGTCGGGCACATCGAGCCGCTTGCCAAAGCTCTTGAACTGGCTGCCCTTGCCGATTTCAGGCGCCACCAGATGGTCGATCATACGGGCATCGAACTGGTCGCCCGCCACACCGACACCGGACTGCCCCAGCGGGCTGATGCGAATGCGCCCGGCGACCGTCTCGAAACGGATCAGCGAGAAATCGCTGGTGCCGCCGCCGAAGTCGGCCACCAGCACGGTGGCATCGTGTTTGAGGTTCTGCGCGAAGTAGAAGGCCGCGGCCACCGGCTCATAGACATAGTGCAGTTCCGGAAAGCCCAGGCGGGTCAACGCCTCGGAGTAACGGCGCATGGCGAGTCCGGCATCGGGATTGGCGCCGGCGAAATGCACCGGACGTCCGGTGACGATGCGTTTGGCCGTCGACGGCCAGTTGTCGCCCGCATAGGCTTCAATCCGCTTGAGGAAGACCTCCATGAGATCTTCGAACTGGAAACGGCGGGCATGCACCAGCGT
Organism: Hoeflea sp.; assembly: GCF_039975035.1. Taxonomy (GTDB): domain Bacteria; phylum Pseudomonadota; class Alphaproteobacteria; order Rhizobiales; family Rhizobiaceae; genus Hoeflea. The sequence goes on along the minus strand of NZ_JBDWHW010000182.1, from coordinate 9,619 downwards.
ACCCTGAAACAGAGAAGACGCCGCGAAGGTCTTGATCGACTGGAGATAACGGCATTCGCCCGGATTTGCGATGAAGGCGCGAATCGCCGCCTGCCCGGCTTCCACCTGCAAGGCACCGGCGCCCAGCTGCGGATCCTTGATGAACGACAACGCGGTGCGCACGGTGTCGCCTGTTCCGGCTGGGGACGTGAACCTGATCGAGGTCGTGTCCGATCCCTGGCTCGCTTGCGCAAGGACCGTGTTGGTCGTGCCAAAATCAAGCCCCAGCGCATTGGCCATAGCCGTTGTTCCAACCTGTTTTGCGGGTGAAAGGATGCGCCGAAGGCGAAAGAGCGGGCCTCATGACACAGCTCGGCGTCACAGTCCATCCATGGTTTCCGGATCAGCCGGACGGAACCGCGAAATCATCGTGGATTTCAGTCAGGCCGGAAAATGCTTGCGCCACAGGGCGGCGCGCACGCCATCCGCGGAGGGTCGACAGCGCCGATTCACGGCTGCCCGCACGGCTCGGACTCGTACATGTCGAGTTGCGCCAGCTGGCCTTCCAGCACGAAATCGCCGTAATCCATGGTCAGGTCGCGGGTGACGCCATTTTCATACAGCTTGAAGGCAATGGAATAGACCGGCAGGCCATCGCCTTCCGTGCTTTCCTCGAAATAGGACATCGACACCGGCCAGAAGGCGTCGTCAGCGAGATCGCCGGCCCTTTCGGCTTCGGGATCATTGCTTTCCACAGTCTGTCTTTCACCCATGACCGCGGTGGTGATCATCGCCCGGTCACCCTCGTCCGAGCCGTCATAGATGCGCGATTCGTAAAACCGTTCGCCATCGCGGGCCTTGTCGATCATTTCCATCATGTGTTCGGTGGGAAACCGCGCTGTCGGAATGTCGAGCGCGAGCTTGTCGGGTTGCTCAAGCTTGATTTCAAGCCCGTCACCATCCGCCTCAGCGGCGCCGCGGATCTCGTGGTCGAGCGTCTCGTTGACGAAAGAACGCGTGACAAAGCGGAATGTGTGGTTGCGGATATCCTCGAACGTGGTCGTCTGCTGGTCGGTGACACGGGTGTCATCACCGGTGGTGATTTCGGTGACAAAGCGGAAGCTGACAGTGTAACCCTCGCAAGCCGAGCCGCCGAATTCATAGACCATGCGGCCGACCATGCCGGATATACCGGACCGTTCGGACGCATCCTTGAGCCTGAGATCATAGACGGCGCGATGGGCGGCCAGGGCCTCGCCTCCGACCCGGCCAGCGGTCCCTGCTCCGGCGAGCGCCGAAGTGGTTGCCTGCGCACAGGCCAAGACGGTCAGCGACGCAATTACAAACATGCGCATCAGGTTTTCTCCTGTCGAATCCATCGCCGATGTTATAAGACCAGCTACGGCAAAAGCGAGGCGGAACTTCAATCCAGCGAGAATTCGCCGAAACAGCCCTAACCCAGTCGAATTTGGAGTCTCTTACATGACCGATAGCGTTGAGTCCCGCCTGTCAGGCCGCAACATCACCCTTCCCGAAGCCGCAGCCCCTGCGGCCAATTATCTGCCCTATGTGATTTCCGGCTCGCTGCTGTACGTTTCCGGACAGTTGCCGCTGGAAGGCGGCGCGCTGGCGGTCAAGGGCCTGCTCGGTCGCGACGTCGATGTGGCGTCCGCGCAAAGGGCCGCCGAATTGTGCGCCATCAATATTCTGGCGCAGGCCAAGGCGGCGCTCGGCGGCGATCTCGAACGCATTGTGCGGGTGGTCAAGCTCGGCGGTTTCGTCGCTTCCGATCCGGATTTCACCGACCAGCACCTGGTCATCAATGGCGCTTCGAACCTGATTGCCGACATTCTCGGCGATGCCGGCAAGCATGCCCGCGCCGCCGTTGGCGTGGCCAGTCTGCCGCTCAACGCCGCCGTCGAGATCGACGCGATCATCGAGATCCGGTGACATTGACATGAGCGAGACACGCAAGGACCTCGGCTGGCTGACCGCCCGCCCTATCGCCCATCGCGGCTATCACGACATGAACGTGAACATCTGGGAGAACACCCGAAGCGCGTTTCTGCGGGCGATCGAATCCAATTACGCCATAGAATGCGACATCCACATCGCCACCGATGGCGTGCCGGTGGTGTTTCATGATGATGACCTGGAGCGGCTCTGCGGGCTTTCGGGCGACGTGCGGGAGCGGACCTCGCAGGAACTGGCCCAGCTGCGGGTCGGCGGAACATCGGACGGCGTCATGTCGCTGCCGGCCCTGTTCAAGCTGGTCAAGGGCCAGGTGCCGCTGGTCATAGAGCTGAAGCCGCGCCCCGGCGACGATGACGGCTTTGCCGACGCGGTTGTCGAATGTCTTGAGAGCTATGACGGGCCGGTGGCGCTGATGAGCTTCGACGACCGGCTTTTGCGCGACCTCAAGGCCTGCGGCGCCACCTGTCCGCTCGGCCTGACGGCGGAAGGGGTCAAGCCGGAGAAGTTCTTTGTTCACGAGGAAGCCATGCATCTTGGCCTGGATTTCATTTCCTATTGCGTGCACCACCTTCCCAACCGCTTTGTCGAGGCCCAGCGCAAACAGGGAATTGCCATCATCACCTGGACGGTGCGGGACGCGCCGGCGCGGCAACTGACCCGCGAATACGCCGATCAGATGACGTTCGAGGGCTTTGATCCCGACGCCACGATCGACGCATGACCTTGCCAATCCGTGCACCGTTCATAAGTTGAAGCACAGTGTTTACGGACACAGGCACGGCCATGGGCGACGCGCGGAACGGAATATCATGACTGTTGACGATACAGAGCATACGCTATCGACCATCGCGGCCATGTCCGAAGTCACAGCCGGTGAATGGAGCCGGCTCGGCGGTGCCGCGCGCGGTTCACATTCTGATTCAAGCGGTTCTGGTATTGAGTCCGGTATCATCTATAACCCCTTTGTCAGTCATGCTTTTTTGTCATCTCTAGAGGACTCCGGATCGGTATCGGCCGAAACCGGATGGTTGCCGCGGCACATCGTGTTGCGCGCACCGGACGGGTCGCTTGAAGGCGCCATGCCCGCCTACATCAAGAGCCATTCGATGGGTGAGTATGTGTTCGATCACGCCTGGGCCGATGCGTTCGAGCGTGCCGGCGGACGCTATTATCCCAAGCTGCAGTGTTCGGCGCCGTTCACACCGGCGACCGGTCCGCGGCTGATGGTGCGCCCCGGTCCGGGCGACGAGGCGCGCCGTCGGACGCTGGCGGCGGGCGGGCGCGTCTTGTGCACGCAACTCGGCCTGTCCTCGGCGCATGCGACCTTCGTGCCCGAGACCGAAATTCCGGCGTTTGAGGCGGAGGGATATCTGCACCGCACCGACCAGCAGTTTCATTTCCAAAATCCCGGCTATGGCAGTTACGATGATTTTCTCGACACGCTGGCATCCCGTAAACGCAAGCAGTTGCGCAAGGAACGCAAGGCGGCACTTGAAAACGACATCACCATCGAATGGCTCACCGGCAGCGACCTGACCGAAGAGATCTGGGACATCTTCTTCGAGTTCTACATCGACACCGGCGGGCGCAAATGGGGACGGCCCTATCTGACCCGGACGTTTTATTCGATGATCGGCGAACGCATGGCCGAAGACGTGCTTCTGGTGATGGCGCGACGGAACGGCCGCTATGTTGCTGGCGCGATCAATTTCATCGGCGGCGACTGCCTGTACGGCCGGCACTGGGGCTGTGTCGAGGATCACCCGTTCCTGCATTTCGAGGTCTGCTATCATCAGGCCATCGATTTCGCCATCGCCAAGGGTCTCGCCCGCGTCGAAGCCGGAGCGCAGGGCGAGCACAAACTGGCGCGCGGCTATCTGCCGGCGACCACGCACTCGGCGCACTATATCGAGCATCCGGGGCTGAGACGCGCCGTGGCCGATTATCTCGAACGCGAGCGCCGCGATGTCGAACATGTCGCTCAGGTACTGAGTGAACACGGCCCGTTTCGCAAAGGCGGCAACGAGGCTGACAAGAGCGGCGACTGATCGCCGCCGACGGCCCGAGACGGCTTGACCGGAAGCCCGGGCCGGGTACAAACAGTCCAATCGATACCGATCCGGAGATCCGCCCCATGACCGCACCCAGCTACGATGACAACAACGTTTTTGCCAAGATCCTGCGTGGCGAATTGCCCGCCGAGCGGCTTTACGAGGATGAGCACACGCTGGCCATCATGGACATCATGCCGCGCGGTGATGGTCATTGCCTGGTGATCCCCAAGGCCCCTGCCCGCAATATTTTCGATGTCGAGATCGACAGCCTGTCAGCCGTGATGGCGACAACCAAGAAGATGGCGCATGCGGTGATGCAGGCTTTTGGCGCTGACGGCGTCACCATCCAGCAGTTCAACGAAGCGGCCGGCGGCCAGGTGGTGTTTCACCTGCATGTTCATGTGATCCCGCGCTTCGACGGCGTTGCGATGAAGCCGCATACCGGCACGATGGAAGACGGCAGCGTGCTCAAGTCCAATGCGGAGAAAATCCGCGCGGCGCTGGGCTGAACGCAGAATCTGCGGCGGAACCGGATCAGATCCGCGCCAGCAATTCGGCCTTCTTGGCCTGATACTCGCCATCGGTGAGAATGCCCTTGGCATGAAGTGCCGCCAATCGCTCGATCTTGGCGAAGATATCCTGTTGCTCACTGGTGTCCGCTGCGACGGGGGTGTCCGCCGTAACGGGGGGTTCCGCCGTGGCGGGCTTGGCCGGTTCATCCGGTTCGCGCTGGCGCAATTCGGGCTGTGCGGTGCCCGGCTCGAAGCGGGAAGGCTCGGGGGCGGCATCCGCAACCCGGTTGCTCGCAGTCGTCTTGAGGAGCGCGTCCGAGAGCGCCGGCGCGGAAGACCTGCCAGCATGTTCGTTGCCGGGTAAACCGGCGGCATCGATCTCGCGCAATTCCGAGAGTTTGACCAGCCCGTGCTGCGAGGTAAAACTCAGCGACTGGTCGCCGGATTGCTGCTGCGAGAAACCGCCGATGCGATGATCGCCGGTGTCATAGATCCGGACTTTGCCGTCACCGGCATCAATGGCCAGCCGCCGGGCATCCGGAAACCAGGCATACCGCATCCGGTTCTGGGCGCCGGTCGAGGCGGCATGCCCGAGATCGCCGGGCCACCAATGGCCCGATGCCCCTCCGGAAACAAACAGGCTGACACCATCGCCCTGGGACTGGGTTTGCGATGACGCGGCCGGAGTCAGATGCAGCGGCGACGACTGGCCAAGCAATTGTGCAACATCGGTGCAGATCGCATCCACCCTGGCCTTGAGCGTATTGTTGAACATGTCTCCCACCATGGTCATGCCGCCGAGCGACCATTGCCCCATGCCGCCGAGTTCGGGGTGGTCGAATTGCGCCAGGGTTCCCTGCCCGGCAATCACCGCCATGAGCACATGCTCGATGGCGTCCGGGCTGACACCATGCCTGCTGGCGAGCTCGGCACCAGCCTGGCGTCCGGCTTCGGTAAATTCGGTCAAAGGATAACAACTCCTGCGTCCAGGTTGTGGGATCGATGGCGCCGGACATCTGGACGCCCGGCCACCGGCGGCTGACATATGTTTTACAACTGTTAGGCACTGAGGCAAAGACCGCATGCAAACAATGCGCGCACCCTGCCGGGGTTCGGGCGCAACCGGGGCTCCGGACGCACGGATATGAAGTCCGTTGGGCCGTCCGTCTACCGACTCAGCATGCCTGCAAGCTGGCGGCTGATCTCCGGCGCAAGGATGACGCCTGGGTGCGCCACCGCCAGATAAAGCCCCTCGAGATGTGGTGCGGTTGAGACCAGCGGACGTCCCTCCGCAACAAACGGGCGCTGACCAATCCGCACATTGTCGACGGCGGGATTTTTAATCCCGGGGAACAACTGTTGCACTCTGGCAAGCACATTTTCGGCCAGAACCTCCCGCACTTGAGCATCATGGCAGTGTTCCACACAGCAGGCGGCGATCAAATCACCATTGCCCAGAGACCGGATTTCGATCCCGCCGCCATCAATGACATGATTGAGCCTGCCTGCATCGACGCTGAGGGTGACAAGCGCCGACGGCGACATCGTAATACCATGATCGGGCATGAAATTGCTGACGATATCAGCGCTTGCGGCGCCCGCAGCCACAATCACGCAGTCGGCAGCGAGGACCTGCCGGTTCAGTCTGACGCCGCTGATCCTGCCGCCTTTGGCTTCAAGTCCGAGGGCTTTCTGGCCAAGGATCAGTTCAGCGCCCCTGTCGCGCGCGGCGCGGACCAGCATGGCGCAGGCATGGCCGACATCAACGGCCTTTTCCCGCGAAAAACAGGCCGCGAGCGCGGGCGGTTCGGCAATCATCGGCTCGAGTTCGGTGATTTCGACACCATTGACCAGCCGCACCTGACTGCCTTTTTCGGCATGCCGGTGCGCCCAGTCGCGAGTTTCGGCATCACTCGCGCCCCACACCATTGCTCCCCTCAATGGCGCGCAAAGGCGACCGCCAAATTCCCTGTCAAGAAGGGTGTAGTCGTCAATCGCCTGCAGCCGTTGCCGATACACGTCGTCGGGGATACCGGGATCGCCCGCAGCACAGGTTATCCATCCGAACGAGGCAGCGCTGACGCCGAGACCGGGCGCTTGAGCCCTGTCGATGATGGTGATTTTGGCTCCGGCCAGGCTCAGGCGATGGGCTATGGACGCCCCGACAATGCCCGCGCCGATGATGATGATGTGTTGTGGTGCCATCAATCGCTCTCCGAATTGGTTCGACCGTTGTGTTGGCAAATTCGAGGTATTGGCGAATTCAGGTTCTCAATTATGACATATTACCGAGACGGCGCTGCCTTGCTTTGGCGACAATACGGGTTCATGAGCAGGTGAAACAAGCTATTGCGAGACCCATATGCAAACCGCTCTCATCCTCATGACAATCCTCGGCTGCGATGATACCGCCACGCAATGCCATTACATCGAGATGCTTGACCAGCGTTGGGCGACGATCCAGCAATGTGACGCAAGTTCGGAAGACAAACTCCAGCTCTACTCGAATATCGACTATCCTGTGGTCGTGGCGGTTTGCCAGACCCCGGAAGATACCGGCTTGGCCGAAGTCGACGGAGAACCCGCAAACGGAGAGGAAATTGCCACGGAAACCGCTGCAGGCTCCGCGCAGGGACCGGCGATGCCGGTGCCGAAGGTGGACATTCCCGAACCGGAGAGCCCGGCCCTTGCGGCATTGCAGCCCGAGGCCGGGATTGCATCACGCGTGCTGAACCGGTTCAGGCAGGCGCTGCCCGAGACGGAGACCGTCAAGGTGCTGGTGTCCAAGCCGGTGCATGTGGTCACCGACAGTTACTCATGGATGGCCAAGCGGTTCGACGATTAGCGCCAGTCACGCAGAACAGGCAGCGGTCTTGCGATAACGGCATGCGTCAGAGCGGTTGATAAGCCCTGCCTCTCGCCGCCGTCAACCGAGCAGCAACTGGCCGCCAATCAACAGCCCGAGGGCTGTGACAATCCCGATCCAGGTACGCTTGCCGCCGATGAGAAACGCGGAAAATCCAGCGGATACGGCGATCAGGCGCAGTGCCAACGGGACATTGCCGAGTTCTCCGGTCGGGTAAAGGATCAGCTTGGCGATGACAGCGGCAAGCAGCGCCGTGGCTACCGCGCGCACCCAGACGAGTGCTGCGGAATCCTGCTTGAGCCTGTTGCCGACAAGGACACCGATCCAGCGCCAGATATCGGTGGCGAGCCAGCCGGCGATGGCGATAAAGACATAGGGCCACCACCAGGTATCGAAGCTCTCATAGCTGATCATGAGCCCGCTCTCCGCTTCCACAGACGATCAGCGAAAAACGCCAGGGTGCCGCCGACGACACCGGCATAGAGAATATCGAATTCCGGCGCGACCTGATGGAACATCGGCCCCAGTGCAAGCCCTGTCACCATGGCGATGTGGCCTGCCCGGTCGCGTGTTGAAGCCCATATCGAGGTGAGGAAATACACCGGTGTGAGGAAGAACAGGGCTCCGGCAATCATGGCCGGCAAATTGGCGACCGTCGAATAGATCACGGCAACCAGGATGATGTTGGCGCAGGTGACAGTGATCCCGAAGCCCGCAAAAAATGCCACCCTGTGCTCTCGCGGTACATCACGGATGCGCTCCATGGTGAAGACATAGGCCGTGATCGCGATGAAATGTGACAGAAGCAACAACAGCCAGGTGGGTGTTTTTTCGGTCCGGATTTCCGGAATCAGTGCCGCGACCATCGGCATCAGCCGGATCGAGGACAACGCCACGGCGATGAAAGCGGTGGGCAGCGAGGCGCCAGCCAGGATGGAACCGACCAGCAAAACCTTTCCCGGCAAAGCCCAGATGATGCCGGTCATGAACACGGTCTGGCCCATGGGAATGCCGGCCTCGACGGCAAAACCGCAGAAGCCGACAAAAGCGCTCATCAGAATGATGGCCGGTAACGAGGTGATTCCGCGCATGCCCTTCAAAAACCAGAACATGGCACTGCGGCCTGATTGAGTTGTCATACAGACCTGTTAGTCACAATCGGCAGCAATTGAAAGTGGTGCGCATTGGCTTTTGCAGAGGCCGTGACCGGCCGGCTAACGAAACAATCGGGATGCCCAGGCAACTCTCCCGGCAATTTTGGTGGCGGATAAGAAAACGCCCCCGGGGTTGGGGACCCCCGGAGGCGCTGCACTGCGTCCTGCCACCGTTTAGCGGTAGACGTAGACGATCTGGCGGGTGCCGGCCTCGACCAGCACCGGCTGGCCGTTGATGTAGACATACTGGTATTCATAATCGGGAACCGGGTACAGTTCGACGGTTTCGGGAACGCCGGCGCCGATCACAACCTCACCCTCAAGATATACCGGGTCCATCCGGTTTTGGGTGACGTAGGTCTTCACGGTCGGCGGGGGCGATACAGACAGGCCCGCGGTTGCACCGGCGACACCGCCAATGACTGCGCCGACAGGACCGCCGATCAGTGCACCGGCAACCGCACCGCCAGCGGCGCCGACAGTGGCGTTGGTCGAAGCCTGGTCATTCTCGATGACCGGAACCTGGGCCGTCTGCGGCGCCATGGAGATGACGGCTTGCTGGCCGCTGAAATCAGCGGAAAGGTATTCCGAGTATGACCAGCCAGTGGTGCCGTTGTAGGTGACCTGACACCATTTGCTGCCTTCGATGCAACCGTTGACGGTGGCGGTATCGGAGTTCGCAATGGCGCCGATCACTTCGAATTGCGGTCCCGGACCACTGCGAATATTGAGGTCGGTGGTTGCCGTGGCACTGAAGTCCGCCATTGCCGCGGTGCTTGAAAGCAGGGCTGCTGTCAGGCCGGCGGCAGTGATTTTCGCAACATGGTTTCTCATGGATAACTCCTCTGTTCCATAAGCCGCCGTTATCCTTGAGCAGATACGTCCGGCGCTTATGCTGCAACAATCCGCTCAGCAGATTTTCGTTCCCGCCACATATTTGTTCATTTCGCGGCGGTTTGAGGCGAGTTTACCGCGGCCGGATCCGCATCGCTGCGCCTGGCGGAAAGCGTGCCCGACCTGGCAAGGAAACGTCAGAGGCGATGGCGAACCTCGCCCGAACGCAATCCGGCCCCGCTTGAG
>NZ_JBDWHW010000181.1:0-9200 GCF_039975035.1 Hoeflea sp. | reverse complement strand
CGCAACTCCGGATGGGCAGTTCTGTGCCCATCGGGGCGAGCCTGTGGGCAATATCTTGCCAGTATTGATGTTCCGATTTGCCCAAAGCTGCGCTATTCCTGTAAGGCTTGAACTGGCACGTTCGTTGCAGGCCGCATGCCCTATGGAAGTGCTGCGGAGAAGCGCGCTTTTGAATTAGAATTACATGGAGGAGACCTTATGATCAGCATCAATCGCAGAAGCCTGGTGACCCTGACAGCCGCGACAGCCATGGCCCTGTCGCTCGCCCCGGCCAAGGCAGACGAATTCGTCAACATCCTGACCGGCGGCACCTCGGGCGTTTACTATCCGCTCGGTGTGGGCCTGTCGAAAATCTATGCAGAGAAGATTGACGGTGTGCGCACGCAGGTGCAGTCGACCAAGGCGTCGGTGGAAAACCTCAACCTGCTGCAGCAGGGCAAGGGCGAACTCGCTCTGGCGTTGGGCGATTCGGTCAAGCTTGCCTGGGAAGGTGATGCGGACGCCGGCTTCAAGGCGCCGCTCGACAAGCTACGCGGCATTGCGGCAGTCTATCCGAACTATATCCAGATCGTTGCGTCCAAGGATTCCGGCATCAAGAATTTTGCCGATCTCAAAGGCAAGAGCCTGTCTGTCGGCGCCGCCAAATCAGGCACCGAGCTCAATGCGCGCAAGATCTTTTCCGCTGCCGGCATGTCCTATGACGATCTGAGCAAGACCGAGTATCTGCCGTTCGCGGAATCTGTCGAGCTGATCAAGAATCGTCAGCTGGATGCGACGTTGCAGTCGGCCGGTCTCGGCGTTGCCTCGATCAAGGACCTTTCGACATCGATCGACGTGCAGATGGTGGCGGTGCCTGAGGATGTGGTCAATGCGCTGGGTGCGCCCTATATCGCAGCCACCATTCCGGCGGGCACCTATGGTGGTCAGGACAGCGATGTCGGCACAGTGGCCGTGGTCAACTTCCTCGTCACCCATTCGGATGTCAGCGACGAGCTTGCCTACCAGATGACCAAGCAGTTGTTCGAGAACCTTCCGACCCTGGAAGCGGCGCACAAGGCGGCCGCGCAGATCAAGCTGGAAAATGCAGTCAAGGGCATGCCGCTGCCGCTGCATCCGGGCGCGGAGCGTTACTACAAGGAAAAGGGCATAATGTAAGTCCGGTCAAATAACCGGATAACATCACGTGATTTCCGTGGCGGAGCAGGGCACCTGACTCCGCCATGGGGTCTATATGACGCCTTTTGGGAGAACACCGCATGGCAAGAGATCAAGCCGCGCATCAGGCCGCGGAGGCCGATATCGACCTCGGTCTGCATGATCCGCTGGCCGAGAGCTTTCCGCGAACGCTGGAAGGCCGGCTTCTGTTCTGGATCGCGCTGATATTTTCGGTCTTTCAGATCGCGACGGCTGCTCACGTCATCGATTTTCCAAGCCAGGTGGTGCGCGCTATCCATGTCGGGTTCCTGATGCTGCTGACGTTTCCGCTGGTGGCGGCGGCGCGCAATGCCGGACCTGCCATCAAGCTGATCGCCTGGGTGATTGCCGGGCTCGGCGTTTTGGTGGCGTTCTATCAATGGTATGAATACACCGAACTGCTGTTGCGGGCCGGCGATCCGTTGCCGCGCGATATCGTGGTGGGTGTGATCGCGCTCGCCACCGTGTTTCTGGCTGCCTGGGTGATCATGGGGCCGGCGTTGCCGATCATCTCCGGCACGTTCCTGGCCTATTGCCTGTTCGGTGAATATCTGCCGGCGCCGCTCGATCACCGGGGGTATGATTTCGCCCAGGTGATCGACCACATGGCCTACGGCACCGAGGGGATCTACGGCATCCCGATCTTTGTCTCCTCGAGCTTCATCTTCCTGTTCATCCTGTTTGGCGCCTTTCTCGAAAAGGCCGGGATGATTCAATTGTTCACTGATGTGTCGCTGGGGCTGGTCGGCCACAAGCGCGGCGGGGCGGCCAAGGTGTCGGTGATTTCCTCGGGCCTGATGGGCACGATCTCCGGCTCAGGCGTCGCCAATGTCGTGACCACCGGGCAATTCACGATTCCGCTGATGAAAAAGTTCGGTTACCGGGCAGCCTTTGCCGGCGGTGTGGAATCGACGTCCTCGATGGGCGGGCAACTGATGCCGCCGGTGATGGGCGCGGTCGCCTTCATCATGGCCGAGACGCTGGGCGTCGAATATTACGAAGTTGTGCAGGCGGCGCTCATTCCGGCCATTCTCTATTTTGCCTCGGCCTTCTGGATGGTGCATCTGGAAGCGGGCCGGCACAATCTGGTGGGCCTGCCCAAGGACGAATTGCCGTCGCCGATGAAGGCGCTGAAGCAGCAATGGTATCTGGTGCTGCCGCTGCTGATGCTGATTTATCTGCTGTTTTCGGGGTACACGCCGCTGTTTGCCGGAACCGTCGGACTGGCGCTGACGGTGCTGCTGATCCTCGGCGGTTCGATCGCGCTGGGGCTGCCTAACGGTGTCATCCGGATCATCTTCTGGGTCGGTCTGGGATTTGTCGCAGCGGCGTTCCTACAATTTGGCGTCAATGTCATCCTGGCGGCGGTTCTGGTGCTGATCGGCTGGAATGCCTTCAGCAAGGGCGGTCGCGAGACGCTGGTGATCTGCCGGGATGCGCTCGCCGACGGGGCCAAGACGGCGCTGCCGGTGGGCGTTGCCTGCGCCGTCGTGGGCATCATCATCGGCACCATGACGCTGACGGGAGCGGCCAATACATTCGGCCAGTTCATCGTCTCGGTGGGAGCACACAGCCTGTTCCTGTCGCTGGTGCTGACAATGATCACCTGCATCGTGCTCGGCATGGGGATTCCGACCATCCCCAACTACATCATCACCTCGTCGATTGCCGGTCCGGCGCTGCTGGAACTCGGTGTGCCGCTGATCGTCAGCCACATGTTCGTGTTCTATTTCGGCATTCTGGCGGATCTGACGCCGCCGGTGGCGCTGGCCTGTTTCGCCGCGGCGCCGATAGCCAAGGAAAACGGGCTGAAGATCTCGATGGAGGCGATCAAGGTGGCGGCGGCGGGTTTCGTGATCCCGTTCATGGCGGTCTACACGCCGGCGCTGATGCTGCAGGATGGCGGGCCGCTGGCGGCCCAAATCGGCTATGTGCCGGCGGTTGTCTATGTGGTGGCCAAGACCACGCTGGCAATCGGGTTGTGGGGTGCTGCTGTGATCGGCTTCCTCGGCAGCCGGCTGGGCTGGCCAATGCGCGCTCTGGCAATGGTCGCCGCCTTTACGTTGATTGCATCTCTGCCGCTGACCGATGAAATCGGCTTGGCGCTTGCGGCGGTCTTCGCGGTGCTGGCCTACAGGCAGATGCACGCCCGGACGGCGACCGTGTAATGGGGCTGGCGCTCTGCGTGATCGCTGCGGGCAAGACCACGGCAATCACTGCCGCCGCCTTCACATTGTCCTGGACCCATTCGGTGGAAAAGACCGAATGGCTGGAGAACTGGCGTGTGACGCCCGCCGGGCTTGAACTGACCGAAGCCCGGGTCAAGGGGTCGGGCGCAGGCATGGATCCGGGCGAGGGCGCGCGCCTCGAAGATGGCTGGTGGGTGTGGTCCCCGGACGGCCCAATGGTCCCCGAACTGGTGCTGGCCGCATCCGGCGCCACATTGTCGGCCTGGCGGCTCTGCCATGCGGGTGGCTGCATGGAGCTGGGCTCCAAGGCAGGCAAGCCGGTGCGGATTTCGGGTTGCGAGCGGTGAAGTAGGTTGTTGGTGAGCGTATCGCCATCGCCGCCCGGATGACGCCTGCGGCGAATGAGCCTGTCTCCAGCTTCTGATGCGGCGAGCCGCGAATTGGGCTTTGCCTTGAGACCAAGGTGGTCGTAAAAAGCAGGTGTGCAGCGGTTATGCGCCGGTGTGGCCACAAATCCGGGCCCATACGCCCGGAATCCACAGGCTCAGACAGGGATATAGCGACACCATGGGCAGGTTTTCATTTCCGATGGCGCAAGCGCGTGCCGAGGCGCTCGGCGAAATCCACGCACGTCCGTTCGCACTGGTGGGCAAATCCCGGGTGATTTTCCAGTTGGCGTTTCTCACCGATGGCGGCGCTGTGGTGGATCATGCGGTTCTGGCCGGGCTTGCGCGGGCGCGCGGGGTTGCGGTGCCGGGCCGGGACACCGCGCATTTTTCCATGCCCTGGGGGCAGGGCACGCTTCGATGGGAGCGGCATACGGAATTCTCCACCTATTTCTGGGACGCGCCGGCCCCACCCAAGTTTGGCGAGGGGATTGATACCCATCCATTTGGCGATCAGTTCTCGCCGCCGGGCAACATGATTTCAGGCATACGGCTTGAAGTGCGGGCGGATTCGCCGGAAACGCGAGCCGCACTCGAGAGTTTCGATCCGACCAGCCTGTGCTTGAGCGAAGTCAAGGGCGGACAGGCGAAGATCGCCACCGATTTTCGCCAGGACGGCGACGGGCTGACCCGGATCCTGGTGATCGACAACGGCATGACCGATGCCGTCCGCGGGGCTGTGGTGCAGCGGCTTCTCGATATCGAGACCTACAGGACACTGGCCGCGATGGGATTGTCGCTGGCGCGCTCGCTGTCACCCGAGATGCGCCGGATCGAGGACGGCTTGACCAAGATCACACAATCGATGAAGACCGGCGCGCGCGACAATGCCGACAGCCTGCTGGCGGAAATCACCATTCTGGCGGCGGAACTGGAAGCCGGTGCGGCGCTCAGCCTCTACCGTTTCGGGGCCAGCCGCGCCTATTACAATATCGTCGGCGAGCGTATCGCGTCGCTGGCGGAAACCCAGGAACCCGGGTTCGAAACCATCGGTGCGTTTCTGGAAAAGCGGCTGGCGCCGGCGCTTCGCACCTGCCAGTCGATCGAGGAACGCCAGGCCAACCTGTCGCGCAAGCTCTCGCGCGCCACATCGCTTTTGCGAAGCTGGATCGATGTCGAGCTCGAACGGCAGAACAGCGCGCTGCTGAGCTCGATGAACCGCCGGGTGAAGCTGCAACTGAGAATGCAACAGACCGTTGAAGGGCTCTCGGTTGCGGCGATCTCCTATTATATCGTCGGCCTGTTCGGCTATCTGGCAAAGGCGGTTGTGGACGCGTTTCATCTGCCGGTGAAGGCCGGACTGCTGAGCGGTCTGTTCGTGCCGGTCGCTATCGGGTTTACCTGGATGGTGGTCAGGTCGATCCGCAAGCATCACGATATCGAAGGCGGAGCGGCGACACCTGACGGCGAACAGGTTGCGACAGAGTCGATCCAGCGGTGAAGCATTCCAGGGAGTGGTGTGCAACCGATCCGATGGGCGGCAACGCCAGCCTGCTTGCCAAAACAAGACCGCCCCGCCGGTGAACCGGTTTTCAATAATGAAGCGGTTCAAAAGGCGGGGCGGCGGATGGCTAATTGCTGACGCCGATCAGAAGTCCATGCCGGACGGCATGGCGGGTGCCGGTGCATCCTTCTTGGGCTTCTCGGCGATCATCGCTTCGGTTGTGACCAGAAGGCCGGCAACCGATGCGGCGTCCTGCAGTGCGGTGCGCACCACCTTGGCGGGGTCGATCACGCCCATCTTGAACAGGTCGCCATACTCGCCGGTCTGGGCGTTCCAGCCCCAGGCGAGGTCGGTCTTCTCGCGCAGCTTGCCGACGATGATCGAGCCTTCGGCGCCGGCATTCTCGGCAATCTGGCGCACCGGCGCCTCGATCGCCCGGCGGACGATGTCGATGCCGACGCGCTGGTCGTCATTGGCGGGCTTGAGGCTGTCGAGCGCGCCTGTTGAGCGCAGCAGCGCCACGCCGCCGCCCGGCAGGATGCCTTCCTCGACGGCTGCGCGGGTGGCGTGCAGCGCGTCGTCGACGCGGTCCTTCTTCTCCTTGACCTCGACTTCGGTCGAGCCGCCGACGCGGATGACGCCGACGCCGCCGGCGAGCTTGGCCAGCCGTTCCTGCAGCTTCTCGCGGTCATAGTCGGACGAGGTTTCCTCGATCTGCACCTTGATCTGGGCGATACGGCCGTCGATCTCGTTGCGCGAGCCGGATCCATCGATGATCGTGGTGTTCTCCTTCTCGATGGTAACCTTCTTCGCGCGACCCAGCATCTCGAGTGTGACGTTTTCGAGCTTGATGCCAAGATCTTCGGAGATCACCGAACCGCCGGTCAGGATGGCGATATCCTCGAGCATAGCCTTGCGACGGTCGCCGAAGCCTGGCGCCTTGACGGCCGCGATCTTCAGGCCGCCGCGCAGCTTGTTGACCACCAGCGTTGCAAGGGCTTCACCCTCGACGTCCTCGGCGACAATGAGCAGCGGCTTGCCGGACTGAACCACTGCTTCGAGAACCGGAAGCATAGCCTGCAGGTTGGACAGTTTCTTCTCGTGGATCAGCACGTAGGGCTCTTCCAGCTCGACGCGCATCTTGTCCTGGTTGGTGACGAAATAGGGCGAGAGGTAGCCGCGGTCGAACTGCATGCCTTCGACCACTTCGAGTTCGGTCTCGGCTGTCTTGGCCTCTTCAACGGTGATCACCCCGTCATTGCCGACCTTTTGCATGGCTTGCGACAGGTAGCGTCCGATTTCGGTGTCGCCATTGGCGGAGATTGTTCCAACCTGGGCGATCTCGTCATTGTTGGAGATCTTGCGGGCATTGGTCTTCAGGTCCTGAACGATGGCGTCGACAGCGAGATCGATGCCGCGTTTGAGGTCCATCGGGTTGAGGCCGGAGGCAACCGCCTTGGCGCCTTCCCTGACGATGGCCTGGGCAAGCACGGTCGCGGTTGTGGTTCCATCGCCGGCCAGATCATTGGTCTTGGAGGCGACTTCACGCAGCATTTGCGCGCCCATGTTCTCGAACTTGTCCTCGAGTTCGATTTCCTTGGCGACGGACACACCGTCCTTGGTGATGCGCGGCGCGCCGAAGGATTTGTCGATGACAACGTTCCGGCCTTTCGGACCAAGCGTCACCTTCACCGCGTCGGCCAGTATGTCGACGCCGCGCAGCATTTTCTCGCGGGCATCGGAATGGAATTTGACGTCTTTTGCAGCCATTTTTTGTTCCTTTCAATTATTGGCAAAGATGGTTGGCAAACATTCAGGCTGCAGCCTTCACAGCGGAATCCGCTTGAAGGACGCCCATGACATCGGATTCCTTCATGATCAGAAGGTCTTCACCATCAAGCCTGATTTCGGTGCCGGACCACTTTCCAAACAGAACGCGGTCGCCCACCTTGACGTCGAGCGCCACGATCTCGCCCTGCTCGTTGCGGGCACCGGGGCCGGTGGCGATCACTTCACCTTCCTGCGGCTTCTCCTTGGCTGTGTCGGGAATGATGATGCCACCCTTGGTACGGTCGTCGCTTTCAATGCGACGGACAAGGATGCGGTCGTGCAATGGACGGAACTTCATGCTTTCCTCCTGGACAAACATAGATTGAACTCCCAGCCCCCCGATCCGCGCACGGACTCCGGGGAGACCTGGCCCGGTTCTCCCGGCGTCAGGCGGAAAACGATCTGGTTTTTCGATCCGGATTTTTCAAGAGCCGGAAACAAAAAAATCAGCACTCGATTTCGTTCGCTGCTAACACGCTGAAATTACGACATAATAAATTATCTCTCTTGCCAAAACAGCCGGTTTTTGGTGTCATCTCCCTGTCAAACCACAGGAGGTGCACGCAACAATGGCTTCGCCTGAATTCGAACGGCAGATGGAAGGATATGGTCTGACAACGGCGCATATTTTCTACCGGCTTCCGGATTTCCAATCGCTGCTGCAAACCTATGTCTGGCAGGACTATGATCTGGCTCCCGATTTTCCCGGCATGCGGAAATTTCTTGAGTTCTGGGAAGCCAGGCTCGATGGCCGAGTGCATTCGGTGCGATATGCGCACAACAAGCTGATCGGTCCGAACGAGTGGCGGCGGGTGGACGGAGAAATCGTGCTGCACTGAAGCTGTTGCTCAGACGCTTGCCGGGAGATCCCGACACCTTTGCGCTCAGACCTCGATGGCCGCGCGCAAACCTGCTTCACAGAATCGGACCAGTCCGCTGGCCAGGCCGTCCTTGTCGCAAGGGTTCGGAGATGCGCCGGAGAGTGCCTCGATCCGCCATCGCGAGGTCGACAGTGAAAGCATGGCGGAGACAGAATAGACAAACGCGCAGGCGATCCTCGATGGTTCCGCCTCTGGGAAAAGCCGGGCAATCTCGGTGATGAAGATGCCGGCTGTGGGGTCGAAGCAGCGTTCGGATATGGCGTGCCAACGTGCGTCGGCGGACACTATCGCCACCAGCCGAGCATAAGCCAGCCATTGCGGATCCCCGGCGCCGCGGCTGGCGAGACCGGCCTTGTCCAGATATGGGCGCAGGAAGGCTGAGAGCACACCCCCAAGCGTCAGCGGTTGGCCGCTTGCCTTCAATGCGGCCAGCGCATCCAGCCGGATTTGCGACAATTCCGATGCCCGGCGCTCGACAACCCGCTCGAACAGAGCTTCCTTGCTGCCGTGATGGAAACTGACCGAAGCGATCTGCGCGCCGGCGGCGCTGGCGATGTCGCGCACCGAAGCGCCGTCATAGCCGCGTTCAGCAAACAGCCGTTCGGCGGCATTCAGGATATTCAGCCTGGTGGCGATCGACCGCCCGGAGGCCGCGCGCTGGCGCTGCCGCGGCGCCAAATCGGGGATCGGAGAAGTTTTTGTCATGATTCACCTTGTCTTAAAATGAACGATCGTTCAATAAAGCGGAGAGGATAAAATCCACTGAAGCCAGGGAGGGGACAGTTGGACATGCAATCAACGACGGCAGATCCGGCCGGTAACGGAAACATGCGCAATCATTACGCGCTGATCGGGGCCGGGCCGATGGGGCTGGCGATGGCCAAGACGCTGCTCGAGCAAGGTATTCCGTTTCAGGGATTCGAGCTGCATTCCGATGTCGGCGGTCTGTGGGACATCGAGGGACCGAAATCGACGATGTACCGGACCGCGCATCTGATCTCGTCGAAGAAGATGACCGAGTTCGCCGATTTTCCGATGGACAGCCATGTGGCGGAATATCCGTCGCACCGCGAGCTCAAGAGCTATTTTCAGAAATTCGCCGATCATTTCGGACTTCGCCAGCATTACCTGTTCGGCACCGAGGTGATCTCCGCCGCGCCGCTTGGCAATTCCGGCGAAGGCTGGCGGGTGGTCTGGCGCGATGCCAGAGGCGAAG
>NZ_JBDWHW010000180.1:0-32914 GCF_039975035.1 Hoeflea sp. | reverse complement strand
TTGGATAGCGGTCGGATTTGCGGTTATGCTCAGCGCGGGTGATATCAGTCCAGGACATAGTGGCCTCCATCGAATCTTTGACAATCCGACGGAATCACATCCCACTGATATCACTCAATAACTTTCAGATCGGGCTCTCAGGCCATCCACCTCAACCCGCGACATCGCAACCGATCCCGAAACAGGCGTGATCACCACCACTATCTTCAACGATGCAGGCGAAAACCGGGATCTCGAGCATGGACTGATTTCCGGAAACACCACGCGGGAACGCTGGTCGATCCATCCCGATAATCCGCTCTCCGCGACCTCGCATATCCGCTGGGAGCAGACCGGCGGGCGGGACGCCTGGCAGACCGAAACGGTCGCGGACATGGAAATGCGCTGCGACAAGGACTGGTTTTACATCACCGGGAAACTGGTGGCGTCGGAGAATGGCGAGGTGCTGTTTGACAAGGATTGGGAGGAACGGATTGCGCGCCGCTTCGTCTGATCGGGCAAGCGCGATGCTTTGCCCTCAATAGCGCCATTCGCCCGCGCCGAGCGTTTTGATGCCGGAAATCATGCGGGCAAAGCTGTCACGGGCGCGGGTCACCGAATGCCGGGCGCGCAGATAGCCGTGAACCAGGCCTTTTTCTTCAATGCAAATAGCCTTGCCGCCAGCCCGGGTGAGGCGGGCGCAATAGTCAGGACCATCGCCTGACAGCGGGTCGCATTCGGCGGTGAAGACTACGGTTGGTGGCATTGCGGTGAAATCAGTTGCAGCCATCGGCGTGAATAAGGGCTCATCGACGGGTGACGCGCCACCCGAGCGCAAATCATCGTAATAGAGCATGTCGGCAGTGGTCAGCATCGGCGCATGGGCGTGGCTGACGAATGTGCCCTTCGATGTGTCGGCGCCAAGGGCCGGGTAGATCAGCACTTGCCCTGCCGGGACCAGGGCCTCGCCACGCGTCGCCCACGCTATCGCTGCGGCAAGATTGCCGCCGGCACTGTCGCCGCACAGGATGATCGGGAGTGCATAATCGCTGGCGACATGGCGGAAGGCGGCAAGCGCATCCTCGATCTGGGCGGGATGGAGATGTTCAGGCGCCAGGCGGTAATCGACTGATATGACCTGATAGCCGGTTCGGTCGCAGATCTCCGCGCAAATGCTGTCATGGCTTTCCAGTCCACCGAGGACGAAGCCGCCACCATGCAGGTAGAGCACGCATGCTTCGGGCTCTGAAGTGGCGGAAAGATATTGCCGTAGCGGGATTAGGGCGTGGGGACCGGGCACAGAGAAGTCATGCACCGTTACCGAGGGTGGCCGTCCAGCGTCAAAAGCCTGACACAACTCATCATAGACGCGACGTTGTCCCGCATGATCGAGACTGGTCGCATCCGCAGGGTAAAACGCATTCGATTTGTCGATGAACGACCATGTTTCGTCATCGATCAGCGTGTCGTAGGGTGAGGGGCGCAATGGAAAATCCTCGGAAAGGTTCGGGTTCCGGTGTTGACGCCCATGCAAGCGCGGGGCACAGCTTGTGTCAAACCGGAAACGCATCATGACATGGAAATTGAATAGCGAGATCAAGGCAATCCTGTTCGACAAGGATGGCACGCTGGTCGACTTTGACAAGACCTGGGCGGATACCAATCGCAAGGGGGCATTGCTTGCGGCGGACGGGGATGCCGCGCTGGCCGACATTCTGCTTGATGAATGCGGCATGGACCCGCTCACCGGCAAGACCCGCGCTGACAGCATGTTTGCAGCGGCGAATGCTGGCGAGATCGCGGCGCACATGGTGGCGCATGGCAGCCCATTTGACCCCGAAGAACTGATGCGCCTTCTCGACAGGATCTTTGTCGAGGGCGCTGAGTCTCCATGGCCGATCTGTGACCTGAAGGCGCTGATGCAAACGCTGACCGAGGCCGGGTTCTCGCTCGGCATCGCTTCGAGTGACGGCGAAGCCAGTATCCGCCGAACCGTCGAGGTTCTGGGTTTGTCACGACAAATCAGCTTTATCGCCGGCTATGACAGCGGCCATGGCCCCAAACCTGAAGCGGGCATGATCAATGCCTATGGGTCTCATCTGGGTTTAAGTCCGGCGGAAATCGCCATGGTTGGCGACAATCGGCATGACATGGAAATGGCGCGCGCGGCACGCGCCGGCGCCGCGATCGGGGTGCTGTCGGGTACCGGCTCCCAGCAGACGCTGACTGAGCTGGCCGATGTTCTGATCGGATCAGTAGCAGATTTGCCCGCACTCATTGCCGCAAGATAAGATGGCTTGGCCGGTCCCGGTCAGTCGTCGCGCTTTTCCAGGAGGTTGGTGAGCCAGTCGGGATCCATTTCCGGCACCGAGGACAACAGCAGCTTGGTGTAGTCGGGGAAGGGCGGCGACAGGATCTCGCTCTTGAGTCCTTGCTCGACAACCTTGCCCTCCAGCATCACCACGATTTCGTCCGAAATCGCCTTCACAGTGGCGATGTCATGGGTGATGAACAGATAGGTGATCTCGTATTTCTTCTGCAGCCGCAGCAGCAATTGCAGGATTCCTTCCTGCACGATCTGGTCGAGCGCGGAGGTGACTTCATCACAGATGATGATGTCGGGTCTGGCAGCGAGCGCGCGTGCGATGCAGATGCGCTGTTTCTGACCGCCGGAAAGTTCGGACGGCAAGCGGTCCATAAAGCTCTCGTCGAGCTCGATCATGTCCAGGAGCTCGAGGATCCGCTCCTCGCGCTCCTTGCCCTTGAGGCCAAGATAGAATTCAAGCGGCCGGCCGATGATGTCCTCAACGGTCTGGCGCGGATTCATCGCCGTGTCCGCCATTTGGTAGATCATCTGGATCTGCTGCAGCTGTTCCTTGCTGCGATCCTTCAAAGCGGCTGGCAAAGGTTCACCGTTAAAAATGACTTCTCCGGCCGATGGCGGCAATAACCCGGTGATAACCCGCGCGACGGTTGATTTTCCTGATCCGGATTCGCCGACCACCGCGACAGTTCGTCCACGCGGAAACGACATCGAGACATCATGCAAAACCTTGATGTCGCCATAGGCCGCTTCAACATTGTTGACTGACAGGACGATGTCGTCGCCTTTGACCTCGGGTTTTTCCAGCGCCCGAACCGACCAGAGTGATTTGGTGTAGGGCATTTCCGGCTTGGTCAGCATCTGACGCGTCGGCGCCTCTTCGACCTCTTCGCCGTAGCGAAGCACCTGGATGAAATCGGCCATCTGGGCAACCACTGCCAGATCATGAGTAATGTAGATCGCCGCGGTGTTGAATTCCTCGACAATGTTGCGCATGGCGGCAAGAACTTCGACCTGGGTGGTGACATCCAGCGCCGTGGTGGGTTCGTCAAAGATGATCAGATCCGGGCGTGGCGACATTGCCATGGCGGTCATCACCCGCTGCAACTGTCCGCCCGACACCTGGTGGGGGTAGCGGTTGCCGATGGTTTCGGGATTGGGCAATTGCAGGGCGCGGTACAGTTCCACCGCGTCTGCGCGGGAGTCTGCATCGGGCCTTATTCCGCGTCGCGTGGCGGATTCGACAGTCTGATCGATCAGCCGGTGCGCCGGATTGAACGAGGCGGCGGCCGATTGCGCCACATAGGCAATGCGGGTTCCCCAAAGCAGCCGTTTGTCCCGGTCCTTGGCTTTGGCCAGATCGATGCCGTCGAAGATGATCGAGCCGCCGGTCAATTTGCAGCCAGGCTGGGTGTAGCCCATGGCGGCCTTGCCGAGGGTGGATTTACCTGCGCCGGATTCGCCGATCAGCCCCATGATCTCGCCACGGCGAAGCGTCAGATCGACGCCCTTGATGATCGGGTGCCATTGCTCGTCGGAATATCCGTCGATGCGGATGTCGCGCATCTCCAACAGGATTTCGTTGCTCTGGTCGGGATGGTTGTCGGTCATTCGCGAAGCCCGCTTGTTTTCTGCAGGAACCAGTCAACGATGAAGTTGACGGCGACGGTCAACAACGCAATCGCGGCGGCGGGCAGGAGCGGCGTGATGGCAGCTGTCATGTCATATTTGGCGAACTGGATCAGCGAGGCATTGGCGCGCACCATCGAGCCCCAGTCAGCCGTAGGCGGCTGGATGCCGACGCCGAGAAACGACAGCGCCGCAATGGTCAGGAACACGAAGCAGAACCGCAATCCGAATTCGGCCACCAGCGGCGGCATGATGTTGGGCAGGATCTCCCGGCGCATGATCCAGCCAAGACCTTCGCCGCGCAGTTTGGCTGCCTCGACATAATCCATCACCGCGACATTGACGGCGACGGCGCGGGTGAGACGGAACACGCGGGTGGAATCGAGCACCGCGATGATCATGATCAGGCTGGTAATGGTCGAGCCGAAGATCGACAGCAGCATCAGCGCGAAGATCAGGCTGGGGATGGCCATCAGAACATCGACGATGCGGCTCAGCCCCTGATCGAGCCAGCTGCGGTTGATTGCCGCCACCAGGCCCAATCCGCCGCCGATCAGGAAGGAAAGAAAGGTGGTTGCCAGCGCAATGCCCATGGTATTGCGGGCGCCGTAAATCAGGCGGGTGAGAACGTCGCGGCCGATCTGGTCGGTGCCGAAGAAGAACTCGTCGCCCCATGGTGCGAAGGGAATGGGATGGATTTCGGCCTCACCATAGGGCGCGATGACATCGGCAAAAATCGCTACGAGAATATAAAGCGTGACCACGATCATTCCGAACCAGGCGCTCGGTGGGGCCGATTTCATCAGCAGGCCGAACCGTTCGAAGCGGCTTCGGCGCTTGCGGACCGCGCCGACTTCGGCTGAGGCTGTATAGGTGTCTGGTTGCTCGCTCATCTGGGGTGCAACAATCGCGGGTTGGTGACAATGCCGATAATGTCGGCGGTCAGGTTAAGCAGGATATAGGTCGCGGCGAAGATCAGCGCGCAGGCCTGAACCACGGGAATGTCGCGGCTGGTCACTGCATCGACCATCAGCTGACCGACGCCCGGATAGACGAAGACCACTTCAACCACGACCACGCCGACAACCAGGTAGGCCAGGTTGAAGGCGATGACGGTGGCGATCGGCGCCCAGGCATTGGGCAGGGCGTGCTTGAGAATGATCTGGGAGCGTGAGGCCCCCTTGAGCCGCGCCATCTCGATATAGGGACTGGCCAGAAGATTGATGATGGCGGCGCGGGTCATGCGCATCATGTGTGCAACTATCACCAGGGTCAGCGTCAGCGCGGGCAGGGCTACACGATAGAGCCGCTCGCCAAGGGCGGTGGAGGCATCAATATTGGCGAGAGACGGAAACACAGGCCACAGCGAAGCCAGGAACAGGATCAGGATATAGGCGACGAAAAATTCCGGCGTCGAGATGGTGGTCAGCGTCACCGCATTGACGATCCGGTCGTAGGCCGTGTTGCGATAAAGCGCTGCCGTCAGTCCCAGAAACAGCGCCAGCGGCACAGCGATCAAAGCTGTGACGCCGGCCAGAAACAGTGTGTTCCAAAGCCGTGGCATGACCAGATCAACGACCTGGCGGGAGCGATCCTGTCCGGATGCGTTGCGGCCGGAGAAAGACGTTCCGAGATCGCCCTGCAGCACAGAGCCAACCCATTCGAAATAGCGCACCGGTGCTGGCTTATCGAGACCCAGTTCCTTGCGGAAGGCGGCGACGGTTTCCTTGGTGGCGGCCTGACCGAGAACCGCTTCACTGAAGTCTCCGGGCAGCATTGAAATTGAACTGAAGATGATGGCTGAGACGACAAAGAGCGTCGCAACGCCCATCCCAAGTCGTTTCACAATTGTCGACAGCACTGCATTCAAATGCGGATCCTTCCCCTTTTGTTATGGTCTTGTCGCCATTTTCCGGGCTCTGCTGGCTCAATCGCGATCAGCGGTCCGGTACTGGTCTGCATTGTTGACCAGCAACGCGGCGTTTGTAAACTGGCTAGACAGATAATATAAAAAATGTGCGGAGGGTGAGTTGGTGGATCAACTCCGGCCAAGCTGACAAGGGTTGAAATCCGACATGCTGACATCTGGCGATAACGATAACTTGCGCTTTGCCCTTACATTTTTCGGTCTGGGGAGGTAAAACCTGACAGTATCATTGCGCGGTCCGGCTGTTGATAAACCCCGTCAGCAGGACAGGGTAGGCGAAAATTTATGGTGTTGTGTTTTGCGCAATGCCGACAAATAAAAATTCTGGGAACCTAACGGAGAAGACCATGAGAGACGAATATCTGAAGAAGCAGGCACGCTGGCTCAGCGAAGGCCAGATCGGCCGCCGCCAGTTCATCAAGGCTGCCATTGCAACGGGCTTGGCCGTGCCTTCGGCCTTGACGCTGGCGACGGATGTCCTCGCCGCAACGCCCAAAAAGGGCGGCAAACTGCGCTTTGGCTCGTCGTATGGTTCGACCACGGATGCGCTGGATCCCGGCACGTCGGAAAACGGCATGACGCAGTCCATCAACTATGCCCGCGGCAACCAACTCACCGAAGTGGGCAGCGATGGCAAGCTCATTCCCGAGCTTGCAGAAAGCTACGAAGCCTCGAATGGCGCCAAGACCTGGGTTTTCAACCTGCGCAAGGGTGTGGAATTCCACGACGGCAAGACCATGACTGCCGACGATGTGATCGCGACGTTCAACTATCACCGTGATGAAAATTCCAAGTCGGCCGCCAAGGGCCTGCTGACTGCGATCAAGGAGATCAAGAAGGACGGTGACAACCGGGTGATCTTTGAGCTTGAAGGCGGCAATGCCGACTTCCCGTACATTGCTTCCGATTACCACATCATGATCATGCCCTCTGTCGATGGCCAGATCGAAGACGCCAACAGCCCGATCGGCACCGGCGGCTATATCATTGAAAGCTATGAAGCCGGCGTGCGCACGATGATGAAGCGCAATCCGAACTTCTTCAAGGAAGGCCACGCGCATTTCGATGAAGTGGAGTTCATCACACTCGCCGATACCACTGCGCGGCAGAACGCCATCATGAACGGCGATGTCGATTTTATCGACAATGTCGACCCGAAGACGGTGGCTCTGCTCGCCCGGGTGCCGACGCTTGATATTCTTCAGACAACCGGCACGCAGCATTATACGTTCCCGATGCGGGTCAACGCGGCTCCGTTCGACAATTACGATCTGCGCATGGCGCTCAAATTTGCCATCAAGCGCCAGGAACTGGTCGACAAGATTCTGCTCGGCCACGGCAAGCCTGGCAACGACGTGCCGGTTAACGCCTCGATGCCGTTCTTCAACACCGAACTGCCGGTGCATGAATTCGACGCCGAAAAGGCAGCGGAACACTACAAGAAGTCCGGTCATTCCGGCGCGATCCAGTTGTCTGTCTCCGACGCCGCCTTCCCGGGCGCTGTCGATGCGGCTCAGCTGATCGCGGCATCTGCCAAGGAAGCCGGGATCGAGATCGAACTGGTGCGCGAGCCCAGCGATGGCTACTGGTCCAACGTGTGGAACAAGAAGCCGTGGAGCGCTTGCTACTGGAGCGGCCGCCCGACCCAGGACTGGATGTATTCCTCTGCCTATACCGCCGACACCGAGTGGAACGATACCGCGTGGAAGGACGGCGAAGCAGTTGCCAAGTTCAACGATCTGGTGGTTGCTGCAAGGTCGGAAACCGACGACACCAAGCGCAAGGACCAGTATTGGGAAGCCCAGCGGCTGCTGCAGGACGATGGCGGCGCCATCGTCGGTATGTGGGCCAACTTCATCCATGGCCATTCCAAGGCGCTGGCGCATGATGAAAATGTTGCAGCCAACTGGCAGGCTGACGGTGGCAAGCTCGCCGAACGCTGGTGGTTCTCCTGATCCCAGGCTTTGACTGAGACCATTCGGCCGCGGAGCAATCCGCGGCCGTTTTGGTTTCTAATGCATGTCGCGCAAAAGTGTCCTGCGGTTTTGCGATAAAGACATGCAGAACCAAAGAGTTAACACGAGTCACCTGAATCCAATTGAATGCGACGCGCGTTAGATGGTCTCTTGCTGTTGTTCCGCGGCGCGAGGGTGTCCGGACTGATTGAGTCCGGGAACCGGAAATATCAAGTCGTAGGCCCAATTGAAGGCAAAGGCGTAGACCAGGTAGAACACCGCGAACGAGATATCCATCAGGAACGCCTCGAGCAGGCTCATGCTCAGATACCAGGCGATGAACGGCAACAGCACCAACAGCAGCCCGGCCTCGAAGAGCACTGCGTGGAAAATGCGCACGACAACCGATTTGCCGACATGACCGGCGATCCGCAGCAGCGCATGGTCGAACATGAGATTGTAGAGATAATTCCAGCCGGTGGCGATCGTGGCGCTGACCACGGCGACGATACCAATGTCGTCGAGAGGCCGTCCGAATATCCAGGCTCCGAGCGGAATGACCAGAAAAAGCGCGATGATTTCGAAACTCAGCGCGTGACGAATTCTATCCTTGGTGGTTCTCATGGGGCTCCCCGAGCATTTGCCGGGTCGTCCCGAACACTGTTCCCGGATGGGGGAGGCCGTCCTCGCTTGCCGCCCAATGTAAGATCATAAGCGCAGTGCCGCAAGAGCTTCCGGACAACATGGCGGTCGGACCGTCTTTGACTGGAGATGGTACGAGGGCGATTTCCGGAACGGATGATATGTGTTCGTTTTCAGCGTGTTGCGGCAGTTTACGGCAAGGTTGAGTCAGTTCTGCAGCGCGGACTCGCCCTGTCCGGCAAAGGAACGCACGGTTTTGAGCGCGCCTTCAAGCTGATCGCCTTTCTCATCGGCGAGCGCTGCCTCGCGCAAAAGCTTGCACCAGTGGGCGGCGTCGTCACGGCCGGCAAGCAGGGCCACGCCCTCCATCACCCGGTCGAACTTCGACAGACCGCGCGTATGGGTGTCGGAGTATCCCTTGATCAGACGGCGATTGCGCAGGGTTTCGACACCGAGCGCGTAATCGATCTTGCGGAAGTTCAAAGCCTGGTCAAGCCAGTTTTCCAGATGCTCTTTCTCAATGGCATGACGCAGGGTGCCGCGCCGGTATCTGCGCAGCCCGCCAAGCAGGTAAAGCTGGGCAAATGGCAGCAGCCGGTCTGTGCGCAACCGGCGTCCCTTGTTGAACAGCTTGTCGATCAGCCGCATCGTGCTTTCGCTCGCCGACATCCGCCGGCCAACCCCAGCCGGCATCATGCCGACAATTTCCTCGGCGCGCGGATGCATGAACTCGGTGAGTTTCATCTGCGCGCCCTCCGCGGGCCGGATCTCGTTGCGCACTCGGGCAAAACGGCTGCCGCGGGTCTTCAGATCGGCCACCCGGAAGACGTCATCATAGGCCATCGCCTTGGCGATGTATTTGGCGGCCTCAAGGGTCAACGCGTAGTCCCGGCTCGGATCGTCCTCGGCCAGAACCGCCTCGACCCGGTCGAGATAGCTGCGGCCATAGTCGAGATCCTGGAAATCCACCACCGCGCGCAAGCCTGTCAGCGCCATGTCACGAACGGGCTCGGGTAGTGCCGCCGCGCGTGCCGCAAGCGCATTCCATTGCTCGATCAGCGGTTTCGGGCCGGCTGGCGCCCCATTGGCAGCGAGCTTGGGGTGTCCGGATTTCGGGGTTTCGACGGTGCCGCTGGCAGCGGCTTCGAAGCCGGCTGCGAAAGCGCGCAAGCTTGGCTCGACACCGCGTCCGGACGCCTTGATGGCGTCTTCGAAATGGGTGCGTTCGAAAGGCAGTGCACCGGACCCGGCCAGCGCGCCAAACAGGCTCGCCGAAATCATCGATCCCGCCTCGACTGCCATTTTTTCCATGTCGAAAGCGATGAATCGCTGGGCGGCGATTTCAGCGGCTGCGACGACTTCCTCGGAATCGGCGATGCCGTCTCCGGGGGCGGTCTTCTCGGAAACCGCGAGAGCCCGGTGCGAGGAGGCAATCAGCGTGGTGCGGTCAGGGGTGACGAAACCGCGCATGATGGCGCGCCCGGCCTCCATCATTTCGGCTGCCACCAGAATGTCGACATCACCTGCGGCCGGCAGCAGCGAAAACACCGGAGCGCGCTCCTGTGCCGGCGCCATTTCCATATAGTAGATCGTCGCCCCGGTGCGTTGAGCCACACCAGCCACCGAGGTTGCCTGAACAGTGTAGCCGCTGCGATGGGCGCAATCCTCGATCCAGTTGGTCAGCACGCCGCCACCCTGGCCGCCCACTGCCATGATGGCGAGCTTGATGATCTGATCCAGTGCCGGATCGTGCGGTTTGGATTTCAATGCGGATTTGGTTCTGCTTGCCATTGTTCAGGTCCGGACGAATTCGAGGCGGTCACGTGACCGGCGGTTCTGCAGCCAGGTGATGATACGTTTTCTCAAGGCGCCGAATTTCTGCTCGGCCCAGCCGGGATTGTGCACGACATCGGCGCGGTAGAACGACGGGCAGAGCACAGCCGCATCGGCGACCTCGCCGCAATTGCCGCAGCCGACGCAACTCTGGTCGATGCTGGCGACCGGATCGTCGCGCAGGGGATCATCGAGCTTCTTGAGCGAGAGTGACGGGCAGCCCGACAAGCGGATACAGGCATGATCGCCGGTGCAGATGTCCTCATCGACGCCGAAGCGTGGCTTCTCGATCCGTCTGCCTTCCTTGATCGCCTTGTTCATCAAAGGTTTTTCGCGGCGCTGCTTGTTGAGCATGCATTCCGACGGGGCGACGATGACCTTGGGGCCGACATGGTCGGTGGTCAGCGCCTCGTTGAGGATCTCGCGCATCTTGGGCACATCATAGGTGCGGCCGATCTGGCGCACCCATTTGACGCCGATGCCCTTGACCGCATCGGCGATCGGATGCCCGGTGGCCTTGGAGGGATTGTCTGCGCGCGACGACAGGATGTCCTGCCCACCGGTGGCGGCCGAGTAGAAATTGTCGACGATGACGATGACGCCATCGGACTTGTTGTAGACCGCGTTGCCAATCGAGGAGGACAGGCCGTTGTGCCAGAATCCGCCGTCGCCGAGGATCGAGATCGAGCGCTTGTCGCCGCCACCGTCAAAGGCCGCGTTGGACGCGGGACCCAAGCCGTAGCCCATGGTCGAACCGCCGATCTCGAAGGGCGGCAGGCTGGCAAACAGATGACAGCCGATGTCGCCGGCGATCTGGTGCTTGCCGAATTGCTGCTCGGTCATTTTCAGCGCGGCGAAAATAGGCCGTTCCGGGCAGCCGGTACAAAACCCCGGCGGCCGGATTGGCACGGTCTTCGACAGGTCCGGCAAAGCGGGGCGGGGGTCGGAATTGGGGGCGCGCAGCCGGGCGGGCAGCAACTCCGGCGCTGCCTTTTTCAGGAAGGCCTCCAGCCCGTCGAGCATGACCTGGCCGGTGTACTCGCCAGCCATCGGCAGCATGTCCTTGCCATGCAGGCTGATGGTCTTGCCGGCCTTGTAGAGTGCGGCGCCCAGCGCCTGTTCGATGAACTCCGGCTGACCTTCCTCGACCACCAGAACCGCGGATTTGCCTTCGCAGAACTCGAAGAATTCGTCATGGACCAGCGGATAGGTGACGTTGAGCACGTAGAGCGGGATTTCCGTGTCGCCGTGAATGTCGGCCAGACCAAGCCGCTGCAAAGCACGGATGACGCCATTGTACATGCCGCCCTGCAGCACGATGCCGACAGGGGCTTCGCCGGGGCCGAAGAATTCGTTGAGCTTGTGCTCAACGATGTATTTCTGCGCCGCAGGCCAGCGATTGTTGATCTTGTCGTGCTCCTGCATGTAGGACATCGGCGGCAGCACGACGCGGGCGTAATCGCTGCGCGGGTTGGCCAGCGCGTCTTTCACGGTAAACGGCGGACGCTTGTTGTCCCTGGCCTCGAAGCTGCCGGTGACATGGCAGGAGCGGATCCTGACCATCAGCATCACCGGCGTATTGGTGGCTTCCGACAGTTCAAACCCCTGATGCACCGACTGAACGATGGAGGGCAGGGTGGGTCGCGGGTCGAGCAGCCACATCTGCGACTTCATCGCAAAGGCATGGCTGCGCTCCTGCATGATCGAGGAGCCTTCACCGTAATCCTCGCCGATAATGACCAGCGCGCCGCCGGTGACGCCAGACGACGACAGATTGGCCAGCGCGTCGGACGCGACATTGACGCCGACCGGCCCCTTGAAAGTGACCGCGCCGCGGATCGGGTAGT
Organism: Hoeflea sp.; assembly: GCF_039975035.1. Classification (GTDB taxonomy): domain Bacteria; phylum Pseudomonadota; class Alphaproteobacteria; order Rhizobiales; family Rhizobiaceae; genus Hoeflea. Next base: position 20,779 of record NZ_JBDWHW010000180.1, on the reverse strand, counting down.
GCACCGAAGCCGCCAGCATCGCGGCAGCCGCGGCCTCCGAGGCATTGGCCTCGTAGCGCACACCGAGCTCGGTGAGAATTTCCTCCGCATCGGCCAGCACGTCCATCAGGTGGCTGATCGGCGCGCCCTGGTAACCGCCGACATAGCCGACACCTGCTTCCAGAAGCGCTTTCGTCAGCGCCAGAATGCCTTCGCCGGAAAAGGTTTCACCTTCTCCGATCTTGAGTTTCTGGACTTCCTTGGCGAATGAGCGTTCAGCCATGGTTCGCGGTTCCTGTCATTAAAAGGCATGCTTTCTGATGTTGTGGAGCATTTTTCTGAGCGTTTCGACAAAGGCGGCGCGCTCCTCATCGGGAATGCCGTTGAACATTTGTGAATAGATCCGCGCCATGGTTGGCCACAGCTGATCAAAAGCAGCGCGTCCGGCGTCGGTGATGGCAATACGGGTGACACGGCTGTCATTGGCGTCGGGTTCGCGCCGCACTAACCCGTCCGAGGTCAGTTGTTCCAGCGAGCGGCTCAATGTGGATTGTTCCACCACCGCGTAAACCGCGAGTTCGGAGATTGGCAGTGCGTCGATCACCGAAAGCACCGCGAGTGCGCGCATTTTCGGCGTGGTCAATCCGAGGCCGGTCATCTCCCGTCTGAGATCGGCGTTGTAACGACCCATCAGCCGGTTCATCAGATAGGGGGCGAAATTCGACAGGCCGATTTCGCCAAGCCGCGGCAAGGGCTCGGTCTTTTCGCTGGATGCAGCTTTGACTTCGTTCATGCGCCCAACCTCTTTGCCAACAGGTAGCCCGATCCGCCGCCGAGTCCCGGGCCGGGATGCGTCGACGCGCCGATGTGATGCAGGTTTTCGATCGCCGTCGCCTGGTTGCGGCTGCCGGCGAAAGGTCGCCAGATGAAGAATTGGTCCAGAGCGCAGGATCCGCCATAGGGATCGCCGCCGACGAGATTGATGTTGATGGCTTCCAGATCCGCTGGCGAATAGGCCTTGCGCGCCAGAACACTGTTCGCGAAATCCTCGATATGATTGGCAAGGATTGCCTCGATACGGTCGGCGAAAGCCTCGCGCACCGTATCGGTCCATACGCCATCTGTCGGAATCATGCCGGCGGCGTCGCCCTTGAGGGTGCGCGGCGCATCGGGGATTTGCAGCCAGAGAACGGACTTGCCCTCGGGGCATCGTGTCGGATCGAGCCGGTGCGGCTGGCCGACACAGATGGTCGGGGTCTCGGGCAACATTCCGCGCTCGGCCTCGTTCGAGGATTTCGACACGGAATCGATGCTTTCGGCCAGATGGACCAGCGCCACTTCCTCAAGTCCGTCAGTTTTCCAGCGGATCGGGCCATCAATGGCATAATGCAGCTGGAAATTGCCGCGGCCATGGCGGAATTCCCGAAGCGCCCGGGTTTGGTTGTCCGAAGGTGGTTTCGGGATGTCCCGGAGCAGACGGTTGTAAAGCTGTCCCGGAGCGACGGAACAAATGACGTGGGTGGCCGAGATCTCGGTCCCGTCGGCAAGACGCACGCCCGCGGCGCGGCCGTTGACAATCAGGATCTGGTCCGCATCGGCATTGGCGCGCAGTTCGCCGCCGTTTTCCTCGATCAGGCCCTTGAAAGCCTTGACCGCCTGGCTGGCGCCGCCCTTGACCACTGGAGCACCGGCGGCCTCGAGCGCAAAGGCGATGACCTTGCCCATCTGCGCGCCATAGGCGGATTCGGTGGTCAGTCCGGTATGAAGCGCCCAGGGGGCCCAGAGCGCCTGGACCAGCTCGGAAGCGTAGCTCGCTTCGAGCCAGGCGCGGGTGGGGCGCAGGGCCTCGCCCATCCAGGCTGTCAGTCCGCGAAGGCCGCGTTTCCAAGCCTGGCTTGCCAGCAATCTGGCTGTCGGCCAACTCCACAATTCTCCGCCCAGAAGGGCGAACAGGAACGGCGCATCGGCTTCGATTGCCGCCACATCTGCGCCATGACGATCACCGTCGCCCGGGGCAATGGCGTTGAATTTCGCAACGTTGGCGGCCCTGTCGGTGGTCAGCACCAGCGAGGAGCCGTCCGGTCGGAGTACCGCGGTCGGGTGCGGTGTATGGCAGAACTCCAGGCCATGCCGGCCCAGATCGGATCCGAGCGCGGCATAGGCAGGGGATGTCAGGAACAGCACGAAGGTCGCCGCCATCACATCGTGGTGAAACCCGGGCAAGGTGATTTCTCCGGTGCGCATGCAGCCGCCGAAACGGTCCGCACGCTCAAGCACCAGCACTTGCTTTCCCTTTGCGGAAAGCAAGGCCGCGGCAACGAGAGCATTGATCCCGCTGCCCACGATGATGTGGTCAAAGTCCGCCATTGTTCCAGTTCCCGGCGTGAGGCCGCATCAGCCTCGGGCGACCAGAGCCATGGCGCGGACCGGGCTTCCCGTGCCCTTGACCAGCTTCAAGGGCGCGGCGATCAGCACGGCGCCCTTGGGCGGCAGCTTGTTCAGATTGGCCAGCGAGGCGAGGCCGTATTTGTTGGCCGCATGCAGCAGGTTATGGGCAGGGAAGGGCGGCTCCATGCCGCCGGCCTGGCCGGCGTCGGTTCCGATGCACTGGGTACCCCAGCCGATGGCGCCCTTGGAGAGCACATACTGAATGCAGTCGACGGTCGGTCCGGGCGAATGCGGGCCGGTTTCATCGGCATTGAGATAGGCGTCTTCGTCATTGGCGCGCGCATCCCAATCAGTTCGCATGACCACCCATTCGCCGGCCTTGATCTCGCCATGCTTGGCTTCCCAGGCCTTGACGCCGGCAGCGTCGAGCAGGAAGTCCGGGTTCTTGGCGACCTCGGCGGAGCAATCGATCACATTGACCGGGGCCACGAAATTCTGCGGCGGGATCGAATCCGTATAGCCGTCGGAATAATCCTTGCCGGTGATCCAGTGGTGTGGCGCATCGAAGTGGGTTCCCGAATGCTCGCCGATCTTGAGCCAGTTCCAGGCCCAGAACGGACCGTCATTGTCGTATTCGGAAATCTTGTGGACTTCGATCTTGGGCGTGTCCTTGGCCAGTTCCGGCGGCAGCTTGAGAAGCGGCGTATCCGGGCCGAGCGAACCAGACAGGTCGACAACCTCGACTTTTCCCTCAAGCAGCATTCCAGCGAGATTACCTAGAGTTTCGGCGGCGTTCATGTGTCTCTCCCCTGACAGGCGTGTTCGTGGCTTCGGGTTTGGTCCCGAATGATGCGATGCGCGTTTGCAAGAAATAGATGCTAGACAGAATAATATGCATTTGCAATTATAAATCTCGAACGGGGAAGTGTCGAAGCGCCGCAGGAATATGACGCGATAATAGTTGGCGCCGGCATCAACAGTCTGGCCTGTGCCGTGCATCTGGGCGCCAAGGGCTGGCGCGTCGGCGTGTTTGAACAGGCCAACACAGCTGGCGGCGCGGTCAAGACGCTCGAGTTGACCGAGCCGGGGTTTCGTCACGACTGGGCAGCGATGAATCTGAGCCTGTTCGCCGGATCGGGGTTTTTCAAAGCCCATGGTGAGGACCTGATCGGTCGCGGCCTGGAGTTTGCTCCGGCATCTCATTGTTTCGCCAGTGTGTTTGAAGATGGCAAGTGGCTGGGCGTGAGCACCGGGACAGGCGAATCCCGCACCCGTATTGCCGGGTTTTCCGAGAACGATGCGAAGGCTTGGGACAAGTTGTGCGAGGAGTTTCCCGGCACGGCGGAGTATGTCTTTGCGTTGCTGGGAAATCCTATGCAAATGCATATACAAGGCAAGATTCTGGCAAAGGCGCTGTTCCGCAAGGGGTTTTCGTGGACCGCCGGTCTGGCCCGGCTGCTGCTGTCTTCGCCGCGCAAGTGGCTGACAGAAACATTTGAATCCGATCACGTGCGTGCGACCATGGCGGCCTGGGGCATGCATCTGGATTTCGCACCCGACATGGCCGGCGGCGCAGTGTTTCCCTATCTTGAAGCCATGGCCAACCAGAACTTCGGGATGGTCATCGGCAAGGGTGGCGCGGACACGGTGACGCGAGCGCTGCTGTCGAAAATCCAATCCAGCGGCGGCGAGGTTCATTGCGGCAAACGGGTTACCCGGGTGTTGCGCACTGGCGGCAAGGCGAGCGGCGTCGAACTCGAGGACGGCTCACAGATCAAGGCGAGCCGCACTGTGATCGCCAATGTCGCGCCGGAGGGGCTGATGAAGCTGCTCGATGGCGCATCCGGTGATGCGGTGTTTGACACCAAGATGGCCAAATTCACCCATGCGCCGGGTACCATGATGATCCATCTGGCGCTCGACGGGCTGCCGGACTGGTCGGCCAGCGAAGAGCTCAAGACATTCGCCTATGTGCATATCGCGCCGTCGCTTGACCAGATGGCCCGCACCTACCAGCAGGCGGTGGCCGGCCTGTTGCCCGACGAGCCGGTGCTTGTGGTGGGCCAGCCGACCACGGTTGATCCGAGCCGGGCGCCGGAAGGCAAACACGTGCTGTGGGTTCAGGTACGCATGGTGCCGGGCGAAATCCGCGGCGATGCGGCCGGCAAGATCACGGAAACCGATTGGGCCGTTGTCAAGGAAATCTATGCGGATCGCGCGCTCGACATGATCGAACGGCATGCGCCGGGCCTGAAGGCGAAGATCATCAGCCGCGCGGTTGTCTCGCCACTCGACCTGGAAGCCGACAACCCCAACCTGGTTGGCGGCGACCAGGTGGCGGGCAGTCATCACCTTTCACAGAATTTCCTGTTCCGTCCGGCCTTCGGTCATGCCACGGGAAAGACCCCTGTTGACGGTTTGCATCTCACCGGCGCCAGCGTCTGGCCGGGTGCGGGCACCGGAGCGGGGGCAGGATTTATGCTCGCCCAGAAACTGGGCGGGAAATGAAGCAAAAAAGCAGGGAGAACAGCATGAAACAGATTTCGCGTCGCACGGTGCTCAAGGGCACGGCGGCGGCAATGGCGATCAGCGCCTTTGCCGGTCCGTCGCTTGCCCAAGCTATCGATGAACTTGTGATCGCCTACAATGTCAACTTGCCGTCATGGGATCCGACGGTGGGCCCGTCGGCGGTCAATCCGACAATCCAGGGGATCTACCAGTCGGTGTTCGACCAGTTCATCCTGCAGAAACCCGACCTGTCGCCGGCGCCGGGACTGCTCACCGAATGGGGCTGGAACGATGACAAGACCAAGATCATGATGACGGTTCGCGAAGGCGTGACCTGGCATGACGGATCGCCATTTACCGCCGAAGATGTGGCCTGGTCGCTGCGCCGCGCCGCCGACGAGGCAACCGGCAATCCGATCCAGTTCGTCTGGTCGACGCTGGCCAACATCAAGGCCGAAGGCAATGTGGTCACCGCCGATGTTGCCCGGTTCGAGCCGACCATCTTCAAGTGGATGTACTTTCTGACCGGCTACGTGCTGCCCAAGGCGTATTATGAAAAGGTTGGCGCGGACGGGTTCGAAGCTGCTCCGATCGGCACCGGCCCCTATATGGTCGACAAGTTCGAACGCAACGCGTTCGTGCGGCTGAAGGCCAACCCGAACTACTGGGGCGGCAAGCCTGACTTTGAAACCGTGACCATCAAGTTCGTCACCGACGCTGCCTCGCGTGTTGCCGAGATCGAATCCGGCAATGCCCACGTCACGCTGGAAATGCCCTACGAGGAATACGACCGGCTCAAAGGCGGCAACAGCATCGCCGGCACCGCCGCGCCGATTTCCGATATCGGCATGATCTTCCTCAACGACATCGATGTGATGCTGGATCCGAACGTGCGCATGGCTGCGGCCATGTCGATCGACAAGCAGTTGATCATCGACCGGCTGCTGTCGGGCTACGGCGTTGCCATCGATACGCTGCAGACGCCCCAATACATTGCCTTCGATCCCTCGATCAGGGTTCCCTACGATCCCGAAAAGGCCAAGGAACTTCTCGCAGCTTCCGGCTATTCGCCGGAGAACCCGGTGAAGTTCAAGATCCAGACGACACGCGGCTTCAAGCCGAAGGATTATGAAATGGTCCAGGCGATTGTCGGTCTGTGGCGCAAGATCGGTATCGAGGCGGAGATCGAGGTCTACGAGATCGCCAAGCATTATGAGCTGCGTGCTGCTGACCAGTTGGCGCCGGCGGCGTTCTACAACTGGGGCAACTCGGTTGGCGATCCGACGACTTCGACCGGCTTTGCCATGTTCGGTCCGTCGCCGCATTCGGTGTGGGATGGTCAGGATCTCATCGACATGATCGGACCGCTCTGGGGCGAGGCCGATGAAGACAAGCGGATTATGGGCTGGAAGGCGGTCGACAAGTACATTGCCGACAATGCGCTGGTGATCCCGCTCCTGCAGTATGTCCAGCCGATCCTGCATGCACCCGGTGTGTCGGTCACGCCACATGCTTCGGGCGCGCTGCTGCCGCATCTGATGAAGCGGACTTCGTAAGCTTTACGCGAATGAACGGGACCGTTGCGTTTACGCGGCGGTCCCCTTTCCAGGACATGTTGTATTGAAATTGTTGCGCGCGATCCTGCTTCGCCTGACGACCATGTCGGTCACCCTGATCGGGGCGGCGGTCGTGGTGTTTTTTGTCATTCGGGTTGTTCCCGGAAACCCGATTGCGATGATGCTGCCGCCCGGCGCCACCGACGAGGATGTGGCGCGGCTGACTGCGCTTTACGGGCTCGACAAAACGATCATCGAGCAATTCTGGATTTGGTTGGGCGGTGTCCTTCACGGTGATTTCGGCACCTCCATTTCGTTGCGCCAGCCGGTCATGCCGCTGGTTCTGGGACGCCTGCCGGCGACGTTGGAACTGGCGATCTTTGCCCTGGTGATTGCCGTGGTGGTCGGCGGCGCACTGGCGCTGACGGGGGTCAGGCACCGCGAGACCCGGACCGAAACCGCCGTCGACGTTGCCAACGGCGTGGGGCTTTCGATTCCGGATTTCCTCTGGGCCCTGATCCTGATCGTGCTGTTTGGTGTGTTGATGCCGGTGTTTCATATTTCAGGCCGGATTTCGCCGTCGCTCGATCTGCCGTTTGTCACTCAATTCTATGTGTTCGAAAGTGTGGTGCGGCTCAGGTTCGATCTGTGGTGGGATTTGCTCAAGCACATGTTCATGCCCGCTCTGGCGCTGGCCATTCCGCTGGCGGCGATCATCAGCCAGTTGCTCAAACAGTCGCTGAAGGAAACCATGCACCTTGATTATGTGACGCTGTCGCGCACCAAGGGTTACAGTGAAAACCATGTGATCCTGTCGGAGGCCTTGCCCAATGCGGTGTTGCCGACGCTGACGCTGATTGGCGTGCAGTTCACCTTCCTGATCGGGGGCACGGTGATCATCGAGCGGTTGTTCTCCTATGAGGGGCTCGGCAACATGGCGATTGACGCGGTGATCAACCGCGACCTGCCTCTCATTCAGGGCATCGTGATTGTCTTTGCGCTGCTGTTCACCATCATCAATCTGGTTGTCGACATGACCTATGCGCTGCTGAATCCGAGGTTGCGTCATGCTTGATGGCCGCGGCAGTGTGAAACGGCGTCTGGGCGCGCGATTGTGGCTGTCGGGTCTCTGGCTCGGCATCATGGCGGTGCTGGCGCTGTTTGCGCCGTTACTCAGCCCGCATGATCCGCTGGCGCAGGACCTGTTCGCCGGCCGCCTGCCGCCGTTCTGGCAGGCAGGGTCGGATACCGCCTATCTGCTCGGCACCGATAGTCTTGGCCGGGACGTGCTCTCGCGTATCCTGCATGGCGCGCGGATTGCCTTCTCCGTGGCGCTTGTCGCGGGGCTAGCAACCGCGCTTGTCGGATCTACCCTGGGGTTGCTTGCAGGCTACATGCGCGGCTGGGTCGATGTCGTGATCTCGCGACTGGTCGAGATCTGGATGGCGTTTCCGCCGGTGCTGTTTGCCATCCTGCTGATTGCGGTGCTGGGCACCGGGCTGACCTCGATCATCATCGCCATCGTGGTGATCGACTGGACCCGGTTCTGCCGTGTGGTCCGCGCCGAGGCGATGAACCAGTCGGCGATGGATTATGTCTCGAGCGCCGTTGTCGCCGGCAGACCGCGGCGCGATATTCTCTGGCGGGAAATCCTGCCCAATGTGCTGCCGACCATCGTGGCGCTGCTGACGCTGGAAATGGGCATTGCCGTCATCGTCGAGGCGATCCTTTCGTTTGTGAACCTGTCGATCTCCACCGATGCGCCCACCTGGGGTGGCATGATCGCCGAGGGCCGGACCTCGATCCATCAGGCCTGGTGGGTGCTGGCGTTTCCGCTGGCCGTATTGTTCCTGACCGTCCTGTCCTTCAGCCAGTTTGGCGAAGGGCTCAAGGACCGATTTGATCCGGTGTTGCGATGAGTGCGTTTCTGACCGTCAACAATCTTTCCGCAGCACTTCATGGCTATGAGCAGCGCGTGTTGCGTTCGGTGTCGTTTTCCATCGATACCGGCGACGTGCTGGGCCTGGTCGGCGAAAGTGGCGCCGGCAAAAGCATGATCGGCAAGGCGATTCTCGGGATATTGCCGTCGGCCATCGAGATCGTGCAAGGCGAGATCGTGCTTGATGGGCAGGATCTGGAGAAGATGAAGCCCGCCGACCGGCGGCGGCTGATCGGCGCCACGGCGGCGCTGATCCCGCAGGATCCGCTGACGGCGCTCAATCCGTCGCGGCGGATCGAGCCGCAGATCACCAACCGGCTGGTCGATATTCTGGGCTGGACCAAGGCGGACGCGCGGGTGAGGGCACTCGAACTGCTCAACGAGGTCCATATTGACAATCCGGAACGGGTGATGGGCAGCTATCCGCATGAATTGTCGGGCGGCATGCGCCAGCGCGTGCTGATCGCCTCGGCCTTCGCGGCCAATCCCAAGCTGGTTGTCGCCGATGAGCCGACGACGGCGCTTGATGTCACCGTGCAAAAGCAGATCCTGCGGCTGATCCGGGACCTGCAGGCGCGGCATGCCACCGCGATGGTGTTCGTAACCCACGACCTCGGTGTCGTCTCGAAAGTCTGCCAGCGTCTGTCGGTGCTCTATGGCGGCAAGATCGTCGAGAACTCCAGTGTCGCGGACTTCTTCAACGGGCCGAAGCATGCCTATTCGCGGGCGTTGCTGGCGGCCACGCCAAAATACACCGATCCGGACGCATCGCTGCTGCCGGTCGATGATACGGTGATCGAGGCGGCGGCTGCCGAGGTGCTGGCGGCTGACCGGGAGTGGCATCATGGCGGATAAGTTGGCGATGGCGGACGAGATCCTGTTTTCCGCCAGATCCCTGGAGGTGGCGCTGCCGGACATGGCGGCCAAGCCGGTGTTCGGCCGGGCTCCGCTGATCCCGATCCTCAACGGCATCGATCTCGATATCAGACGCGGGTCTGTGCTTGGCATTGTCGGCGGATCCGGATCTGGCAAATCAACGCTTGGACGAGCACTGCTGCGGCTGATCGAGCCGACTGCCGGAACCATCCTGTTCGACGGCCAGGACATCACCCACCTTGACGAGACCGCGCTTCGGCCGATCCGGCGGCGCATGCAGATGATTTTCCAGGACCCGATGTCTTCGCTCAATCCGCGCAGACGCGTCGGCGCGATCATTGCGGATCCGATGCAGTTGCACGGCTTTGACAGGATTGACGGCCGCATAGACGACGCGCTTGACCACGTCGGGCTTCCGCGCCATTTCCGCAGCCGCTATCCGCATGAACTCTCCGGTGGACAGCGGCAACGCGTCGGTATTGCCCGGGCGATTGCGCTGAAACCCGAATTCATTCTGGCCGACGAGATTGTCTCGGGTCTTGATGTGTCCTCGCAGGCTCAGGTGCTCAACGTGCTCGCCGACCTGGTCAAGCAACTGGGCCTGACACTGGCATTCATCAGCCATGATCTTTCTGTGATCCGCAGGCTGTGCGATCATGTCATGGTCCTGCAGCGCGGAAACGTCGTCGAATACGCCGAGGCCGACCAGTTGTTTGCAGCGCCTCAGGCGGCTTACACACGGGAATTGCTCGATGCGATTCCATTGCCTGATCCGCAGCAGGCAGGCTGGTAGAACCATGGACCGAGACAGATCGCGGCAGGACTTGCCGCGATCCCACGCAAGCCGGGGAGGCAGGAATGACCGCTACTTCTGACCATGCAGACACGGATGGTTCGGGTTATCTGCTCTATCATTCGATCGGGCAATATCCCGGCAAAGCCAAAGACATGGCCAAAGCACTGACGGCGTTTGCGGACTGCTGGGGGGCAAGCAATGATGAGCAATGGGGCTATGCGCTCGGTCAAAGGCAAAGGTTCATCGAGCTGTGGAGCCAGTTGCTGAAAGCGCCATCGGCCTCGTTGACGACGACGGAGAACGTGACATCGGCATTGGCGGCGATGATCATGGCTCTGCCCAGTGACGAACTCGAGGGCAGGGTGGTGCTGGTTGCCGGGGATTGTTTCCCGAGCCTGCATTTCCTGTTGACCGGCATGTCGGAGCAATACGGGTTCGAACTGCGCACGGTGCCGCTGCGCGAAGGTGCGAACTGGGTCGAGGACGAGGATGTCATTTCCGCCTGGGGGCCGGAGGTCGGGCTTGCGCTGCTGACCTGGGTGAGTTCCACCTCGTCGCACCGGTGCGATCTTGCCAGTCTCATGGCGCATGGGCGCCAACAGGGCTCGGTGATCGGCGTGGATATCACCCAGGCAGCGGGGCTGATCGACTATGACTGTCTCGCAGTGGGTGCCGATTTTGCGGTGTCAACGAGTCTCAAATGGATGTGCGGGTCGCCCGGCGGCGGCATCCTGCAGGTGATGCCCGATGTGATTGCCCGCTGTCGTCCGGGCCTGCGCGGCTGGTTCAGTCAGGACAACATCTTCTCCTGGGATATCAATGCGTTTTCCTACGCACCCGATATTCGCCGGTTCGACAACGGCACGCCGTCGGTGATGGCCTGCGCGGCTTCGGTGCCGGCACTGGAATGGCATGCGCGGCAGGATTGGAGCACGCAGCTTGAGACCAACCGCGCGCTTTGCGACGTGATCATCGCAGCCGCCGATGAGGCGGGCTTCGAACTGGCGTCGCCTCGCGACCCGGCTGAGCGCGGCGGCAGCGTGATGATGAAGCTGCCCGACAGTATCGACCCCCAGACAGTTCTTGAAGATCTGCGGTCCCGGTCGGTGTTTGCCGATGCAAGGGGATCGCTGCTGCGCTGTTCTCCGGGGTTCATAACCACCCCGGGCGGTGTCGACCGGCTGGCGGAAGCGCTCGTTGCGATCAGCCGGGGCGCTGCCTGATCCGACCCTGATGTCACCGAGCGGAACAAACGGGTCTGCCCCCGGATATTATTGCGACATAAACATTTTAGGCTTGAAATATCATCTGGCGGGCATATGATCCGGTTTAACGGCAATCGGACTGGAGGTGCGGAACATGAAGGTAGCTTGTCTCGGGGGTGGTCCGGCTGGCCTCTATTTCGCGATCTCGATGAAACTGCGCGATCCGTCTCATGATGTTGTGGTGATCGAACGCAACAAGCCCGATGACACTTTTGGCTGGGGCGTGGTTCTCTCCGACGAGACGCTCGACAATCTGGCGGAAAACGACGCGAAAAGTGCGGAAGCCATACGGGCTCACTTCGCCTATTGGGACGATATTGCCGTCCATCTGAAGGGCACCAAGACCGTTTCGAGCGGGCACGGGTTCTGTGGGATCGGCCGCAAGAATCTGCTGCTGCTGCTTCAGGCAAGGGCGAGGGAGCTTGGCGTTGAGTTGCGCTTTGAAACCAATGTCGACAGTGCGGCACAGTATGCCAGGGACTTCGACCTGGTGGTGGCGTCGGACGGCCTGAATTCGCTTACGCGCACGGAATTCGCCGACAAGTTCAAGCCCGAAATCGATGTGCGTAAATGCCAGTTCGTCTGGCTTGGTACGCGCCAGAAATTCGATGATGCCTTCACCTTCATTTTCGAGGAGACGGACAAGGGCTGGATTTGGGCTCACGCCTACCAGTTCGACGATGAAACGGCGACGTTCATTGTCGAGTGCACAGAGGCAACCTTTGACGCCTATGGCTTTGGCGAAATGAGCCAGCAGGAAAGCATTGCGACCTGCGAAAAGATCTTCGCCGATCATCTGGGCGGTCACAGCCTGATGACCAATGCCAATCACATCCGCGGCTCCGCCTGGATCAAATTCCCGCGGGTTTTGTGCGAACGCTGGAGCTGCGAGAATATTGTCCTGATGGGTGATGCCGCCGCCACTGCGCACTTTTCCATCGGTTCGGGCAGCAAGCTTGCGCTCGAAAGCGCGATTGCCCTGGCGAATTACCTGCATTCCGAACCGACCATGCAGAAGGCTTTCGACAAATACGAGGAGGAGCGCCGGCTTGAGGTGCTCAGGCTGCAGTCGGCGGCGCGCAACAGCCTGGAATGGTTCGAGGAGGTCGAGCGGTATCTCGATCTCGACCCGGTGCAATTCAATTATTCGCTGCTCACCCGCTCGCAACGTATCAGCCACGAGAACCTGCGGCTGCGCGATCCCGAGTGGCTTGAGGGAGCCGAACGCTGGTTCCAGACCCAGGCCGGCGTCCCCGAAGACGCACCTGTGCGGAGGCCGATGTTCGCGCCCTACAAATTGCGTGACATGAAGCTCAAGAACCGGGTCGTGGTGTCGCCGATGGCGCAGTACAAGGCCGTTGAAGGCTGTCCGACCGATTGGCATCTGGTCCACTACGGCGAGCGCGCCAAGGGGGGCGCCGGTCTGGTCTATACCGAGATGACCTGCGTTTCGCCGGAAGGCCGGATCACGCCAGGCTGCCCGGGCCTTTATGCGCCCGAGCATGAGGTGGCATGGAAGCGGATCGCGGATTTCATTCACTCGGAAAGTGCCGCGAAAATCTGCATGCAGATCGGCCATTCCGGCGCAAAGGGGTCGACCCAGCTTGGCTGGGAGACCATGGATGCCCCGCTCAAGGATGGCAACTGGCCAATCCTGTCGGCGTCCGACGTGGCCTGGTCTTCCGCCAACCAGAGCCCGAAGGCGATGGATCGTGCCGAGATGGATCTGGTGCGCGACCAGTTCGTTGCCGCTGCGGAAATGGCTGATCGCGCCGGGTTCGACATGATTGAGCTGCATATGGCGCACGGCTATCTGCTGTCCTCCTTCATCACCCCGCTGACCAACCGGCGCGGTGACGAATATGGCGGCAGCCTTGAAAACCGCATGCGCTACCCGCTGGAAGTCTATCACGCCGTGCGCGAGGTCTGGCCCCGGCACAAGCCGGTCTCGGTCAGGATCTCGGCCAATGACTGGGTTGGCGACGAGGGTGTTACGCCACAGGAGGCGGTGGAAATCGCCCGTATGCTCAAGCAAGCCGGTGTCGATATCTGCGATGTGTCGGCCGGACAGACGTCAAAGCAGGCCCAGCCGGTCTATGGACGCATGTTCCAGACGCCGTTCGCCGACCGGATTCGCAACGAGGCGCATATGGCGACGATGGCGGTGGGCAATATCTTCGAACCCGATCACGTCAACTCGATCCTGATGGCGGGCCGCGCCGATCTGGTCTGTCTTGCCCGTCCGCATCTGGCAAACCCCTATTGGACCTTGCATGCGGCGAGTGCGCTGGGTGATCACGACGAAACATGGCCTGATCCCTATCTGCCTGGTCGCGACCAGATGTGGCGTCTGGCGGAGCGGGCCGACACAATGCCCGGCAAGGTGTGAGCATGGCGGAGATGATGGGGCATCATGCGATTGTCACCGGCGCCGGTTCGGGCGCCGGAGAAGCCATTGCGCTGGCGCTCGCGGCAAGGGGCGCGAAGGTGACGGCGATCGGCCGTCGTCTGGCGCCATTGCAAGCCCTGACCGACACAAGCGACCGGATCTTTGCCGTATCAGCGGATGTGACGGAGCGGCCGGAACTGGACGCGGCGATTTCACGGGCGGTGGAGAAAAACGGCGCGCCGACGCTTGTCATCGCCAATGCCGGGTCGGCCCAGAGCGCGCCGTTCCTGCGCATGGACGAGGACATGTTCCGCTCGGCGCTGGATGTCAATTTGACCGGTGTATTCAACACGTTTCAGGCCAGTTTTGCCAAAATGAATCCTAAGCATCCTGGGCGGTTGATCGCGATTGCATCGACGGCGGGTCTGAAGGGCTACAGCTATGTCAGCGCCTATTGCGCAGCCAAGCACGGGGTTGTCGGACTGGTCCGCAGTCTGGCGCAGGAGCTGGCCAAGACAGGGGTGACGGTCAATGCTATATGTCCGGGCTTCACGGATACGCCGATGCTGCACCGGTCCATCGATACCATCGTGGAAAAGACAGGACGGTCGCGGGCCGAAGCGGAAGCCTCGCTTCGCGATGTCAATCCGCAAGGGCGGTTCATTCTGCCGGAAGAAATTGCGGAAACGGTGATCTGGCTATGCAGCGATGCCGCGGCTTCGGTAACCGGGCAGGCGATATCGTTGTCGGGAGGGGAAACATGAACAAACCTGAAGCGGCGGAACCTGCCGAAACCGTCAAGGGCGGGATGGATCCGGCGGCATCCAAGGCGCGGCTGAGATTGTGGCTGAAACTGTTGAAGGCCACCAAGCATGTCGAAGGTGAACTGCGCGAAAACCTCCGCGTCACATTCGACACGACCCTGCCGCGGTTTGATGTGATGGCGGCGCTCTACCGGGCTGAACCCGGACTGAAGATGAGTGAGTTGTCGAGCGTGCTTCGGGTCTCCAATGGCAATGTGACCGGTATTGTCGACCGGCTGGTGGATGACGGAATTCTGGTGCGGATACCGGTCGACAATGACCGTCGCGCCACCACCGTGCGGCTGACCAATGCAGGGCGTGAGCAATTTGCCCTGATGGCGGCCAGTCACGAAGTCTGGATCGACACTTTGCTTGCCGAAATCGACCTGGGCGATGCCCAGGGCATGATGAATCAGCTCGAGCGCATTGCGAGCAAAAGCAAGAAGAAGGAGGCCTGACCCGATGGCGACCGACGCTCCCAGGAATTTTCGTTTGAGCCTGACCGATGGTGTGGCCGAAGTCTCGCTGGACCGGCCGGAGAGAAAAAACCCGCTCACCTTTGAAAGCTACGCCGAATTGCGCGACTGGTTCCGCGGTCTGGTTTACCGGGACGACGTCAAGGTGGTGATTTTCGGCTCCAATGGCGGCAATTTCTGCTCGGGCGGCGATGTGTTCGAGATCATCGGGCCGCTGATCGACAAGGACATGAAGGGGCTTCTCGAATTCACCCGGATGACCGGCGATCTGGTCAAGGCGATTGTCGGCTGCGGCAAGCCGGTGATTGCTGCGGTTGATGGCGTCTGTGCCGGGGCGGGAGCGATCATCGCGATGTGCAGCGACTTGCGCATCGCGACACCCGAAGCCAAGACCGCATTCCTGTTCAACCGGGTTGGCCTGGCCGGCTGCGACATGGGGGCTTGCGCCATCCTGCCGCGGATCATCGGCCAGGGAAGGGCGGCGGACCTGCTCTATACCGGCCGGTCGATGAGTGCGGAGGAAGGCGAGCGCTGGGGGTTTTACAACAGGGTCATCGCCGCCGCTGAGATCGATGACGAAGCCCGCAAACTGGCCAGACGCATCGCCGACGGGCCGACTTTCGCCAACATGATGACCAAGACCATGCTGGCGCAGGAATGGAACATGGGCATCGAACAGGCGATCGAGGCCGAGGCCCAGGCGCAGGCGATCTGCATGCAGACCCAGGATTTCCGCCGCGCCTATGAAGCTTTTGCCGCCAAACAGAAACCCGTGTTCGAGGGCGATTGATGTCTGATCGCAGTTTCCTTCAATGGCCGTTTTTCGATGACGTGCACCGCGCCCTGGCCGATCGCGTCGATCAGTGGGCGAACTCCGAGCTTGCCGATGTCGATCATTCCAATATCGACGAAACTTGCAAGGCGCTGGTCAGGGCGCTTGGCGAGGCCGGCTGGTTGCGGTTGAGCGCGGTTGATCCGGCCGATGTGGGTTCGCGTATTGATGTGAGAAGTCTGTGCATCCTGCGTGAGACGCTTGCGCGGCATGACGGTCTTGCGGATTTCGCCTTTGCCATGCAGGGGCTTGGAACCGGCGCCATCTCGCTGTTCGGGACTGCGGAGCAGAAGTCGCGATGGCTCACCCAGACACGCGCGGGCATGGCCTTGGCGGCTTTCGCGCTGTCGGAGCCGGCATCGGGCTCGGATGTCGCCAATATGGCGATGACCGCCACCCGGGACGGCAATGATTACATTCTCGATGGTGAGAAGACCTGGATTTCCAATGGTGGCATTGCCGATGTCTACACGGTTTTCGCCCGCACCGGCGAAGCACCGGGCGCCAAGGGGCTCTCGGTGTTCATCGTGCCGGCTGACACGTCTGGTCTCGAAATCGCCGAGCGGCTGGAGGTGGTCGCGCCGCACCCGCTGGCCCGGCTCGAATTTTCAGGCTGCAGGGTCCCGGCCTCGGCGATGATCGGCAATCCGGGAGAGGGTTTCCGCATCGCCATGTCGGTGCTTGACGTGTTCCGCTCGACTGTTGCCGCCGCAGCGCTTGGCTTTGCCCGTAGAGCGCTTGACGAGAGCCTGAAGCGGGTCCGCGAGCGCCAATTGTTCGGCGCGCCAATGAGCGAATTGCAGATGGTTCAAGGCCACATCGCCGACATGGCGCTGGACGTCGATGCCTCGGCGCTGCTGGTCTACCGGGCGGCCTGGCTCAAGGATCAGGGCGCCCCCCGGGTCAGCCGCGAGGCGGCGATGGCCAAGCTCTATGCCACAGACCATGCACAGGACGTGATCGACAAGGCGGTGCAGCTTCATGGCGGCGACGGCGTGCGCAAGGGCCATATCGTTGAAAGCCTGTACCGCGAAATCCGGGCGCTGAGAATTTACGAGGGCGCGTCAGACGTCCAGAAAGTCGTGATCGCACGGCAGACATTGGCAAATTCCACAGGAGAGTGAAGTGCTGGGACCATCGGGCCATATCGACACATTCACGCGAGACAACCTGCCGCCGGCCGAGCAATGGCCGGATTTGCTGCTTGAGGGGTTTGACTATCCCGAATGGCTCAATTGTGGTTACGAGCTGACCGATGCGATGGTCGCAAAAGGCTTTGGCGACCACACGGCGCTGATCGGCAATGGCCGGATCAGGACCTACAAGGAACTGACCGACTGGACCAACCGCATCGCCCATGTGCTGGTCGATGATTACGGCGTCAGGCCAGGCAACCGTATCCTGGTTCGCTCGGCCAACAATCCGGCGATGGTGGCGGTCTGGCTGGCGGCGACGAAGGCGGGCGCGGTGGTGGTCAACACCATGCCGATGTTGCGCGCGATCGAACTCGGCAAGATCGTCGACAAGGCCGAGATCACGCTGGCGCTGTGCGACACGCGGCTGATGGAGGAGATGATTGCGTGCGCCAAGGAAAGCCGGTTCCTGGACAAGGTCATCGGTTTTGACGGCACCGCCAATCACGACGCGGAACTCGACCGGCTGGCGTTGTCCAAGCCGGTGCGGTTCGAGAGTGTGAAAACCGGACGTGACGATGTCGCGCTGCTGGGCTTTACCTCGGGCACCACGGGAATGCCGAAGGCGACGATGCATTTCCATCGCGACATGCTGATCATCGCCGATGGCTATGCCAGGGAAGTTCTGGGCGTGACGCCGGATGATGTGTTCATCGGCTCGCCGCCGCTGGCCTTCACTTTCGGTCTGGGCGGACTGGCGGTGTTTCCGTTGCGCTTTGGCGCAGCCGCGGCCCTGCTCGAACAGGCGACGCCCGCCAACATGGTCGAGATCATCCAGCAGCACAGGGCGACGGTCTGCTTCACCGCACCGACAGCGTATCGCGCCATGCTGGCGGCGATGGAGGAGGGGGCGGACCTTTCATCGCTGCGCGCGGCGGTGTCGGCCGGCGAAACATTGCCGGGCCCGGTCTATGATCAATGGATGAAAAAGACCGGCAAGCCGATGCTTGATGGCATCGGCGCCACCGAAATGTTGCATATCTTCATTTCCAACCGGTTCGAGAATTCGCAACCTGCCTGCACCGGATTGCCGGTGACAAGTTATGAGGCGCGGATCGTGGATGAAAACATGAACGAGTTGCCGCGCGGCCAGGTCGGTCGTCTGGCGGTACGCGGGCCGACAGGATGCCGTTATCTGGCGGATTCTGAACAGCAGCAAAAATATGTGCGCAACGGCTGGAACCTGACGGGTGATTCCTTCACCCAGGACGAGGATGGGTTTTTCCATTTCGCCGCGCGCAGCGACGACATGATCCTCTCGGCGGGCTACAACATAGCCGGTCCGGAGGTCGAGGCAGCGCTTCTGACCCATGCCGATGTCGCCGAATGCGCGGTGGTCGGGGTCGCCGATGAGGCAAGGGGCCAGATCGTCCAGGCGCATGTGGTGCTCAAGGCCGGCGCAGTGGGCGACGCTCTCATGACCAAGCTGCTGCAGGACCATGTCAAACAGGTCATCGCCCCCTACAAATACCCCCGGTCCATTGTCTTCACCGAGACTTTGCCCAAGACCCAGACCGGCAAGATACAACGGTTTCGCCTGCGCCCCGACGATGCCGCCTGAACGGCGATACCGCAGGCCACAGCCCCTCATCGAGATACTATGCAAGGACACATGATCATGATCGAAGCAGTCAATCCGCCGGATTGGGAGAAGCCGAAGGGCTATGCAAATGGAATGCTGGTCGATGGCCAGCGGCTTTACACCGGCGGCCAAATCGGCTGGAACAAGGATCAGGTATTCGAGCACAAGGATTTTGTCGGCCAACTGGAACAGACGCTCAGCAACATTGTGGCTATCGTCCACGCGGCCGGCGGCGAGGTCTCCGACATTGTCCGGTTGACCTGGTTCATCACCGACAAGAAGGAATATGTGGCCCGTCAGAGGGAAGTCGGCGCCGCTTATCGCAAGGTCATGGGCCGGCATTTTCCCTCGATGTCGGTGATCGTCGTTGCGGACCTGATCGAGGACGAGGCGCTCGTCGAGATCGAGGCGACAGCGGAAATCGGCAAGTCGCCAAAGGAAACGTGAGCTCATGACGTCATTTCAGACACGGCGGGACATGTTCGATTTGCCGGACGGGGTTACCTATCTTGATGGCAATTCGCTCGGTCCGCTGCCCAAGGCGGCAGTCGAACGCGCCAGACGGACGATGGCGGACGAATGGGGTCCGATGCTGATCACCGGATGGAACGATGCCAAATGGATGGATCTTCCGGGCCGGCTGGGTGACCGGATCGGTCGGCTCATCGGTGCACCCGCCGGCAGCACCGTGGTTGGCGACACGTTGTCGATCAAGGTCTACCAGGCGGTTGCTTCGGCAATTGAGATGCGGCCCGGTCGCAGGATCGTGCTGTCTGACAATGGTAATTTTCCCAGCGATCTCTACATGGCGGATGGACTGCTCAGGAGCCTGGGGCAGGGATACCAACTCAAGGTCGTTGATCCGGAAGCAGTGGCAGGGAATATCACCGACGATGTTGCCGCGGTTATGCTGACCCATGTCGATTACCGTACTGGCCGTGTGCACGACATGAAGGCCATTACCGAAACGGCCCACAAGGCCGGTGCGGTCATGATCTGGGATCTGGCACATTCGGCAGGTGCGGTGCCGGTCGATCTGACCGGATGCAATGCAGACATCGCTGTCGGCTGTACCTACAAGTATCTCAACGGCGGACCGGGTTCGCCGGGGTTCATTCATGTTCGCCCCGACCTTATTGATCAGGTGCGGCCAGCGCTCTCGGGGTGGCTCGGCCACCAGGCGCCGTTTGCCTTCGATTTCGATTACCGTCCCGGCGAGGGCATCAGCCGGATGCGTGTCGGCACACCGCCGGTCATTCAGATGGCGGTGCTTGATGCGGCGCTGGACGCGTTCGATGGCGTCGATATGACCGAGCTTCGCAACCGCTCGATCGAGTTGAGCGAGCAGTTCATTTCGGAAGTCGAAGCGGCTTGCAAGGATGTGGAACTTGCCAGTCCGCGCGATCCGTATGCTCGCGGCAGCCAGGTCTCGTTCCGGTTTGGCGAAGGCTACGCCGCCATGCAGGCGCTGGTTGCCCGCGGCATCATCGGCGATTTTCGCGCGCCCGACATCATGCGCTTCGGGTTTTGTCCGCTCTACAATACGCCCGATGACGTTAGTCATGCCGCCTCGGCGCTGGGTGAAATCATCGCGACTGGTGAATGGGACCGGCCTGAATTCAAGACCCGGAAAGCGGTCACATGAGCCAGGGCGCCGACTACGATCCTGCGCAAGAAGGCGCGACCATGAATTTCGACGGACGCATGTCCTACGGCGATTATCTCTGCCTAGACAAGGTGCTGGGCGCGCAGAATCCCCGGACAGACGCCCATGACGAAATGCTGTTCATCATCCAGCATCAAACGTCGGAATTGTGGATGAAACTGGCGATCCACGAGATCACCGCCGCGCGGGCGGCCATCCGGTCGGACCATTTGCAGCCTGCGATGAAGACGTTGGCGCGCGTGTCGCGGATTTTCGAACAGCTCAACTCGGCCTGGGATGTGCTGAGAACGATGACGCCATCGGATTACACCCATTTTCGGCGCAAGCTGGGGCAATCCTCCGGCTTCCAGTCCTGGCAGTACCGGTTGATCGAATATGCGCTGGGCAACCGCAACCATGCGATGATGCAACCGCATGCCCATGTGCCCGGAATTCTCGCCAAGCTTGAAGCCGAGATTGCCGTGCCGAGCCTTTACGATGAAGTGCTGCGGCTGGCGGCAAGGCAGGGAGTTGCCATGCCCGCAGATGTGC
>NZ_JBDWHW010000179.1:0-7394 GCF_039975035.1 Hoeflea sp. | reverse complement strand
CACAATGGTCTTCGGGACAATGAATTCGAACCGGTCAGCCCCGCTCCGGACGTCGCCGATTTTCTCTATATAGGCATGATGCGCGACCTCAAGGGTCCCGACGTGTTCATCGAGGCTTTGCGCCGCGCCGAACAACTGGCGGGAAGACCGCTCCGCTCGGTCATGGTCGGTGATGGCGACGACAAGCCGCGATATCAGGCCCGGCTGGATGCACTCGGCATAGGCGGCAGGGTCACCATGCATGCCGCGATGCCGGCGCGGAAGGCTTTCGCCATGGCTCGCACAGTGGTCATTCCGTCCCGCGCTGAATCCATGCCCTATATCGTTCTTGAAGCGGTCGCGGCGGGCAAGCCGGTGATATCGACACAGGTCGGCGGCATTCCGGAAATCCTCGGACCGGAGTTTGCCGGCTTTGTTCCTCCCGGTGATGTCGAAGCGCTTGCCAGCGCAATGTCGCAAGACATCCTGCAACCCGACTGGCTGAGCGCCGCGATGCCGGACATGGACAGCTTCCGCGATCACTTTTCCGCGCGGACCATGGCCGAGCGCATGTCCGGACTCTATCAGGATTGCGTCAACAGGAAGATGCGGGACAGTTCGCCTCGCACGGTGTCAAGCCTTTCTTAGGGTGGACGTGATATCCCGGTAGCAAGAGTTTCCGGGGAGGTTTCGACCGTGAACAAGATCGACCGCGACAGCGCCTACAATCCAAAAGCCCTTCGCAAGGCAATGGCGGAGATAGAGGTCAAACCCAGCCTGCAGGGCAAGGACGGCCAACCGACCGTTGAATTGAGCCGTCTGGCCCGCCAGACCGCCAGCCGTCTGTCGGAGGAAAGCTTCTCTCCGACGATGATTATCGGCACGCTGCGGCTGACCGAATTCGCCCTGCTCTCGCTCACCGGTTTTCTGGTCTATGCGCTTTATGTCGGCATGACCTGGGAATCCACGCTGCTCTATTACGCGCCGGCCATTTTCTCAGGTTCCGCACTGGCAGTGCTGCTGATCCAGGTCTCTGACGGCTATCAGGTGCCCGCTCTCAGAAGCGCGCTGAGGACCCTACCCAAGGTTCTCACCTCCTGGTCTGTGGCATTCGCACTGATCGCGCTGGCGGCGTTCTTCATGCAATACGGCCTGGCATTTTCACGTGTGTGGTTCGCGGCCTGGTTCGTCAGCGGCGCGGTCACGCTTGTAATCGACCGCAACATCGTCGCCTACGGCATCCGCCGCTGGGCGCGCAATGGCGTCATGGAGCGCCGCGCCGTCATAGTCGGCGGCGGTGATATCGCCAAGGCACTGATCCGGTCGATCGAGCAGGACCCCAACAACGATATTCGCATTTGCGGCATCTTCGATGATCGTGATGAACGCCGGTCGCCACCGATGGTGGCTGGCTATCCCAAGCTCGGCAACATCGATTCACTGGTGAAATTCGCCCGTATGGCGCGGATCGACATGCTGATCATCGCCATGCCGCTGAATGCGGAATCGCGGGTTCTGCAATTGCTGAAAAAACTCTGGATCCTGCCGCTGGACATTCGCCTGGCTGCGCACGCCAACAAGCTCAGGTTCCGGCCGCGCGCCTATTCCTATGTCGGCGCGGTGCCGATGCTCGATATTTTCGACCGTCCGATCACCGATTGGGATTCGGTGGCCAAGCGGATTTTCGATGTGGTTTTCTCACTGCTGGCGATCACGCTGTTGTGGCCGGTGATGATCGGCACGGCGATCGCCATCAAACTTGATTCCAAGGGACCGGTCCTGTTCAAGCAGAAACGTCACGGCTTCAACAATGAAGTCATCGACGTGTTCAAGTTCCGGTCGATGTACACCGACCAGTGCGATCCCGCCGCCCGCGTCGTCGTCACCAAGGGCGACCCGCGCGTGACCAAGGTCGGACGCTTCATCCGCAAGACCTCGATTGATGAACTGCCGCAATTCTTCAACGTGCTGCGGGGCGACCTTTCGCTGGTCGGTCCACGCCCGCATGCCGTTGTTGCCGTGGCCCAGGACCGCCTCTTCGCCGAAGTCGTGGACGGCTATTTCGCCCGCCACCGGGTCAAGCCAGGCGTCACCGGCTGGGCGCAGATCAATGGCTGGCGTGGCGAAATCGACAATGACGAGAAGATCAAGCAGCGCACCGCCTGTGATCTCTACTACATCGAAAACTGGTCGCTGCTGTTTGACCTGAAAATCCTGTTTCTGACGCCGATCCGGCTCTTCAATACGGAACACGCCTATTGACCAGCGCCGCCCTTCCCGCACCCGCCCTGTTTCAGCCGCAGCGCGCGGCAATCTCGATACTGGCCTCGCTGTGCATCGCCTTCGGCGTATTCCTGTCGGGATTCGTGATCCGCGAGCCTGCGCCCTATGAGGTGTTCCTGGCGGTTCTGATCGGTATCTGGGCACTGTTCGGGCTGAGATTGTCGCGGCACATCGCGCCGCTGATCGCGCTCTATCTCATCTTCAACATTGGCGGCATGTTCTCGATCCTGACCATGGAAGACGTCAAGGACACCCCGATGTACATGGCGGTCTCGCTGTTTCTGGCGTTCACGTCGATGTTCTTCGCCGCCATCATCGAAGCCGACCAGCGTCGGCTGCCGCTGATTTTCCGGGCTTATCTGGCGGCGGCGATCATCACATCGCTGCTCGGTATTCTCGGCTATCTGGGCGCCCTGCCCGGCGGCGAAGTCTTCACCCGCTACGGTCGCGCGATGGGTGCGTTCCAGGACCCCAACGTGTTCGGGCCGTATCTGGTTCTGCCGACGCTGTATCTCATGCACGGCCTTCTGACCGGAACGCTGAAGGCAGCGCCATTGCGGATCGCCGGGCTGCTCATCCTTGTCCTCGGCGTGTTTTTCTCGTTTTCTCGCGCGGCGTGGGGCCTGCTGGCAATTTCGATGATGCTGCTGGTCATGATCATGCTCATCAGGGAGCGCACCGGAGCGTTCAGGCTGAAGATTCTGGTCATGACCCTGATCGGCGCACTGTTGCTTGTCGGCGCCATCATTGTCGCGCTGCAGGTCGACCAGATTGCCGATCTGTTCTCGGACCGGGCCAAGCTGGTTCAATCCTATGACGGGGCACGGCTTGGCCGCTTCGAACGCCATGCGATCGGATTTTTAATGGCGATGGAGCATCCGCTGGGCATCGGTCCGCTCGAGTTCGGATTGATGTGGGGGGAAGACACCCACAATATCTGGCTCAAGGCGCTGATGGATTACGGCTGGCTGGGTTTTGTCAGTTACCTGGTGCTGATCAGCTGGACGCTGGTGCTGGGTTTCCGCTTCCTGCTGCGTGACCGGCCCTGGCAACCCTATCTTATGCTCGCCTACATTGTCCTGCTGGGACATACCCTTATCGGCAGTGTGATCGACACCGACCACTGGCGGCATTTCTATATGCTGATGGGTATTGTGTGGGGGTGCATCGCGCTGGAGATGCGCTGGTAATCCGGTGTGCGGCGCCAGGCTGCTGCCACTGCCATGCAGCCCGCCTGAATCCCGATCATCCAGCAAAACTCCGCGGGCCTGGTTCCGGTCAGTCACTTCAAATCCGATAGTTGAAATGGTCGGAGCGGCGGGATTCGAACCCACGACCCCTTGTCCCCCAGACAAGTGCGCTACCGGGCTGCGCTACGCTCCGACTGGTAAAAGGCCTTAGAACATCAGGGTTTTGCGGGCAAGGGCAAAATGGCCGGACCGGCAGAAAAACCGGATATTGCCGAGTTGCCAGGGACCCGGGAGCGATGATCTCCACCAAAACTTTCACGGCGCAGTCATTGGTCGTTCTCACACGACCGCCTCGGTGGTGCAGGTGTCGCGTCACAGAAAGCGGGGATCACGCCAAGCGTGATCATGTTGATGAAGTCGTGACAGCTACATTGGCTACATCATCCAACAGGGCCCTTCGCTGTCGGATAGCAAACCAGGCCTTGTGACCTTCTTCCTGCCGACATCGCTTTGGCCAAGATAATCTCCAATGGTCTCCCGCCAGCCTGCGCGGCAGATGATCCTGATCGGCGTGAAAGCAATCCGGAGGGCGTCAGACAAAATGACGGTCATAACCCATATGGGGTATTCGCAGCGCGGCCCGACCCGGTAGTCTGCCGCGGCAATGATCATGCATACCAGCGATTGTCGCGACAGGGTTCTTTTTTGCAACAATGTAGGGAGACAGCAGATGGCGTTGATTGAGTGGCTGGGCGATTTTCAGGTCAATGTTGTGGATTCCGTCGGCTCGGACAACAGCCAGTACGACACCCAGGTGATCCAATTGACCAATGGCAACATCCTTGTTGCCTGGACATCGAATGCAGATCCCGCCGGAGGTCCCGGTTCTGGCTCTTTCAACGATGTCATTGGTCGCATCTACGACCCGCTCGGCAACGCCGTAACAGGTGAAATCGCGCTCAATTCGCTGACCTCCGAGAACGAGCAGCGGGTGAGCATCGCAGCCATTGAAGGCGGTGGCTTCACTGTTGGCTACCAGCGGTTCGATCCAAGCCTCTCAACGCCGAAATGGGGGCTCAACCTCGCCTCTTTCAACGCCAGCGGTGTGCAGCAGAATTCGACAACGCTCAAAACGATGAGCGCGGTAACCGAATGGCAATCGGTAAAGGTTGCGGTCAACTCTCCGACCGAGGCGATCGCCGTGTACACCGAGGAAGGCGGCGACATTTTTGCCCAACGCTACAACCCCACCACATCCGCGCTGATCGGCAGTCAAATCACCGTGCAGACGCAGGATCCGTTTTCCGACAACGGCTTTGATGTCATCGCCTCGCCGCTGATCGACATGTATGGGATCGTCTATGCGGACCGGGATTCCAACCCGGACAATGACCAACTCTATTTCGAAGCCTTCGCCACCACCGGTGGCCAAATCGGCTCCCGCATCCTGATCGACGAGTCATTCGACGATGCGTCAGATCCGTCCATCGCGACCCTCGACAATGGCAAATTCATCATTTCCTGGAATATTGACGGTTCTGGCGGCACTGATAGCGGCATCCGATTCTCGATCGTCGACGCACTCGCCGGCGGCGCCGGTCCGATGCTCAATCCAATGACCACCGTGGCCGGCAACCAGTTCAGCTCCGAAGTGGTCGCCATTGACGACAACCAGTTCGTCATCGCCTGGTATGATGAGAACACCCACGACATTCGCGCGCAGCGCTTTGATGATGACGGTGTGAAGATTGATGGTGAAGTCGTCATCCAGAGCTACACCACCTGGACCGCGTCCGACATTTCCATGACACGGCTTGAAGACGGCCGCATTTCCATCGGCTGGACCCAAAATTCCGGCAGCGACACAGACGTGCGCATGGCAATCTGGGATCCGCGAGACGATGCCAACCAGGCACCGGTCTATTCAAACGGCCAGATCATCGGCACACCGGGTGCGGATACGCTCAACCCGGTTCCAGAGGGAGCGCAGGAAGTCTTCGGCTGGAACGGCAATGATACGTTCTGGGTCACGCCAAACAATTCGGGATCAAACGGCACCCTGCTTGGCGTCGATTATGACGGCGGCAATGGGACCGACACGCTCGGTCTGCTCAGCCCCGGCAGTTACAGTGCGCTGGCGTCAGACCTGGTCAGCCTTGAAATTCTCAAATTCAACGCCGGCAGCACATCGGGCTTTCGCGGGATCACGCTGTATGCCGATCAGGCGGAAATGTTCACGACCTTCGATTTCGCGCAGGGCGGCGCCGCGCGCCCAGACCTTCTGACCATTCTCCTGTCTCCCAATGAGGAGATCAATCTATTCGGCAAAACGATTGTCGATTTTGAGACCGAGTTCGATGATATTGCCATCCTCGGCAACAGTGGCGCCGAGCTTATTCGCGGCACGCCGACAGACGACATTATCCAGGGCGGGCTTGGTATTGACGAAATGTATGGCGGTGGCGGATCGGACACGCTGGCGCTGACAAATAGCGGCTACTCGGGCACGGTCACCGTCGATCTGACCGCAGGCACCATCATAAGCACGCAGGGAACGGAGATCGCGGTCAATTTCGAGAATGTGAACGGCTCAGACGCAGACGAGACCATTCTGGGACTGGACTCCACCAGCGAGCTCAATGAAATCCGCGCCGGCAATGGCAATGGCAATGGCAATGACACGATCGATGGCGGAACAGGCAATGACAAGCTCTACGGCGAAGGCGGCCAGGACCGTTTTCTGCTTGGACATCTCGATCTGCAGCCACTCGTTTCCAAGTTCACGCCCGCCGAAATCATCCATGGCGGAACAGGTACCGACACGATCGAGTTTCGCGGCGGCACCGGCTCGGTTACCCATGACCTGCGCGGCCATGACCTGACAAGCATCGAGGAACTTGAGTTCGGAAGCGGCGACACCGCTGACATTGACAGAACAGTGCAGCTCTACGCCAACCAGTTTGGTGCGGGCGTCTCGCTGACAGCGCTGATTGATGGCCTTTTTTCCCCCGATGACCGGGAAATCCTTGAAGTATTCATGAGCGATGTGACTGTTCTTGACCTCAGCGGCCTGACCTTCGCGCAGTGGGGCGCTCAAGGCGAATTCACGCGCATCATTGGCGACAACTCTGCAGAGATAATCACGGGCACGACGCAGAACGACATTATCGACACCGGAGGCGGCAACGACATCGTCTATGCCGAGGGCGGATCCGCCGACATCGTGACCACCGGTTCCGGCAATGACCAGGTCTTCATCAGCGCACTCGGCGATACGGTCGATACGGGCGACGACGATGACACCATCCATGTCGCCACCTTCAGCTTGACCGCCGCCCACAGCATCGACGGCGGCAACGGTATCGATACGCTCAACTTCGGCACTGTTGCGAACCATTACAGTGTCAATTTGGCCACAGGCTCCTGGACCCGGATAAACGATACTGCAAACGTTGCAGCACTTTTCCGAATCGAAAACATGATCGCCGGCTCTGGCAACGACATTCTCGTGGGCAGCACAGTCGCCAATGTGATCACCGGCGGAGACGGCAATGACTTTATCGATGGCGGTGGCGGCAACGACACGCTGGCCGGTGGCGACGGTGCTGACACGCTCGAGGGGGGCGATGGCAACGACCTGCTGTTTGGCGGAACGGGGGCGGATCAACTGATCGGCGGCGCCGGTGACGACAAGCTCTATGTCGTGGGCAATGACAGCCTGCTGCGAGGCGATGCCGGTCATGACCAGGTGATCGTGCTCGATACCGGGGGCGTCAACATCACCATTGGTTCAGGCGTCGAGAATGTCTCCGGCAACTCCGGCAATGACGTGATCAACGCAGGCGGAACGACGACGGCGATCATCATTGGCGGTGGTGGCGGCGTGGATACGCTGACCGGTGGCTCGGTGGCCGATACGCTGGCCGGCGGTGACGGCAACGA
>NZ_JBDWHW010000178.1:0-7783 GCF_039975035.1 Hoeflea sp. | reverse complement strand
AGCCCGTGAAAGCCGTAGCGGATCAGCCCTTGCCTGGCATAGGTGCGCGGCAGCGCCATTTCGCGCCGGACCAACGGAACGCTTGTGTGGAAAGCAGTGTCAAAGCATGCCACCTGGATGACGTCGGGCAGTGCGGCTAATGCCGCATCGATTCCGGCCAGGTTGTGCGGCTGATGCCCGGGGGCCAGCGGTGCCAGGGCGTCAATGGCCGAGCGGACGGAGGCATCGATGACAACCGGGGCGGTGAACTGCTCACCGCCGTGGACGACACGATGGCCAACCCCGCCAATCACACCGCCACGGGGCAGAATAATCTCGTCAATCAATTTTGGCAGCAGGGCCGCGTGGTCCTGGTTTTCCGTCCCGAAAGCAACGGCTGCCTCATCGGGGAGCACCAATCTGGGCGTTTGGCCATGCCCGATGGCTTCAACCAGTCCGAACATTGTTCGCACCATCCCTGACGTGAACAGGGCAAACTTGATCGAGGATGAGCCGCAGTTCAGGGCCAACAGGCTGTCATAGGCGCCATCGGTCATCTTGCTTGTGTCCTTTCCGGGCGAGAAGTTTCCGCATTGCCGGCACCGAAGATTTGGAAGCCGTCCGTATATCCGTTGTGCCGGATTGGACGCTTTGTGCAACCCAAATCCGAACTGGTCTGGCGGATGTGGCCCAATTGGAATGATGCGAAACCGTGTTGAACCATGATGTCCGGGTCCTATCACCGCCGCGAGACCAAACACCTGAAAGCGTTTCGGTTGAGCGGTTATGCGGAAGCGACTTTGTACACATGGCGTTCAACGCCTGTTGCCAAGGTCGCGCAGGCGTTTTATCATTTGGTCAAAAACAAGACGGGTTCAGTTCACATCATTGTTCAACAGGAGCGTCAGCGATGACCAAAATGACTTCTTCAGGCCGCCTGAATTTCTTTAGCCGGCGTCAGGTGCTTGCCGGTACCGCGGCGGGTGCCGCGGCACTGTCGATGCCCGGATTCCTCGCCAAAGCCCGTGCGGAAGGTCCGCTGAAAGTGGCGGCGATCTACACTGTGCCGGTCGAGCAGCAATGGGTGAGCCGCATTCACAAGGCCGCAAACGCAGCGGTGGCGCGTGGCGACATCGAATATGTTTTTTCCGAAAACACCTCGAACAATGATTATGAGCGTGTCATGCGCGAATATTCGGAAGCTGGCCACGACCTGATCATTGGTGAAGTGTTTGGCGTCGAGGATGCGGCACGGCAGGTGGCTATCGATTACCCGGAAACCGCCTATCTGATGGGGTCAAGCTTCCAGCCCAAGGATGATGCACCGAACTTTGCTGTCTTCGACAACTACATCCAGGATGCTTCCTATCTGTCCGGCATCATCGCCGGGGCGATGTCAAAATCGAAGAACATCGGCATGGTCGGCGGCTTTCCGATCCCTGAAGTGAACCGGCTGATGCATGCCTTCATGGCCGGCGTCAGGGAAACCGCGCCCGACGCCAAATTCCAGGTCGCCTTCATCGGCTCCTGGTTTGATCCGCCGAAAGCCAAGGAAACCGCCTTCGCCCAGATCGATGGCGGCGCCGATATTCTTTATGCAGAGCGGTTTGGCGTGTCCGATGCCGCCAAGGAAAAAGGCGTGCTGGCGATCGGCAACGTGATCGACACCCAGGCCGATTATCCCGACACTGTGGCGGCTTCGGCGCTGTGGCATTTCGAACCGACGCTTGATCATGCGATCGAGATGGTCAAGGCAGGCACGTTCAAGGCCGACAATTACGGCGTCTACTCGTTCATGAAGGAAGGCGGCTGTTCACTGGCACCGCTGGGAACCTTCGAGGGCAAGGTTCCCGAAGACGCCATGAAACTGGTTATGGAGCGTGAAGCGGCGATCAAGGACGGTTCGTTCGAAGTCGCCATCAACGACGAAGAACCCAAGTCCAGCTGATGGGCTCGACCGCGCCCCGGGAGGCGGAGACTGTTCTCCATCTCTCGGGCATCACCAAACGCTTTGGTCCGCTTGTCGCCAATGATGCAATCTCGCTGTCGCTCAGGCGTGGCGAGGTTGTGGCGTTGCTCGGCGAAAACGGCGCGGGCAAGACGACACTGATGAACATCCTCTTTGGCCACTATACCGCCGATGAGGGACAGATCGAAGCGTTTGGCGCGGCCCTGCCACCGGGCGATCCGAACGCGGCACTGGCTGCAGGGATCGGCATGGTGCATCAGCACTTCACCCTTGCCGATCAGATGACAGTGCTCGAAAACATCGTCCTCGGTACGCGCCCGCTCTGGTCATTCAATCTGGGCAAAGCCGCTGCGCGTGCAAAAATCCGTAAACTTGCGTCTGATTACGGGCTGGATGTCGAACCGGACAGGATAATCACGGAACTCTCGGTGGGCGAGCGGCAGCGGGTCGAGATTCTCAAGGCTCTCTACCGCGAGGCCCGGATCCTCATCCTTGATGAGCCCACCGCGGTGCTTACCCCGATGGAGACCGATGCGTTGTTCGCCACGCTCAAAAAGCTCGTCTCCGCGGGCTTGTCGGTGATCTTCATTTCACACAAGCTTGGTGAGGTTCAATCGGTATCTGATCGCGTGGTGGTGCTGCGTGGCGGCAAGCTTGCAGGAGAACGCCGCACGTCGGATGCGACCCGGCGAGAGCTGGCTGAATTGATGGTCGGCGGACAATTGCCGGTCAACGAAATCGGACCGTCGACACCGGGCGCTGTTCTTTTCGAACTCAAGGGCGTGTCGACAGACGTGACCGGAGGTGCTGCGCTCAGGCAGGTCTCGATGCAATTGCGTGGAGGCGAGATAACCGGCCTTGCAGGGATTTCCGGAAATGGCCAGGCAGCGCTGGCAGCGCTGATCGCCGGCACACTGGGCAACCGGGAAGGCGAGATCGTCGTGCATGGCGAGGCAGTCCGCCATTGGTCTCCGCGCGCCGCGCTGGATCGTGGGCTTGGCCGAATTCCCGAGGATCGGCACGCCACCGGGATGATCGGCGACATGAGCGTTTCCGAAAATGTGATTTCGGAAGCCTATCGCAGTCCCCGTTTTTCACGCCTGGGGTTTCTTGACTGGGCAGCAGCAGCGACTTTCGCCGGTGACATCATCAAGGCCTATGATGTCAAATGTCCGTCGCCCGAAGCCCGTGTGCGGTTGCTCTCGGGCGGCAACATGCAAAAACTCATTCTCGGCCGGGCACTCGATGGCGATCCGGATATCATTCTTGCCAGCCAGCCGACCCGCGGCCTTGATGTCGGTGCAGTGGCCTATGTGCATGCACGGTTGATCGAGGCCCGCGACAGAGGGGCGGCGGTGCTGCTGATCTCCGAGGATCTCGATGAAATCCAGACCCTGTCGGACCGGATACTGGTGATCCATCGCGGACGGCTGTCAAAGCCCTCGCTTCGCGGTGAGCTCAGTGTCATGGAACTGGGTGAGTTGATGGCCGGGCACGGGGTTGAGGAAGGGACGGATCATGAGACTTGAACCGAGATCCTCGGCTTCGGCTGCCGCCACCATCTTGTGGCCGGCGGGCGCGATTCTGGCGACGGTGGTCTTTTCATCGGTTCTGGTGATGATTGCCGGGGCGTCGCCGCTCACCGTGTTCTGGCTGGTGTTCAAAGGCGCCGCGGGATCGCAGTTTGCCCTGCTTGAAACCTTGACACGCGCGACACCGCTGATCTTCACCGGACTGGCGGTGGCGGTTGCCTTCAGGGCAAAGCTCTGGAACATCGGCGCGGAAGCACAACTCTATCTCGGCGCGGTGATGACCGTGGTGCTTGGCACCGGTGCGGTGACGATTCCTTCCGCCGGTTTGATCCCGCTGATCATGATTGCCGCCATGCTTACAGGTGCACTGACACTGCTCGGTCCGGCGATTCTGAAGACCCGGTTTGGCGTGGACGAGGTAGTGACCACGCTGCTGTTGAATTTCATCGTCTTGCTGTTTGTTTCGATGCTGCTGGAAGGCCCGCTCAAGGATCCCACCGGATTGGGCTGGCCGCAATCCAAACGGGTGATCGCGGAGGCGCAGTTGCCGCGGCTGATCAAGGGCAAGCGGCTGCATTTCGGCTTTGTCCTGGCCATTGTTTCGGCCATCGTCGTCTGGGTGATCATGAAGAAGACCGTGCTCGGTTACGAGATGCGGGCGGTCGGCCACAATGCCGAAGCCGCGCGGTTCGCGGGTATTCCGGTCAACCGGGTAATCGCCAAGACGGCATTGCTGTCGGGTGGGCTCGCGGCGCTGGCGGGGTTTTCGGAAGTCGCCGGGCTCAAGGGCAATCTGACGCTCGATCTGTCGCCGGGCTACGGTTACACCGGAATTGTCGTGGCCATGCTGGCGATGCTCAACCCGCTTGGCGTGATTGCGGCAGCGATTTTCGTGGCAGCCATTTTTGTTGGGGCCGATGCGATGAGCCGAAGCGCCAATGTGCCGAGCTATATTGCCCAGGTGATGGTGGCGACCTCGCTTTTGACCATGGTCGCCGCCATCATGCTGATGCGCTATCGTTTGCGCTGGAGATGACATGAACGAAGCCTTCGAGATTCTGTTCACCGCCAGCTTCTGGGTCGCCGCGATCCGCATCGCCTCGCCGCTGATCTTTGCCACCATGGGAGAGCTCATCTGCGAGCGCGCCGGGGTGCTCAATCTCGGGATCGAGGGCATCATGGTGGCCGGCGCATTTTCCGGCTGGTTCACGGTCTACATGGGTGGCGACCTGTGGACCGGTGTGCTCGTCGCCGCGCTGACCGGGGCGATGTTCGGGCTGCTGCACGGGTTTCTTACCGTGCCGCTGGGGCTGTCGCAACACGTCACCGGAATCGGCATCACGCTGCTTGCCTCTAGTCTGACCTATTTCACCTATCGCATTCTTCTGCCTGAAGTGACCTCTCCGCCCAAGATCGAGCCGTTCCAGCCTTTCTTAATTCCGGTGCTGTCGGACATTCCTGTGCTTGGCCCGGCATTGTTCAACCAGACGCCGCTTACCTATCTGGCCTATTTCTGTGTGGCGGCAGTTGCTTTCGTGCTGTACCGCACCCCGGTGGGGGTGGCGGTGCGAGCCGTGGGTGAAAACCCGTCCGCGGTCGAGGCGCAGGGCATTTCGGTCACGGCGGTGCGTGTTGGCGCGGTGATGGCGGGCTCGGCGCTAATGGCTGTCGGCGGCGCGTTCCTGACCATGTCGGCGTTCAATTCGTTCTTTTTCGAGATGATCAACGGGCGTGGCTGGATTGCCATCGCGCTGGTTGTGTTCGGCTCCTGGCGGCCGGGCAAGGCGCTGATCGGAGCAATCCTGTTTGCCGCCTTCGACGCCTATCAGGTTCGTCTCCAGCAGATTACCGGCGGCGTCATTCCCTACCAGATCTTCCTGATGATGCCATATGTGCTGTCGATTGCCGCACTGGTCATTGTCGCCCGACGTGCGACCTATCCAAAGGCGCTGATGATCCCCTACCAGAAAGGCGAGAGATGAGTTTCGATACACTGCTCAAGGGCGGAGTGCTGCCGGATGGTACAAGCGCCGATATCGCCATCGCTGATGGACGGATTGTCGCCATCGCTCCGGGGATCGAGGCTGAGGCCGGAGAGACAATCGATGTTTCGGGCAATCTTGTTTCGCCGCCCTTCGTCGACCCGCATTTTCACATGGATGCGACGCTGTCTTATGGCCTGCCACGGATCAACGCGTCGGGCACGCTGCTCGAAGGGATCGGATTGTGGGGGGAGCTCAAGCCTCTGCTGACCCATGAGGCGGTCAAGAGCCGGGCGCTGAGCTATTGCGACTGGGCGGCATCGATGGGCCTTCTGGCCATCCGTACTCACGTCGATGTCTGCGATGACCGGTTGCTGGCCGTGGAGGCCCTGCTCGAGGTGAAGCAGGAAATATCGCACTATATCGACCTGCAACTGGTGGCGTTCCCGCAAGACGGGCTTTATCGCTCGCCGACCGCTCGGGACAACACCATCCGGGCGCTTGATATCGGTGTTGATGTGGTGGGCGGGATTCCGCATTTCGAGCGTACCATGGCGGATGGCCGAGCATCCGTTACCGAACTTTGCGAGATGGCGGCCCAACGCGGCTTGATGGTCGACATGCATTGCGACGAGACGGATGATCCGCTGTCACGGCATATCGAGCAACTGGCTTTCGAAACCCAACGGCTCGGTCTGCAAGGCAGGGTGGCCGGGTCGCATCTGACATCGATGCATTCGATGGACAATTATTATGTTTCCAAGCTTTTGCCATTGATGGCGGAAGCGGAAGTGGCGGCAATCCCCAATCCGCTGATCAACATCACCCTGCAAGGTCGTCACGACACCTACCCCAAACGCCGCGGCATGACGCGAGTGCCGGAGATGCTTGGCTATGGCATCAAGGTCGGTTTCGGTCAGGATTGCGTGCTTGATCCTTGGTATTCGCTCGGTACCGCCGACATGCTCGATGTCGCCTTCATGGGACTGCACGTGGCGCAGATGACCAGCCCGGACGATATGCGCCGTTGCTACGAGATGGTCACCACGCAAAGTGCTGCGATCATGGGGCTTGAGGACTACGGGCTCGAAATCGGCAAGCGGGCCGACCTGGTGGTTCTCGATGCCGGCGATCCGGTCGAGGCGATCCGGCTGCGGGCCCAGCGGCTTCTGGTCATGGCCAGAGGCAAGGTGATCGCCCACCGCGCGCACTCGCCGATGCGGCTCGCCATTCCGGGTCGGGAAGGCGAGATCGACCGGCGCTTCCAGGTGCCGGTACCAGGTTGAGACAAACCGGAACATCCGCCTGCCAACGGGATTAACATTTACGAAAGCGCGCTGGTTTACATTGCACCGCTTAGTTATGCGTAAAAGGTGTATTCTGTATGGCCGCTCTAAAGCGCCGTTTGTTTCATGCGTTCAAGATTTCGCGAAAGCTTGCAGTGCTCTCTGGGGGGTTCCTGCTTGTTCTCGGGGCTTCGGGAACCGCCGCGCTGATGTTCGCGCCGACAAACCTAATTCCAGGCTTCTCGGGAAATGCGGGCGGGCATTGCAAGACACTCTATCAATCCGAATTCACGCGAGACCAGGAAAACCGCCTGATCGCGGTTATCTCCACTGACGACCTTGAACCCCTGGCGCGGGTGCGAACCGGTGTCCGGATCGCCCGTCATCTGGCCGAAACGTTGCATCCGGATCTGGTCATCGTCCAGGTCGCCGATCATCGCGGCCCGACAACGCGTGTGGAACTTCGGGGTCAGGCACTTGGGGCGGAGATTGTGTATGCCCCGTTCCCGGCCAAGACCAAGGCCACGACCAAGCCGTGGGAGGCGCGCTACATCGACGCTTTGCCCACGCAAGCCGGATACTATTTCGGAAGCCGTGTCGACATGCGTCTGACCGAACTCGAAACCGTCAATCACGAGATTGAACTGGTCGAGGGATGTGACGGAGATGTGGTTGACGAAGAGCCGGTGACGGCCTCCGCGGGCGACCTTGCCGCGCCGGCGGCAGGCAGTCACTGACGCCTGTTATTGCCGTAGAACCGAAACGCGCTTGATTGCCGCGCGTTCGACCGAGGCTAACACGCGTCGCGTTCAAACGAATTCAGGTGACGCGCGTCAGTTCTTTGTTTTTGCATGTCGTTGTTGCAAAACCTCTGCACACTATTGCGCGACATGCATTAGGGCCTGTGGACATTCGGGATTCCCATCGGTTCTGATTTCTGATTCAAAGCTTCCAAACGGAGGTTTGAATGAACGAGCAGCGCTTTGTGGTGACGGATGATGTATGGCAGCGACTTGAGCCGCATTTGCGTGGAAA
>NZ_JBDWHW010000177.1:0-5517 GCF_039975035.1 Hoeflea sp. | reverse complement strand
CTCGAGGCGGCCTTGTTCTATTTTGTCGGACGGCTGGTCGATGTGCTCGATGCGGCGGAGCCGGCGGCGGGCTGGGAGGGGCTGATCGCGGCCCACGGTCCGACGCTGGGGTTCATGCTGTTTGTGGTGGTGCTGGCGCGGTTTGTCGTGGTCACTGTGGCGGCACTGGTTGAAGAGCAGACGGTGGTGCCGGGGTTTTACAACCTGGTGCGGTGGCAGGCGCACGCGCATGTCTCGCGTCAGAGCCTGGCCTTTTTCCAGAATGATTTTGCCGGTCGCATCGTCACCAAGGTCTGGTCGGCGGGGCAGGC
Source organism: Hoeflea sp. (assembly GCF_039975035.1). GTDB lineage: Bacteria > Pseudomonadota > Alphaproteobacteria > Rhizobiales > Rhizobiaceae > Hoeflea. The sequence continues at coordinate 5,206 of NZ_JBDWHW010000177.1, read as the reverse complement.
CACCGGCGACTTCATGGTGGCGCTGTTGCAGGTGGTGTGGTTCATCCTGATCTACACCGCCACCACCATGGCGCTGGTGGCGCAACTCGACTGGCGACTGTCGGCGCTGGTGCTGTTCTGGATCGCGGCCTTCGGATTGCTGGCGCGGTTTTTCGTGCCGCGCATAAGGCGCTATGCCCGGGCCAATGCCGAAGCCTCGGCGATGCTGACCGGACGCCTCACCGACAGCTATTCGAATATCCAGACCCTCAAGCTTTATGCGCGCGAAGCTGACAACGACCGCTATATCAAAGAGGGATTTGACCAGTTTCTGGCCGCAATTCTGCCCTTCACCCGGCATCTGACCGGAGTGCGGGCTTCATTGGCGGCGCTGTCGGGTGTGATGATTGCCGCGATTGCCGGATTTTCGATCAACCTCTGGCTTAACGGCGCGATCTCGGTCGGCGCTGTGGCGTTCACCTTGTCGCTGGTGCTCAGGCTCAACATGCTGCTGGGGCGGATGATGACCCAGCTCAACAGCCTGATGCGCAATCTCGGCACGGTGCAGAATTCGGCTGAACTGGTGGCGCGTCCGATCGGGCTGAATGATCGCGACGGGGCTGCCGATCTTGAGGTGCGGTCGGCCGCCATCCGCATCGAGCAAGCCTGTTTCAACTATGGCGATGCCTCGATGCCGGTGATTGACAATCTTTCGCTGTCGATTGCGCCGGGCGAAAAGCTCGGGCTGGTCGGGCGCTCCGGCGCGGGCAAATCGACCTTCGTCAATCTGTTGCTGCGGTTTTACGATCTGCAGTCGGGCCGGATCGAGATCGACGGCCAGAACATTGCCGATGTCAGCCAGGAATCGCTTCGCCAGGCGATCGGCATGGTGACGCAGGATACCGCGTTGCTGCACCGCTCGATCCGGGAGAACATCGTGTTCGGACGTCCCGACGCCGCCGATGCGGAGATCCTCGAGGCGGCGCGCACGGCCGAGGCGCTGGATTTCATCCAGGGCCTGTCCGACCAGCGCGGCCGCAAGGGACTTGATGCGCATGTCGGCGATCGCGGGGTGAAATTGTCGGGCGGACAGCGGCAGCGCATCGCCATTGCCCGGGTCATGCTCAAGAACGCGCCGATTCTGGTGCTGGACGAAGCGACATCGGCGCTCGATTCGGAAGTCGAAGCGGCGATTCAGGAGAACCTGGACGAATTGATGCAAGGCAAGACCGTCATCGCGATTGCCCACCGGCTGTCGACGATTGCCCGGATGGATCGTCTGGTGGTGATGGACGAGGGCCGAATCCTGGAAACCGGTACACATGGAGAACTGCTTGCGCGCGGCGGTCTTTACGCCGATTTGTGGGCTCGCCAGTCGGGCGGATTCATCGGTGTGGAGGAAGCTGCGGAGTAGCCCGGCATTTTTCCGCGACAATGTGGCCTTCTCCGTTCGTCTGGTCTGGACTTCTCTTTCCAACCCGCATAGAAACCGCGCGATTGACAGAATTCCGCCGCATTGTCGGCTACCGCCGAATCTGCCTATAGCGGTGGGGTCGGAATTGCCTGTAACGGGACGGAAGACCTGTCCAGACGCAGCTTGAAGAGGACGTTGAGCCGTGAGTGAGCCAATGACACACAGCGAAGGCGCGGGCGAACCTACCCGCCGCGATTTTCTTTACATCGCCACCGGGATGGCAGGCGTGGTCGGTGTGGGCAGTTTTGCCTGGCCGTTCATCGACCAGATGCGCCCGGATGCTTCGACACTTGCGGTCTCATCCATCGAGGTGAATGTCGAAAGCCTTGAACCCGGAATGTCGCTGACAGTAAAATGGCGCGGCAAGCCGGTTTTCATCCGCAACCGCACAGAAGCCGAAATCGAGGAAGCCAAGGCTGTTGCCCTTGCTGATCTCAAGGATCCGGTGGCGCGCAACGCCAACATCGCCAGCGCGGCTGAGGCGACCGACATTGATCGTTCCGCCGGCGAAGGCAAGGAAAACTGGCTGGTGATGATCGGCGTTTGCACTCATCTTGGGTGTATCCCGCTCGGTCAGGCCGGTGATTTTGGCGGATGGTTCTGCCCCTGCCACGGCTCGCACTACGACACGGCCGGCCGCATCCGAAAGGGCCCGGCGCCGGAAAACCTGGCGGTTCCGGTGTTTTCCTTCGTGTCTGACAGCGTTATTAAAATCGGCTAAGGGGGCTTTAGACCATGAGCAGCGATCATTCGACTTATCAGCCCACGACCGGTTTCGGGAAGTGGATGGATACACGCCTGCCGGTTACGCGGCTGGTGCATGACAGTTTCGTCTCCTATCCGGTGCCGCGGAACCTGAACTATGCCTACACCTTCGGGGGTATCCTTTCAGTGATGCTGGTGGTGCAGCTTGTGACCGGCATCGTGCTGGCCATGCATTATGCCGCCGACACCACTCTGGCGTTCAATTCGGTCGAGAAGATCATGCGCGACGTCAATTCCGGCTGGCTGCTGCGTTACATGCACGCCAACGGCGCGTCGTTCTTCTTCGTTGCCGTGTATCTGCATATCGCCCGCGGCCTGTATTACGGTTCGTACAAGGCTCCGCGCGAAATCCTGTGGATCCTGGGCGTTGTCATCTTCCTGCTGATGATGGCAACCGGCTTCATGGGCTATGTGCTGCCCTGGGGGCAGATGTCGTTCTGGGGGGCGACGGTGATCACCGGGTTCTTCACGGCTTTCCCGGGGATAGGCGAGCCGATCCAGCAATTGCTGCTCGGCGGATTTGCGGTCGACAATCCGACGCTCAACCGCTTCTTCTCGCTGCATTACCTGCTGCCGTTCATGATCGTCGGTGTGGTGATCCTGCATGTCTGGGCGCTGCATGTGACCGGTCAGACCAATCCGACCGGCGTTGAAGTCAAGTCGAAGACCGACACCGTTGCGTTCACGCCTTATGCGACCATCAAGGATGGTCTGGCGATGAGCATCTTCCTGATGGTGTTTGCCTACTTCATCTTCTTCATGCCGAACTTCCTCGGTCATGCCGACAACTATATCCCTGCGGACTCGCTGAAGACCCCCGCGCATATCGTTCCGGAATGGTACTATCTGCCGTTCTACGCGATCCTTCGCGCCATCACCTTCAACATCGGACCAATCGATTCCAAGCTTGGTGGCGTGCTTGCCATGTTCGGCTCGATCCTCGTGCTGTTCGTGCTGCCATGGCTTGATACCTCGAAGGTTCGCTCGGCGGTTTACCGTCCCTGGTACAAGCTGTTCTTCTGGATCTTCGTCGCCAACGCGATCTTCCTGGGCTGGCTTGGCGCCAAGCCGGCGGAAGGCGTGTACACGACGATGGCGCAGATCTCGACGTTTTACTACTTCGGGTTCTTCCTGATCATCATGCCGGTGCTGGGATTGATAGAAACGCCCAGGCGTCTGCCAAACTCCATCACCGAAGCCGTGCTTGCCAAAAATGGCGGCAAGGGCGGGGCTGCGGCATCCGCGGTCGCGTCACCAGAAACCCGCGGCTGAGCGGCGCGCGACGGAAAGGATCTGAGATATGAAAAAGCTTCTTGCAAGCATTGCTCCGCTCGCTCTGGCCGCCATTGTTGGCGTCAGCTCGGCAATTGCCGCCGAAGAGCCGGCTGCAACCCCGCACTACCCCATCCATCATCCGAAAGAACAGTCGTGGTCTTTCGCGGGTCCGTTCGGCACCTACGACAAGGCTCAGCTGCAGCGCGGCCTGAAGGTCTTCACCGAGGTTTGCGCCGCGTGTCATTCGATGGATCTGGTTGCATTCCGCACGCTTGAGGATCTGGGTTATTCCGAAGAGCAGGTCAAATCGTTTGCTGCCAACTACGACGTTGAAGACGGCCCGAACGGCGACGGTGAAATGTTCACTCGTCCTGCCATTCCGGCGGATTATTTCCCGTCACCGTTTCCCAATGTCCAGGCAGCAGCCTACGCCAACAACGGCGCGGTTCCGCCTGACTTCTCGCTCCTGGCCAAGGCACGCTATGTCGAGCGCGGGTTTCCGCAGTTTATCTTCGATATCTTCACCGGCTACAACGAAAGCGGACCGAACTATATCTATTCGCTGCTGACCGGATACGAAGAGCCGCCGGAAGGCGTCGAGATTGCCGAAGGCACGCACTACAACCCGTACTTCCTCGGCTCTGCGTCTCTGGCAATGGCCCAGCCGATCGATGATGGCATGGTGACTTATGATGACGGCACGCCTGAAACACTGGACCAGTATGCCAAGGACGTATCCGCGTTCATGATGTGGGCGGCCGAACCACACATGGAAGATCGCAAGCGCACCGGTTTCATGGTCATCATCTTCCTGGCGATCTTCTCGTCACTGATGTACCTGACGAAAAAGGCAGTGTACGCAAACAAGGAACACTGATCCTGCCGACATCCGGTAAGTTCGAAGACGCCGCCTGCGGGCGGCGTTTTCATGTCCGGCGCACAATGGGTTGCAACCTGAGGACCATGTCGATGACCGATCTTGAAAACGAGCTTCGCGCTTCCATCCGCACCATCAAGGATTATCCCAAGCCGGGGATATTGTTTCGCGACATCACCACGCTTCTGGGTGCGCCGCGGGCGTTCCGCCGGGCGGTTGACGAACTGGTTCATCCCTATGCCGGGCTCAGGATCTCCAAGATTGCCGGTATCGAAGCCCGGGGCTTCATTCTCGGCGGCGCCATGGCGCACCAGTTGTCTGCCGGCTTCGTGCCGATCCGCAAGAAGGGCAAGCTTCCGCATGACACGGTGCGCGTGGCCTACAGCCTGGAATATGGCGTCGATGAAATGGAAATGCACAAGGATGCCATCGCGGCGGGCGAAAGCGTGATCCTGGTCGATGATCTGATCGCCACTGGCGGCACCGCCGAGGGTGCGGTCAAGTTGCTCCGGCAGATGGGCGCCGACATTGTGGCGGCCTGTTTCGTCATCGACCTGCCGGATCTGGGCGGGCGCAAGAAGCTCGAGGATCTTGGCGTGCAGGTGCGAACGCTGGTCTCCTACGAGGGCCACTGAACAGCCCGGGATTGATGTGAGCGCACCCGTCTCCCGGCGCGCTCGTTTGGCTTAGAGTATCCGTACGATTAATATGACGCATTCTGTTGGCTCAAACCTGCTGCTCCACAAGAAGGACGGCGCAGAGCGATGCGGGTCCATCTCTCAAGCCGCCCGACGCAGTGGGTAGCAGGTTTCAGCCAACCCGAAGGGCCGCATGCC
>NZ_JBDWHW010000176.1:0-9740 GCF_039975035.1 Hoeflea sp. | reverse complement strand
TGCGATTCGGCGGAAGCCGTCTGAACCCTCTTCATACGCCAACACCACCGACTGCTTGAAAGACGTGCTGTATTTGGACATGCAAACCCCCAAAGTTGATGTCCAACTTTCGGGGGTCAGTTCAGATGGCCGGCTTAAATGGCAGGCATCTGCGGGCTATCGCAAACGAGCTTTGGTTGAAACCGCGATGGGTCGATACAAAGGCGTCATCGGGCCGCGTTTGCGCGCTCGGTCATTCCTCGCTCAACAGACAGAAGCTGCAATCAGCGTGGCCATTCTTAACCGAATGCTCGCTTGCGGACGCCCGAAATCCGTTCGCTACCGAGCCTCCAGGGGAGCAACCAAATATGCGGGCATCAAAGACCAAATTCCGCACATTTGTCTATTCCTGCACCAACGCCAAACGCTACCGTTTTCGCCGCTGTTGCATGGATCAGGCCATTCTTGAGATAGGTCGGTTCATCCTTGCGAGATGATTGAAGATATCGAGCGGGCTGCTTCGGTCACGACGGGAACCAGCTCTTCTCGGATGCGGGGCTCGTTCCAGTCGGGCATGTAAACCGGCATGCTTATAGCCGCGATTGCCTTGCGGTTCGCACCGATGACCGGCGCTGCGACCACCACTTCCTGAAGCATGAGCTGCTGGTTCGAGATGATGAATCCGTCCCGCTTCGCGCCCGCCACGCGCGCTCGCACCTCATCAGCATCCTGACAGGTAAAGGCCGTCAAAGGTACAGGCAGCCCTTTTTCCAGCATTTTTTCAAGAACATCCTCCGACGAGAACGCCGATATGATCTGGCCTATTGCGGTGACGGCCGCCGGCTGCCGCGCACCGATCAGCATGGCGTCGAAGGCAACCGAAGCATGCGGGATGCGCGCTTTGTAGACAACCTCGGTGCCGTCGAGAACACCCAAATTGACAGTGCTGTTGTATTTGCGGCTGACCTCGACCATTCGAGGATAGGCCCGCTCGAGCAGTCGGTCGTGGATCAGATAGGCATAGGCGAAGTCGAGCATTCGCAGGCCGGGCCTGTAGCGGCGCGATTTCTCATCCCGGTCGAGATAGCCGAGCGCATGTAATGTGTAGGCAAGACGTTGGACCGCGCTCTTCTCCAAACCGGAACGTTCCGTGATCTCGGTCAGGCTCATCTCGTCCTGAGTATTGCGAAACAGCTGCATGATCCTGAGGCCCCGGTCGAGGGTCGACGCGAGAATTTGCGTTTTCTCCGGTTTGGCCATCCATTTTCTCCTTCAAGGAAAGCATTCGCGACTGTCGTCCGTCGAAGACTTGACAGGTTCGTTCACTCGAGTATTAAATAATGCACATAACTATCAAATAATGAGTATTACAATCACAACCATAAATCAAGTGTCTGAAAGAGGAGCAATACAGATGCCAACTCACTTTGCCAGAACCATGTTTCTGACTTCTGCCATTTGCGGACTGCTGACCACGACAGCCCTTTCGGGGCCTGACGACAACAGCCTCACCTGGGCTGCTGTCAAGGAAGTCGTTTCGACCGATACCTATTACGACACCTCACGCGAGAGTGTGGTGCTTGCCCAGCATGTCTATGACGGGCTGGTCTTCTGGGATTCCGTGGCCAAGAAATTTGAACCTTTGCTCGCCGCCTCATGGAAACAGATCGATCCGGTGACCTGGGAATTCGAGCTGCGTGAAGGTGTAACATTCCATGACGGCACCGAATTCGGCCCGGAAGATGTGGTTTACACATTCAATTTCATTACCGATGAGGCGAACGGCGTTCTCAACTATGGCGACATCCGCTGGCTCAAGGGTGCGGAGAAAATTGACGATAACACGGTTCGTCTGCACCTGATCGAGCCATTTCCCGCCATTCTCTCCAACCTCGCTCTGGTGCTGCCGATCGTGCCCGAGGGGCATTTCGACGATGCCCCCGAAGGCTCCGGCGGCAACAAGCGTTTTGTCGCGGTCGCGCCGGTGGGCACCGGTCCTTACAAGGTCACAAGTTTCAAGGCCGGCGAGGCAATCGTCATGGAGATCAATCCCGACTATTTCGATGACAGTCCCAAGGGAAAACCCAGCATCGACAAGATCACCTACCGCACTATTGCGGATGGCTCGACGCAGGTTGCCGAACTCATGACCGGCGGAGTGGACTGGATCTGGGGGATGAACAACGACCAGGCGGAAGCGCTCTCCGCAGCTCCCGAAATTACCTCCGTGAACGCACCTACCATGCGCATCAGCTACCTCACCTTCGATCTCAAGGGCACGAGCGGCACCGACGTCTTTACCAAGCGCCCGGTCCGTCAGGCGGTCGGTCATGCAATCGACCGGGCACGGATCGCCAAGTTCCTGATGGGGGCAAACAGCCAGGTAGTGAATGCCGCATGCCACCCCGTCCAGTTCGGCTGCACCGCCGACGTTGCCGTCTATGACTACGATCCGGAGAAGGCGAAGGAGCTTCTCAAGGAGGCAGGCTACCCAGATGGCTTTACGGTCAACCTGTACGGCTATCGCGACCGCGAGGTGACCGAGGCGATCATGGGTGATTTGGCCAAGGTCGGCATCAAGACCGATCTCAACTGGCTAAAATATGCTGCCGCGCGCGATCTTATCGTCAAAGGCAAGGCATCCCTGGCCAACATGACGTGGGGCTCGTCGTCCATTCCGGACGTTTCTGCCATCACGAGCTACTTTTTCGGTGGCGGCCCCGATGATCCGGCAAACGACGAACAAGTGCAGGCGGACATTCGCGAGGGAGACCTCTCCAGCGATCCGGACGGCCGCATTGCCGCCTACACCAAGGCCCTCCAGCGCATCGCTGACGAGGTCTACTGGCTGCCGCTGTTCAGCTACACGAAGAACTACAGCTACAATGCCGCGCTCGAGTTTACGCCCACGGCAGACGAGTTGCCGCAGTTCTACGCAGCTCACTGGAAATGAGCTGACCGTCATGACGCCGAAGCCTCAGAACAGGCTTCGGCGTCGATTTGCCAACAATCGCCCGATATGGCTTTCATCCATGTCGTGCCACGGCCAGACAGGCATGAACCATGCTTCGCTTCACGCTAAAGCGGCTTGCTATCGCGGCCCTTGTTGCGCTCACAGTATCGCTCGTCAGCTTCGGCCTGACCTATCTATCCGGCGATCCAGCAGTTTCGCTTGCTGGAGAAGGCGCCACGCAGGCTGACATCGATGTTATTCGCAAACGGTTCGGCTTCGATCAGTCGATCCCGGTGCAATATATGAATTGGGCTGGTCGGGTGCTCACCGGCGATTTCGGTGACAGTTACTATTTCGGAGCGCCTGTGAGCCAGTTGCTTGCGGAACGGTTTCCTCAGACCGCGAAGCTCGGCATCTTTGCCATTGTATTCGCCATCGTCGTTTCCATACCGCTTGGCATCCTTGCGGCGATCCATCAGAACCGCACTGTCGACCGGTTCGCCCTGGCGCTCGGCACCATTGGGCAGGCGACACCGAGTTTTTGGCTGGCACTGATGCTCGTCTGGCTGTTTTCCGTAAAGCTGCGCTGGTTGCCTGTATCCGGTTCCCAGACGTTGGTGCACTTCATACTGCCGTCAATCGTTCTGGGCTACTATGCGGTTCCCTCCATGCTGCGGCTTTGTCGCGCAGGTATGATCGAAGCCCTGCAATCTGACTATGTTCGTACTGCTCGCGCCAAAGGACTGCTGCCTTCCAGCGTTCTGTTCGGACATGCGATCCGCAATTCGATACTCCCCGTCATCAGTGTGGCAGCGGTCGAATTCGGTTTCCTGCTCGGCGGCTCCGTCGTTATCGAAAGTGTGTTCGGTATAAAGGGGATCGGACTTCTTGCCTGGGAAAGCATCGCGCGAAACGATTTCCCGACCATTCAGGCCATCGTCCTCGTCTACGCCATGCTTTATGTCTGGTTGACCTTTCTGGCAGACATGGCGAATGCCTGGCTCGATCCTCGCATCCGGATGAGTTGACCATGACCATTTCCGCCATAGACAGTGGGCCGACGCCCCGCCAGCTTTTCATGTTGAAAGCTCGCCGCCATCCAGGGTTTCTGGCCGGTGCGGTGATCCTCGCCCTTCTGATATTCATCGCCCTGGCTGCGCCGCTTATCGCGCCGCACGATCCGTATTCCCAATCCCTTGCCCACCGTTTGCTACCACCGGTATGGGAGCACGACGGCACCTGGAACCATATTTTCGGAACGGACGCGCTGGGTCGCGACTATCTCTCACGTATCTTCTACGGCGCTCGTGTTTCCCTTGTTATCGGGCTTTGCGCAGCTGTCGGCTCAGGTATCATCGGCACCACGCTTGGCCTCCTGGGAGGCTATTATGGTGGGCGTATCGACAGCTTCGTGACATTCATAGTTTCAGTCAGGCTCGCCTTGCCGGTTGTGCTTGTTTCTCTTGCGGCAGTCTCCATGTTCGGTAGCAAACTCTGGATGGTGGTCGCGATTCTGAGCCTGCTTTTGTGGGACAGGTTTGCTGTCGTGGTTCGCTCGGCCACTCTGCAGTTGCGCAATCGGGAATTCGTAACTGCTGCGGTGGCCATGGGCTGCAGCACGCCGCGCATCCTGATCGGGGAACTGCTGCCCAATCTCGCTGGACCGCTTCTCGTCGTTGCATCACTTGAGGTCGGCCACGCCATTCTTCTGGAGGCGGCCCTGTCGTTTCTTGGCCTTGGTGTGCAGCCGCCCACGCCCTCCTGGGGGCTCATGGTTGCGGAGAGCAAAGGTATGATCTTCTTTGACGCCCGACTTATCGCGCTGCCGGGGGCGGCCATTGCGATCACCGTGTTGGCCATCAATCTGGTGGGCGACGGCCTGCGCGACCTGCTTGCTCCGGAGGGGCGTGCATGAACAATCCATCGCCCATTGTTTCCGTCGAAAACCTGAACGTCACGATGTCTGGTCCGCTCGGTGAACTTTCCGTCGTGCGCAAGGTCGGCCTTGAACTGCACCGCGGCGAAACTCTCGGCATTGTTGGCGAGTCCGGCTCGGGGAAATCCGTCACAGCGCTCGCGCTGATGCGACTTTTGCCGCGCAACGCCACAGTCAAAGCCGATTGTGCACGTCTTGATGGCACCGAACTGACCGCGCTCAGCGAGCGTCAGATGGCCGATATCCGTGGACCGAAGATCGCCATGATCTTTCAGGATCCGATGACCGCGCTCAATCCGGTGCTAACCATTGGCCGGCAGCTGACCGAGACGTATTTGCGCCATCGCCGCGCCACGCTGGCCGAGGCGCGAGACCGTGCAGCAGCACTGCTCGACCGTGTCGGTGTGTCCCGCCCGAAAGAGCGGCTGGATGTCTATCCGCACCAGCTCTCCGGTGGTTTGTGCCAACGTGTTGTCATCGCCATGGCCCTCATTTGCGATCCGGAAGTCATCATTGCCGATGAGCCAACCACTGCCCTTGACGTCACGGTTCAGGCGCAAGTCCTGGATATTCTTGCCGGCCTGCAGTCTGAACGTGGTCTGGCGATGATCTTCATCAGTCACGATATCGGCGTTGTGGCCCGTATCGCCCACCGCGTGCAGGTGATGTATGCGGGCGAGACCGTTGAAACCGGTGCTATGGCAGACGTACTTTCGCGTCCCTCGCACCGATATACCCAGGCTCTGCTGTCAGCGGTTCCCCGTCGCGGCATGCGCTGGGACCGCGACCGGCTGGGTACGGTCACCTGGTCAGGAGACACAAACGGAGGGGATGCCTGATGGAAACCCTGATGCAGGTACACAATGTCTCCCGCACCTTCCACCTCGGAGGCGGACTGTTTTCCGCGCCACAACCTTTGCATGCTTTGGACGATGTCTCGCTGGAGTTGAAACGGGGAGAGGTTCTGGCTCTGGTCGGTGAATCGGGAAGCGGCAAGAGCACGCTTTCGCGTATCATGCTGGGCCTTGACATACCGACATCCGGCAGCGTGCTGCTGGATGGAAAACCTGTTGAGAGCTTTGGCCGGAAAGCGTTCGCAGGCCTGGTGCAGCCGATCTTCCAGGATCCGTATTCCTCCCTGAATCCGCGCAAGACGGTGCGACAACTCATCGAAATGCCGCTTGTTGTTGCCGGGCGGTACAGCGCGGCCGAACGGCAGCGCAAGGTGCGAGAACTGCTCGGCATATTGCGCATGCCATCCCGTATGATGAGCGCCTATCCGAACCAGATGTCGGGTGGGCAACGGCAGCGTGTCGCTATTGCGCGGGCGCTGATTTCCCACCCGAAAATCGTCATCTGCGACGAGCCGACATCCGCGCTGGACGTCTCTGTCCAGGCGCAGGTTCTGAACCTTCTGATGGAACTGCGCTCGGCATTCCAGCTGACATATCTGTTCATCTCCCACGATCTGGCCGTCGTCGAGTACATCGCCGACCGGGTCGCTGTTCTGGAGAAAGGAAAACTGGTCGAGACGGCGAGTGTCAAAGATCTCTTCTCGGCTCCACAGACTGACTACACGCGCCAGCTTCTCGCTTCTGCCCTGACTATCCCGCAGGTCGACGCATCGCCCGGACCGGTTCCCGGTGTCTCCAGACCCATTTCCTGAGATCAACCGTCTTACATAAACGAGGACACAATGACCGAAGCCCAAGAACACACCGGTGCTGAGGCGCTGCACATTGACAGCGCGTCTGTCCGGCTTGTTCGCCTACCCCTTCTCACTCCTTTTACTATTTCCAGCGGCACGGCCTATGAGAAGGTGTTTCCGCTTCTGATACTGCGCAGCGGTGATCTCGAGGGCTATGCCGAAGGCGTCGCCGACCCAACCCCCGACTATCTCGAGGAAACAATCACCGGGTCGGTCTCGCTGCTGCGTGAAACCCTGGCACCGAGCTTCATCGGTCGCAGCTTCCGGAATCCGGAAGAACTGGAGCAAACACTTTTACCCTGGCGTGGCAACCAGATGGCCAAGGCGATGATTGAGATGGCCTTCTGGGACCTCTGGGCAAAGTCCTTGAGACTGCCTCTGAAGTCGCTGCTCGGAGGTGTCAGCGACGCCGTCGATGTTGGCGTTTCCCTCGGTATTGACGACATCCCCGCAACTGTTGACAAAGCCCGTCATCACCACGAACTCGGCTACAAGCGCATCAAGTTGAAGATCAAACCCGGTCATGACGTTGCTCTGGTTACCGCAGTGCGCACAGCCATTCCCGATGCAGCGCTCAGCGTCGATGCGAACGCTGCCTATACGCTCGCCGACATGCGGGTTATGCATGGTCTGGATGCATTGGGCCTCGAATATATCGAGCAACCACTCGCCCATGACGATTTGTTTGATCACGCGGTTCTGCAAAGTCGCATCAAAACAGCGATTTGCCTCGATGAAAGCATTCGCAGTCCAGCTGACGCCCGCAAAGCCATCCAGACGGATGCGACGCGGGTTATCAACATCAAGGTGGGGCGCGTCGGAGGGTATCTCGCGTCGCGGCGCATCCACGATATCTGTGCGGCCTCCAGCGTACCTGTCTGGTGCGGCGGAATGCTCGAATCCGGCATCGGCCGCGCCCACAATATTCACTTGTCAACCTTGTCGAACTTCCGCAAACCGGGCGACACATCCAGTGCCAGCCGCTATTTCAAGCGCGATATCATCTGCGAGAAGCTTGAAGTGGAGACCGGGCGCATGCCGGTTCCGGCCGGCCCGGGTATCGGTGTCAGTCTCGATTGGGATTATCTCGAAAGTGTGACCATGAGCACGGAGGAGTTGGGCACCTGAGAGGTCCCACATAAAATCCTGGGAGACAGCGACGCCCAGCTGGATAGGCCACGCATAACAAGGCGATGATTGGCTTACTCGAAGGGTTGGTGAATATTGGTATCGAAGCCATCGGCAGAGCTGGCGCAGACGGCATAGCCGATTTGTTGATCAGAAAGGGCAATGTCCCCGTCTCAGCCCAGATCGCATGGGCTTGTGATCTGGGATGGCAGGATGACGCCGCGGAAACAGTATGGCGGTTTGGTCAACGAAATGGCAAAGCACGTCGCCACCGTCCCCGCGTGCCTTGAGCTTTTCGCGACATCCAGCGTAAGGCCGCCGCGGCTGAAGATAGACGCCTGTGCGTTCACGGACGCCAAGCAACGCAATATCGACGGTACGCGCGCGTTCGTGGGGTTGGCGGAAATTGTCTTGGTTCTGTAGCGCGCGACGACGCAGCTATCAGGCGCGAAAACCGGCGCTGTGGCTAGATAAAGTTCAGCCGGATTAATGTCAGGACGCTGGTAGCAGTGCGTCCGCTGGGTCATTAATCGGCAGGTTCAAGCTCATGCCGGTATCTACCGCTGCCGGTGATGTCCGGTTAACTGCAGCTGAAAGGTTAAACGGTTATCTGGTCATCATGAACATGAACCCTGTCAGCTACAAACGCCGTCGTTTTCCACCGCTGTGATAGCCCATACGGTTTGGCTATACTTTCGATTTCCGTTGAGCCTGCGCCTGGTGGAGGAAATGCTATTGAAGCGCGGCATCATCGTTTCCTATGAGACGATCCGTTGTAGGGCGAAGAAATTCGGCCCGGACTATGCTAGCCGCTTGCGTCGGAAGTCGCCAAACCCGAGCGACATCTGGCATCTGGACGAGGTGGTCGTGACGATCGGCGGTCGGAAATACTGGCTCTGGCACGCAGTCGATCAGGACGGCTGCGTTCTCGACGAGATCGTTCAGAAGCGCCGTAACACCAAGGCTGCGAAACGCCTTCTGATCCGGCTGATGAAGAAGCAGGTATGCATGCCGAAGCGTATAGTCACCGACAAACTTCGTTCCTACGCAGCCGCGCGGTGTCACGTCATGCCCGCCATCGAGCATCGATCACACAAAGGGCTGAACAATCGCGCCGGCAATTCTCATCTTCCTCTGCGGAAACGGGAGCGAGTGATGCAGCGGTTCCGCTCGCCGGGCGCGCTGCAACGTGTCATCAGCGTCTTCTCTGCCGTCCGAAATCTGTTTGTCCCGACCCACCAGAAATACTCAGCCATCGAAGTCCATCTGCACCGCCTCAGGGCGATCGCACATTGGAAGGACGTGGCCGGAATTGCTGCCTGATAACTCCGCGCATGCCGGATGCGCGCTCGTCAGGAATTAACCTGACATCACCGGCTATGCTGTTGATCGGCTTTGCCGGCGGTTTACGCCGATCAGAAATCACCGGTCTCGACCTCGGCCGCGACCAAACGGAGGACGGGCGTGGCTGGATAGAGATGCTCGACAAAGGCCTGTTGGTAACGCTAACGCTGTGCGGCAAAACCGGTTGGTGCGAAGCGGAAATCGGCCGCGGAATCCTCCGATGCCACCTGCCCTGTCGTTGCCACAGAAACCTGGATCAAATTCGCAAAACTCGCCAAAGGCCCGCTTTTCCGCCGCGTGAGGGGTAACGGCAAGGATGTCGGGCCGGAGCGGCTGAATGATCAGGAAGTGGCGCGCCTCGTTAAAAGGCAGCATTGGCGGCCGGTGTGCGTGGTGACCTCAGCGAAGACGAGCGGGCCGGAAAATTCTCGGGTCACTCCCTGCGCGCGGGACTTGCGTATTCCGCCGAAGTCGATGAGCGTTACGTCCAGAAGCAACTTGGCCACACATCAGCGGAAATGACCCGTCGGTATCAACGGCGCCGCGACAGGTTCCGGATAAACCTCACAAAAGCTGCGGGGTTGTAGGGAAAACCGTAAGCGATGTTCTGCCCGCACGTTGCCCTGACAGCGCTGATCTGTGATCGGCTTTCCATGGATGAGCGAAGGGAGTTTCTCGATGGAGACTACACT
>NZ_JBDWHW010000175.1:0-5265 GCF_039975035.1 Hoeflea sp. | reverse complement strand
CTTCGCGCGCCAGATCGCTGGTAGCTTCATCCACTTTACGCGCCAGTGATTTTACCAGCCCGTCCCCGCCCTGTTCGGCGGCGCGCGTCAGTTGGGCCGGCTGAAGCCGGAGTACCGGCAATTGCTCGATCGCCTGAAGGCGCTCCCGGGTCCGGGCAAGGCTTTCCACCAGACGACCGAGATCGGCACTGTAGTCGACCGGCTGACCGATCCTGTCGATCTGGTCGAAGGCCGTCTCGACCCCCTTGCGGATCACGGTCATTTCTCCGCCGATCTCGCGTGAGAGCTTTTCCACCGCCTCACGCAAATCGTCGAAAGCCTGAACCGGATCGCCGGCAGTTTCCATGTTGTCTCGTTCGAAGTCCGCGCTTGCGTCCGTCATCGTGTCCCTTACATTTCCAGTCCGTGGCTCTTGTCGAGCTTTTGCTCCCGCGAGATTTGCCGCTCCAGGTCTTTGGCAAGGCTCTTTTCTTGGCCGATATGGTCAAGTCCAAGGTCTTTCGACCGCTTTTGAAGCGCCTGCTCCATCTGCGGATCGCGCTCGAGGCTTTTCGTCAAATCGCGCAACTCAGATGCGACCCTGCCGCGCGCTTGCGTCTCCTGCCGCCCACGCAGCTCCCGGTGCTCGGCCTTCAACTCCTGCCAGCGCTCGACAAAGCGATCGGCACGAACAGCCGGGTCCGCAACCGCCGCCCGCTCACGCTCCATGCCGGCGACAAGATGATCGACACGGTCCCGGCCAGAACGCTCCGTCATGGCCAACGCGGTCTGCGGATCGCGCTGCACCGCAGATCTGATCAACTCCAGGGAACCGGACCGCGCCTGGTCGAGCTGACGGCCGGCCTCCTGCATTTCCCGTTTCTGACTCTCAAGGAGAGGCAAGCCCTGCCCACGCTGCTTTTGTCCGGCGCTAAACGCCTGCGCATAGCGATCGACGGCCGTTTCAAACGGGGAGTGCCGGCGCAGCCGCTCAGCAAGCCTGTCCTGGTCTATATCGCGCGTTTCCGGCTTGCGTTCCTGTTTCGACCGGGCGTTAAGCTTGAGACCGTCAAACAGGCTACGCCGCTGTTTGCCCGCCGACGGTGCGTTTGCCTCGGTCGTTCGCTCTGCGCGATCCGCAAGCTTCTTCTCGCCAGATCCCCTATCCTGGGCCACCATACGCCCGACCGTTTCGGAGCGATCTTTCTGCGAGCGAACGCGCTCCCCATTAGCGCCGTAGTGAGCCGGAGAAAGATCGCGGGCAGCACTCCGCTCCATCCGCGCAACATCGATCTCGCTCCTGATCCCCAAGGTTTCCGCTATCCCGCGACGCTCTGCAAAAGCGGCGGAATAATCCAGCGTCGTTTCCTTCACGCCGGAACGCGACAAACGGGCTTCCAGCTGTCCATAGGCCAGATCCTGCGCCTCAATCACCTTCCAGGCATTGCGCTGCACCTGCGTTCCATCAGGAAGCCTAACCGTCTGAGATCCCTCATGCCGAAGCCCGATCGTCTCGCCGATCTCCGGTTTGGCCTCACCAATGGCCCGCTCAAGATCAACACCCCAAGTCGTCTGTCGCTCGCCTTTGGCGTTTTCCAGAGTGACGAAGTAGCTCTTGGCGTTGCCTGACCGGTGCTCAAACGGCGCCTTGCCATGTTCGACCAGGCGACCCGATGAACGATCGCCGAACTCGCCCATATCCGCATAAAGCTGCGCGCCATCGCGATGCCTGGTCATAGCAACATAGGTCAAATGTCGGTCCATCGTTGCCGACGCCAGAACATAGGCTCGGTCGACCGTCGCCCCCTGGTTTTTGTGGATCGTCGTCGCATAGCCGTGGTCGATGGCCTTGTAGGTCTCCAAATCAACACGCACGCACTCACCATCGCGGCCATCGAGCTGCGCAACGATCCTGGGTGGGTCACCCCCCTCACCGGCTTCGATGCGCTCCACCGTGCCAAGCATCCCGTTTTTGACACCAAGGTCACGGTTGTTCTCAAGGAATACGATCCGGTCACCCGGCGCAAAGTCGCGCTTGCCGTCATTGGTCTGAACCGACACTTCGCCGGCGTCCTCGCCGCGCGACAATGAACCGCGTTCCTGAAGCTCGGAACGGATGCCTTCATTCAACGCTCGAACATCAACCCTCCGATGCGCCATAGCGACCCGGCTTCCCTGCGGCCGCTGGTCAAGATCGGCAAGGTAGTCTCGAACAATCTCCGACCGCGCCTGGTCGCGATCAGCCGCAAAATGAATGTCTCCATGATCGCGATAGGCGGCCAACCCTTCGCCCGTCTTATGGGTGGCAAACGAAACAGAAGCCTCCCGCTGCCAGTCATGACGCTGGCGGCGAATTTCCGTAAGCTCCGCATGACCGACCTCTTCCGCAACAGCCCGGAACGGAGCGCCCGCCCCGATCGCCTGCAACTGCTCATGATCGCCAACAAGAACGATCTTCGCCCCGCGCGCTTCAGCCTCGCCAACAAATCGCGCCAGCTGACGGCTGCCCACCATCCCCGCCTCGTCGATAACAAACACGTCGCCGCGGCCGAGCTGGCGCCTGTCGTTCTGCCAACCCATCTCCCACGACGCCAACGTGCGGCTCGCAATCCCGGAACTCTCTTCCAACCCTTCGGCCGCCTTCCCCGACAAGGCCGCCCCATGAACCCGGTACCCCTGTCGCTCCCAGGCCTCACGCGCCGCCGCCAGCATCGTCGACTTGCCCGCCCCCGCAAACCCGACCACCGCCGCAATCCGTTCCCGACCGGTGATATGCGCAATCGCTCCACGCTGCTCATTCGACAATCGCGCCGAGATATCCCCGGCCCCGCGTTGAAGCGCCTCGTCCTGTCGCTCGATCGCACCACGAACATGTCGCTGATCGACACCATGCGATCGCGCCGCATGCATTCGCCGCGCGCTTTCGATCATGCTGCTTTCAAGAGACACCATGTCCCGCGTTGAATAGCGCGCGAGCGTCACTTCGCCCGTTTCCCGATCAACACGCTCGCCCTGAAGCTGCACAAGCGTCGGCGAGGCCATGACTGAAGCAAAGGCGTTCTGAAACGCTTGGGGCTCATCGTTGAGATAGCGATGCAGTGTGCGGGCAATATCATGCCGATCGAACACGCTCTTCTCTTCTGCAATCAGCGACAGAACCTCTTCCGGCTTTTCCCGGATAAGCTCCGCATTGCGTTTGGCCGACCCCTCATCCAAACGGGTTCGATCTACCGCCCGCCCCTGCCGTTGCAGCTGCGTCGCATGAACTCCCATATGCTCCGTCGGAATGATCTCAAGCCCCCGGTCCAAATGGGACCGGTGATCGATCCGGATATCAAACCCTTCACGTGCCAGCTGTTCATTCGCTATCCCTTCCCAAGATCGGCGAATGTCACGAATCTGCATGTCGCTCGCCGGCAAGCCCTGTCCCAACAGCCACTTGTTCTCACGCTCGATATAGGTTTTCTCGCTTAAGCCGCTTTTCTCAACCCGACGTGTCGTCATCATCACGTGCGCATGGAAGTTCCGAATGTCGCCTTCGACATGCGGCGCATGAATGGCAAAGTCCACTGCCACGCCATAGCGGTTCGCAAGATCGGCGGCAAAGTCGCGAACCGCTTCCAGCCGCGCTTCAGCCGACAACTCATGGGGAAGCGCAATCTCGAACTCACGAGCGACACGGGCGTCTTTGCGGTTTTCGGCAAACTCGGCGGCATTCCACAAAACCGAGCGATCGCGCGCCCACTCGGCGGATGACCCTTCGGGCAGAACGATCTCGGTGTGCTCGATGCCCTGTTTTTTGGTGAAGTCATGCACCATGCCGTCGCGTTCATTCACCAGCCGCTCACCGGATCGATAGGCGATCGCCGCCACGGCGCTGCGGCCGCCCGATCGCGATATTGGCTTGATGCTGCAATGATAGACGGCCAATCCCGATCTCCTAATCCTCAAAGAGGGTATCAAGCACTGAGTTGAGCATCAACTCGTAAGTGCGCCCTTCAAATTTCAATCGCTACGCTTTTTCATTTTCAGGTATCGGAGCAAGCGGATAGCCTCTTGCCTCAATATGCGCAACTTTGCGTTTTGCTTCCTCGGTAAAATTAATTATAGAGTGCAGCCCTGTGGTACCTTCATCAGGAAATCATCATGGCACGCAAATCCATCGAACAGCGACTAGCTGAACTGGAAACGAAAAAGAAGACGCTGAAAGCACGGCTCACAAAACAGGAGCGCACCCGCGACACACGCCGTAAGGTGTTGCTTGGAGCACTTGTGCTGCACCGTCTTGAGAATGCCAATGACCCGGAATTTACACGGCGGCTCTCCGACTGGCTACGCCGCGAACTGCCGGACTTCCTCACTCGGGAGGCCGATAAGGAACTGTTTTCCGATTTGATCGAGATAAGTACCGAAAACCAAAAAGACGCTTGATACAGGGGAATTCATGCTGAGATTAAAATTGGCCTGGGTGGCATTGAAAAATATTGGGCGCGCCGCAGGACGTGACCCCATCTGGGCATTGATCGCTTTCGTGACATTTCCCTTTCGCTATGGCGCGTTTTTCGTGAAGTTCGTTGTCGGTCTTCTGGTCATCATACTCATTCCTACTTTCGTCATTGAATATCTCGTCCATAACGGCACGATCGAGCGCGCCGGCCTCATTCGCCAGATCGCCAGTTCGGTCGTTATCATCTTTGCCTTGCTGCTTATTTGGCGCGCTATCACCAATGCGCTCATCGACAATTTCGGTAACATCGCCGGTGAAACCCACGGCTCCGCCCGCTTCGCGACACCGAAAGAGATGGCGCCCTATTCGCAAAAGTCTTCCGGCCTCCTAATTGGCCGAGACCCCAAGTCGAAAAGGCTCCTGCGCTATGACGGCCCGTCCCACCTCATCACCATGGCGCCGACCAGGACCGGAAAAGGCGTCGGCACCCTCATTCCAAATCTGCTGACCGCCGATCGCTCCATCATCTGCATCGATCCCAAGGGCGAAAACGCAAAGATCGCCGGACGCGCCCGGGAACAGTTCGGGCCAGTCCATATTCTCGATCCCTTCGGCGCGACCGATACCCGGACCGGCACCTTCAATCCCATGGACAGCCTTGACCCGGCTAGCCTCGACCTTGCCGAGGACGCCGGAACGCTCGCCGATGCCCTCGTCTTCGACGAACCGGGCATGAGCGGTGAAGCCCACTGGAACGAGGAGGCCAAAGCCCTGGTCGCCGGCCTGATCCTCCAGATCGTCTCCCACGAGCCCGCAGCCCGGCGCACCCTCATGACCCT
>NZ_JBDWHW010000174.1:0-12666 GCF_039975035.1 Hoeflea sp. | reverse complement strand
GAACCTGAAATACGCTCTTGGCTATATCAATTCCTATTGTGCTAACTTCCCTCATGGACGGTTCTCCTGTTTGCGGCTTCCAACAACCGCACTATGGCATCACAGATGCCGGGGGAGGAGACCGTCCATGCTATCAGATCCGGTTCTTACCCCCACCTTTTTCCGCTCCCTGTGTTAAGGCGAAGTTACCGCCTTCTACTCATCAGCTATCAAAATCTGGACGTTGTGTTTTCTTAGACCATTCAAAAAGTTAGCGTCTATCGATGTGTCGGTCACGAGCCAACCGATGTCCTCGATTCCCCCGACCGCGGACGCATTGATCTTACCGATTTTCGAACTATCGGCCACGAGGATAAGTTGAGGCGCGAACGTAACAAGCACCCGGTCGAGAACAGCTTCAGGCAAAAAGTCGTTGGTCAAGCCGCTTTCCGGGTGGATTCCCTGAATACCGATAATCACCTTGTCGGCTCTCAGTTCGGAAAGCGTCTTCCCGACAATGTGCCCAATGAAGGAAAGTTCTGGCCTGCGCAATGCGCCGCCCGTCACGACAAGATCCACTCCCGGGCTTTCGACAAGGGTGGTGATTACGGGCAACGAGTTCGTGATTACGGTCAGGTTTCTGCGCGTCGTCAGGTTTTTGGCAACCTCCAGCACCGTAGAGCCAGAGCCAAGAAAAACCGTTTCCCCATCCCGAACCAACTCGGCAGCCTTCCGGCCTATCCGTCGCTTTTTATCGGATTGAAGATAGCTGCGTTGTGCAAACGAAAGCTCTGAATTTGTGTCGTCAACAGCTATTCCACCACGAAACTTTTTAAAGCCGCTCTCCCGCAACAGCTCCAGAATATCCCTGCGAATGGTCGCCTCGCTGGCATTGAAATGCTGACTTAGCTCGGAGACTTTGGCGCTCCCAGATCGTAACAGATATTCTCTGATGGCGATTTTCCGCCGTTCATTCGTGACTGACATGGCTTGTCTCGTACATCCTTCGATTCGAAGATTTGAACCATATCACTCTGTAGCTATGTAACTTGATTTTTCAATCGTTATTTTCTCATATCAATCAAAAATTTGATTATATGAGTACTAAATACGAATAAATAGTCATATAAATGATTGACAGCAGGTCGCTGAACAACTTAACTTTCGTCAAAGCGAAGCAATGTTTGCCGTGTTTTGCCGCAAGGCTAGGAAAGGAATTTTGAGTGAGCGCTTTAGGAGAGCGGCCTGAAACCGATGGGACCAAGATCCGCATAGAACATCTGACATTCGGTTATCCGGATAAGAAGGCAAGGCAGATCAACATCATCGAGGATCTGAGTCTTGAAATTCGAGATCGTGAATTTGTCGCTATCGTAGGCGCGTCAGGCTGTGGAAAGACCACCCTCCTCAACGTTATCGCGGGGCTCCTTCCAACTTCGACCGGGAAGACGTCCATTAATGACAAAGAGATTGTCGGCCCGGGACCAGATCGTACAGTCGTTTTTCAAGACGACGCAGTCTTCCCTTGGTTCACTGTGCACGGAAACGTCGAATACGGTTTGAAGATAGCAGGGATCAACAAGGAAGAACGCGGTCGTCGTGTCGCCCGCAGTCTTGAGATGGTCGGCCTGTCAGGGTGCGAGACGCTTTACCCAAAGCAGCTCTCGGGAGGTATGCGCAAGCGCGTTGATGTCGCCAGGGCAATCGTAACGCGCCCGGAGGTCCTGATGATGGATGAGCCCTTCGCCGCGCTTGACGTCATGACAAAAGCAAGCCTTCAGGAACAGTTCCTGGGTATCTGGTCCGAACACCGTATGACGGTGGTGTTCGTGACGCACGACCTCGAGGAGGCGCTCTACATGGCGGACCGAGTTGTCGTCATGGCCAGAAATCCGGGGCGAATAGCCAAGATCGTCGATGTACCGTTTGGTCGGCCGCGTCATCGCGACCTCAAGACCGCACCCGAATTCCAGACGATGAGACGTGAACTTGGACATGTCCTTGATGCAAATGGGGAACAGAGTTGATGACGACCGCAAAAAACAACCCAGCGGCGGCAACAGGTAGCAAGCTTGGCAATCTTCTTCCCAAACTCGCCATTCCTCTGGCGCTCATCGTTCTGTGGGTCGTCATTTCGGAGTTCAAACTCGTCAAGCCCATCTTTATTCCACCTCCCGCGGCCGTATGGAAGGCTTTCCTCGGCCTTGCTCCGCTGCTGCCGCAGGCGATCCTGACGACCGTCGCCATAACGCTGGCGGGCTTCGTGATCGGTGTTTCCATCGGTACAGTTTCTGGCCTCGCCATGGCTTACAGCAAGACCGTACGCGTGTATCTCGGCGCCATCTTCGATTTCGCCCGTCCCATTCCAGTCTTTGCCCTTATTCCGTTGTTCATTTTGTGGTTCGGAATAGGGCGGGCACCGCAGATAGCCCTGATCGCCATGGGAACATCGGTCATACTTGGCATTACAACGATCGAAGCAATCCGCAATGTACCTTCCATCTACATTAGAGCGGCACTCACGCTCGGTGCAGATCGGAAGCGCATCTACACCACAGTCATCGTGCCCTATATCGCTCCCCACCTGATCGGCGCTATCCGCGTGGCCGCTGCAGCGTCCTGGGGTCTTGACGTCGCTGCCGAGTTTATGGGCTCCCAGGCTGGTTTGGGTTATCTCATCATACTCCAACAAACCTATCTCAGGACAGCTGGCATCATCATTCTCGTCGTCATTTACAGCATCCTTGCCATTTTTCTGGACACCATCATTGCTGCAGCCGAGAAACGCTTGATCCCTTGGACCGAGCGAAGGTCCAGCATGGGTGCTGTCGCTTCAATAGTGGGGAATACATAGAGATCCACGTTTGAAGGTAGATGTAATCATAAACTCCGTCACGCATGCTTAAGATCAAGGGAAAGGGAACAGATCTATGTCGTATATAAAAAAAATGGGGCTTGCATTCTCGATTTTGATGGGGGCTATTCTCCCAGTCAATACGATGCAGGCGCAAGAAATTTCTGATGTCCGCGTTGGAATGACACCCTTCTTCGACTACCAATTCTTCAGTGTAGCCAAGGAGTATGGTTGGGACAAAGAACTTGGCGTTGACCTCAAGTTCGAATGGCTGACGCAAAGCGGTCCTTCCATCCAGGCGCTGGCAAACGGTTCGCTGGATACGGTGAATACCTGCGTGGTGTGCAACTATCCGTTTTATGAATCCGTGCCAGAGATGCAGAATTTTCTAACTGTCAGCCAGTTTAAGGGCTTTGCTGTCATTGGCCGCAAGGGCCAATCGAAAACCTATCAGGAACTGCTTTCCGAACTCGGAAGTGCCGAGGCTGCCAAAAAAGCGGCCATAAGCCAGATGAAAGGTAAGAAATTACCAATCTATACTGCCAACTATAAGCCACTGCTGACGGCAGTTCTCGGGGAGGGCGACATGGAGATTGATGATGTGCAGACTATCAATTTCGCCGACGACGAGAAAGCTGCACTGGCATTTATATCTGGCGAAGGTGAGTTCTACATCGGAGGTTTGCCTTCCGAGATCAATCTCTTGATGAATCACTCGGATCAATTCCAGATGATCGGCGGAGCCGAAATCTTGGGTTCTGCCGGACTTTGGTACAGTAATGTCGCTTCTAACGAGGATTGGCTTGAGGAAAACACGGACACAGCACTGAAGATTATGGCCATGTCCTACCGCTACAATCGGTATGTCCAGGAGAATATCGACCAGATCCTGCCGATTGTCGTCAAGGCGATGAACGACCACTCAGGGGTGGCAACTGACGAGAAGTCTCTGAAATTTATATTCGACCAGTTTCTGGAATTCAGGACCTACCAGCAGGACGCGGAAACAACCTACAATCCTGAATCTCCACTATTCTGGGAGAATTCGGCAAAATACTATGTCGCCACGTCAACAGAACTTCCCGAAGACGCGGACTATAGGGCCAAAAATCCACTGGACGACTGGTATAAGAAGTTTACCGCGAACAGCGACCTTCTCTCCTGGGTCGACAAGCCTCTCCAATAACACCTAGCCTCCGAACCAAGCCGAAGGCTGTGACGGTTGACACCGTCGCAGCTTCGTCGGGGAGCTACATGCTCGCCCGTATAGAAAGAACCATGATCATGACATCGCCCGGATTTTCCACCTTGCAGGAAATAAATGCCCAGACGGCAGCCTGGTCCGAAGCAATCGAGCTCGTCTTAGCGCTCGCGCCTCACTTTGGTGCGATAGACATGGCGAGCCGAGGCCAGGTATTATTCACCGGATGTGGCAGCACATACTATCTGGCAATGTCTGCCGCCCAGATATTCCAGGCACGAACAGGGGTCGTCGCCCGTGCATGCCCGGCCTCGGAATTGTTGCTTAATCCTGCCGGCGTTCTGTCGGAGCAAGATGGCCTCCTCTTCGCGATCTCACGTTCGGGTTCCACCTCCGAGACGCTTCGCGCAGCAGAGGAATTCAAGACAAAGCGCCAAGGCAAAGTTGTCGTCATCACCAATTATGCAAATTCCCCTTTAACCAGCTTTGGCGACATCGTGCTGGCGATCGAAAGTGGACAAGAACAAAGCGTAGCCCAGACACAGTCATTCTCTTCAATGCATGTGGCCGCGGCGGCAATTGCGGACATGCTTGGACCAGCCCCTGTCGGCGCAGGTTGCAAAGACCTACTTGTGGGGGCAGGAAATAGGCTCATTCGGGATTATTCCGTCCTCTCGCAGCGGCTTGCCGCTGATGAACAGATCAGCCAGGTTTTCTTCCTTGGAAGCGGCCCACGCCATAGTCTTGCTTGCGAAGCAAGCCTCAAGCTCAAGGAAATGAGCCAGACCGTATCCGAGCCGTTTCACTTTCTTGAATTCCGTCATGGCCCGATCTCCATGGTCGACGAAAAAACGTTGGTGGTCGGCCTCGTGTCCGAAAATGCTTATCGACACGAAACGGCTGTTCTAAAGGAGGTTGCCGCCTTGGGTGCACAAACCCTCAGTGTAGGGGAGCATGACACTGACATCGAGTTTCGTTCAGGCGTTGCCGAACATCTCCGCAATGTCCTCTACCTGCCGGTGCTCCAGTTGCTGGCGTATCATCGTGCCGTGATGAAGGGGAAAAACCCAGATAAACCCAATAACCTGACACAGTTCATCGAACTTAGTTTCGGCACGTAGGAAACATCATGCCATCACCAACATTCGATGTGGTTGCTGTCGGGGAAGTCAATGCAGACCTGATACTCTCCGGCGATGTGGTGCCAGCGTTCGGCCAGACTGAGAAACTGGTCGAGGATGCGCGGCTCGTCATCGGCAGCTCAACAGCGATATTCGCGTGCGGTGCCGCCCGTCTGGGATTGCGGACCGCGCTCATAGGCAAGGTCGGAGATGACATTCTGGGTAGGTTCATGGTCGACGCTCTGAACGAGCGTGGCGTCGACACGAGTGGTATAATCGTCGATCCTCATGTTGCCACCGGCCTGAGCGTCATTCTCTCCACGGGATTGGACCGTGCGATCCTGACGGCACCTGGAGGCATACCAGCCCTTCGATATAGCGAGATAGACCTAAGCATTATCCACTCGGCGAGACACCTCCATCTGGGAGGCTACTTTCTGCTCGACAACCTGCGACCGGACATCCCGCATCTTTTCAAGAAAGCTCGCCAGTCGGGGCTGACAACGTCGCTGGATACGAATTTTGATCCTGCGGGTAAGTGGGATGCGGGCCTTGAGGATCTGCTCGCACAGGTCGATGTGTTCATGCCGAACGAGACCGAGGCAAAGGCGATAGCCAAGGTCGATGACGTCGAAGCTGCGATCGGGCTGATTGCCAAGACTGCCCGCGTTGTTGCGGTCAAGATGGGAAGCCGGGGCGCTGTCGCCCAGCGTCGAGACATGGAGCAAGTATCGCTTGATGCTCCGTCCATCGGAGTTGTGGATACGGTCGGCGCCGGAGACAGTTTCGACGCAGGCTTCCTGTTTGGCTTTCTGACCGACCAAAGCTTGATCTCGTGCCTACGGCTGGGAATTGCGTGCGGCTCGCTCTCTACGGGGCAGCCTGGTGGGACAGAAGGTCAGCCGGAAATCCAGAAGGCCCTGCAGTTCATCCACTACCATTGGCCGAAAGGCGAGGTTCGGTAAACAGCCGGCCTTAGACCGGGAATGATGTAGCCCCGTCGCTGTCGCCGGATATGTCCTGCACAAATCAGGAGAGTTACAATGTCGGAAAACGTCAAAATCGTCGCCCAGCTATCCAGTGTCCACTCGACAGATGACGTGCTCGATACGGGGAATGTCGCGCGGTACCTGGACTCGGTGGGCAAGAGTATCCAATTGGACATTCTGATTGCGGGATGGCAGGAGCGGCCGGATCTCTATAGAATGCTGACCTCGCCTGATAGCAGACAATCATCCGAGGTCTTCCTATGGTATCCGGTTCTTTCAGATTATCCTGGCTTTGATCCTTCGCATCTTGTCGTCGACAATCATTCGAGAAGGAGCCGGGGGTGGGACGGATATGACGGAACGGGAATCGCTGAAACTTTCAAGCAGTCTTGCCCGAACAATCCGGACACACTCCTGGCGGCGCTAGGCTATCTGGAAAAGTGTATGACGGAATACGCCTTTGACGGTGTCTTTCTCGACAAGATTAGGTTCCCTTCCGCTGCGAATGGGCTGCAGGACGTCTTCTCGTGCTTTTGCCCACATTGTATGGAGAAGGCAGCGAAATCTGGATTAGACCTGTGTGAAGTGCGGGCCATCCTGGGTGGAACCCATGACATCAGAACACAAGGGCGGTTCGCCAAGATTCCGCCCGGCGCACCCTGGTTGGAACTGCTTGTTGCCGATCAGCCTCTGCTGCAGCAATTCATCAGGTTTCGCGCTGATTCCATCAGCGAGATGATCGCGACCGTAGCCGACCGCATGAGAAATCTCGGAAAGAAAGTTTCCCTCGATGTATTCTCGCCCGTGCTTGCTCCCCTCGTTGGACAGGATTTTGAGGCTCTTACCCATCACGCGGAGTGGATCAAGCCGATGATTTACAGATTTGGTAGAGGCCCATCCAGCCTGCGCAGTGAACTACCGGCTCTCATTCACGAACTCGGGGATCATCTGGGCCTGGATGAAGTTCAGACCATGAAGTGGGTAGCCAATCATGTTGACGGTGTCGCAGGATATTCGCTCGAAGAGCTTGAGGAGGTTGCTCCGCTGAGTCTCATCCGCGCGGAGACGCGGTCGGCGCTTTCCTGCTTCGGTGGCACTCCGCTTTATCTGGGTCTCGAGACCGTGTCTATCGAGGGAGTGAAGGAAATAACGCCGCGTAACGTGGAAGAGATATTGGAGATCGGCTCGGACATCGGCGTTCAGGGCTATGTTCTTTCCTGGGATTTACTGCACACTCCCATCGAAAACTTAAAGCCACTCATGGCTCTTTAATACGTAGAAAGCGTCGTTGTTCTTCCAGCAATCAGACGCAAACCGATTGTCGTCCATCCCCATTTTAAAACAGGTATCCAACATGTCTGCTACCCCCCCAATCAAGCATCCGATTGCTGATCTCGTTGCGTTCGTCAAACAAGGGCAGAGAAAAGGCGTGACTGCCGTTTGCGCCAGCCACCCCTTCGTCATCGAGGCAACTCTTGCGCTGGCAAAAGAACTACAATCGAACGTGTTGATCGAGGCGACGTGCAACCAGGTCAATCACCATGGCGGCTACACGAGTATGACCCCTGCCGCTTTCCGCGATTTCGTTTTCAAGATTGCCGATAACGTTGGGCAGCCGAGGGAAAAGATCACCCTTGGCGGTGACCACCTCGGACCCAATCCATGGAAAAGCCTCCAGGTAGAAGACGCGATGCAGGAAAGCGAACGCATGGTCGAAGCCTATGTAGAGGCGGGTTTTACCAAGATTCACCTCGACACAAGCATGGCTTGCGGTGACGATTTTTCGCCTCTTTCCGACCAGACGATCGCACAACGTGCGGCTCGGTTGGCCGTGGTTGCGGAGAGGGTTTCATCCGCCATCGGTACCAATGTCTGCTACGTCATTGGGACGGAAGTTCCTGCTCCGGGTGGCGCGCATGAAAATATCACCTCACTGGAAGCCACCAGACCCGAGGCGGCTGTTGAGACCGTGGCGCTTCATGAGCGAGCCTTTAACGATGCCGGCATCCCGGAAGCGTTCAAGCGTATTGCCGGACTTGTGGTCCAGCCGGGGGTGGAGTTCGGTAGTCAGAATGTAATCACCTACGCTCCTGAAAAAGCAGCGGGACTCAGTGCCGTTTTGGAGCAGTTGCCCGGACTGGTATTCGAGGCACACTCGACTGATTACCAGCCGCTGACGAGGCTGTCGGATCTCGTCAGGGACGGGTTTGCTATTCTCAAGGTCGGCCCTGGCCTGACATTCGCCATGCGCGAGGCTCTGTATGGCCTGGATGCAATTGCAAGCCATGTGGCGCCGGGGTCGCCTTCCCTCGCAGTGGAAATGGAGCGCATCATGTGTGACCGACCAGATGAATGGGACCGTTATTATTCCGGTACGGAACGCGAACGGTACGTGATGCGTCATTTCAGCTACAGTGACCGAATTCGGTATTACTGGCCACTTCCGGAAGCACAAAGGGCGGTCGATCAGCTGCTGTCGAGAATTGGGAAAACACCGATACCCGAGACATTGATCAGTCAATACCTTCCCCGCCTTTACGAGGGCGTGGTAAGCGGTGAAATCTCACCACATCCTGAAAATTTGATTAGAGCGTCAATAATGCAAGTATTGCGGTTCTATTCGGAAGCTTGCAATGTTTGCCATGTGCCCTCCCAGCGAGGTTGAGAGGGCACTGTAAACTAAAGGATTCTGTCGCAAACGAAATGGCAAGGTCGATCATACATACAGGCGACTGGATTTCCGGGAGCTCTCCATGTTCAAAGGCCGCCATTTCGACAGATCATTGGTAATTGCCAAGTTGATTGACCTCCGCGTTTCGGGTATCGAGACGAGATGAAGTTGCCGAGGTCATTTCCCCGTCTGAAGGGGTTTCGTTATCCGCGTGAAATTGTCGTCTACGCCGTGTGGGCGTTGTCACATAAACCTGTATTGCAGTTGCCTGCGTTTTGGGTTGGGCGTAAATTTCGACGATGCACACACCAGATATCAGTTTCAAGCGTCATCGTTTTCCGCCACAGATCGTTGCTCACGCAGTTTGGTTTTACCTGCGGTTCAATCTGAGCCTGCGCGAAGTTGAGGAAATGCTGCTCGAGCGTGGTATAGACGTTTCCTATGAGACGGTCCGTCGCTGGATCGCCAAGTTCGGACCCCCGATCGCCCGCAACTTGCGGCGATGGCAGGCCCGCCCCGGCGATGTTTGGTATCTGGACGAAGTCGTTGTGAAATGCGCTGGAGAGAAGTTCTGGCTCTGGCGCGCGGTCGATCAGCATGGCACCGTTCTCGACGAAATCTTACAAAAGCGACGCGACAAAATGGCAGCCAAGCGCCTGCTGGTGGGGCTCCGTAAAGTTAACCGACGCCGGTCAAAAATGTTGCCTGCGGCTTTTGCTTATGCGGTTTGCAGGCGTGCGATTTCGTGCCACATCTGCATGGCTTCGGTTCTCAGTTCGCGGTGGTGGTCTGATGAGATTTCGTGGCGTGGAATGTGAAAAAGGTTGGCGACAGGGTCATGAATTGAGACGAAACGCTGGAGATGTCGGGCTGACTTGAAGCCCTTCATGATCCGTTCTCGTCGCCCGGTCGGTTGATGGGAGTTCTCCGCTCGGTTGTTCAGGCCCTTGTGCGAGCGATGCTCGACGCTGGGCATGATGTCGCGCTTTGCCGCGCCGTGGATCGCAACTTGTCGGCGATCATGACGCGGGGTGAGTGCTCCTGTCCTTTCAGAAGCTTTCGCATAAGGCGTTTGGCGGCCTTGGAATTGCGGCGGCTTTGCACAAAAACGACGAGAACAAATCCATCCTGATCGACAGCGCGCCAAAGCCAATGTTTCTTGTCGCCAATGGAGATGACCACCTCATCGAGGTACTATTTGTCGCCGAGCCTGCCGGCGGATCGCCTCCGGATATCATTGGCGAAATGCCTGCCGAATTTCTCCACCCAGAGGCGCACGGTCTGGTGCGAAACGATGATCCCACGCGCCGCCAGCAGATCCCGCCAGCACCTTCGATTACCGGCACATGCGTCATATAATCATAAGGGTGCAGGTTCATCTCGACCAGCAGGTCGACATGGCCCGGCGCCAGCATACCATAGGCATAGCAATCTCCCTCGAAACGCCGCATCGCCACCTTTTCAGACAGAGTTTCGAATTGCGCCAGTCCCGCAGGGTCGAAGCTGTCGGGGCTGGTCGTATAAAGGATCGCCTCCGGCAGACTCTGCTGCCCGCTGGTGCAGCAGGGCACACCGTTGAGCCACGAGGGTGCGCCGGGCTGGCCGGTCCAGCGTTCGTCCGTGGGCGGGATTGAAATCACTTCGATGTCGGGCTCACCGACAGCCAGGCAGGCGATCAGCGTGGCGAAACTGGGCACGCCGGACATGAAGCTCTTGGTGCCGTCGATAGGGTCGATGACCCAAATGCGGTCGGCGTCCAGTCTGGCGTCCTCGTGTTCCTCGCCCAGGATGCCGTAGGTGGGAAAGACGTCGGTGATCTGTTGGCGCATCGCGGCCTCAATAGCGCGGTCGGCCTGGGACACGGGCGAATCGTCGGCCTTGGCTTCGATATCCAGCGGCTTGCGGAAATAGGTCATGGCCATCGGATCGGTCGCATTCGCCAAGGTGTCCGCGAATTGCGCCAGCCGGTCGGTCTCGGATTGGGATATAAGGGAATGCACAAAAATTCATCAGATTCGGGAGGTGCCTCGATGCGGGCGTCCTTAATGATATTTCCAGTAGACAAATGCCACAATAATGCAAGACTACACATATTGCCCCAAAAAAGTCACGTCGGATGAACCATCGCACCGGGCAGATAACCAGAATGGGCCTCTTCAAAGGCCAAGGACGACCGGGCGCAGGTCCGGACAAGGATGTGAACCAACACGGAGATGATCATGAAGACCTGGATTAATACCACCGCGCTGTCGCTGGCAGCCCTGACCTTCGCTGCCCCGGCCCTGGCGGATGAGCTGACGGTTTATACCGCGCTCGAGGAGGAAGAGATCGCGGCCTACGTCGAAGCCGCACAGGCTGCCATGCCCGACACCGAGATCAACGTCCTGCGCCTGTCTACCGGCAAGCTGGGCGCGCGGCTGCTGGCCGAGGCGGGCAATCCGCAGGCCGACGTGATCTGGGGCTGGGCGGTCAGCGCCATGATGGATCCGCAAATTCTCGAAATGCTGGAGCCCTATGCCGCGAAGGGCGTCGACGTGCTGCCTGACACTTTCCGCGATGCAGACGGCAAGTGGTTCGCGCCCATCGGCTATATGGGAGCCTTCTGCGTAAACACTGCGCGGCTCGAGGAGAAGGGGTTGTCGATGCCTTCCAGTTGGGCCGACCTGGAGGACCCTGCGTTCGAGGGGGAGGTGCTGATGCCCGACCCGAATTCCTCCGGTACGGGGTACCTGCACGTTAACGCAGTGCTGCAGAGCATGGGCGAAGAGGCCGGTTGGGCGCAGCTGGAAGCGGTCGACCCGAACATGGCGCAATACACCTCCTCGGGCTCCAAGCCGTGCAAGTCCGCGCGGGTAGGCGAATATACCGTGGGCATCTCGCTGGCCTTCACCGCAATGCAGTCGATCGAGGAAGGCTATCCCCTGGCGATGGTATTCCCTGAGGGCGGCGTGGGCTACGAGCTGGAGGCCTCAGGCCTGATGGCCAGCACCGACAATCCCGAGGCGGCGAAGGCCTTCCTTGACTGGACCATGTCGGATGAGGCAATTGGCCTTTATCAGCAGTACAAGGCGCTGATCACAGTGCCGGGCGTCGATGCTTCAAAAGCCGCCGAGGCGGCTGGACTTCCCGCTGATATCTCGGCCATCCTGGCAGAAATCGACTTTGTGAAGGCCGCCACCGACCAGTCCGCCGTGAAGGCAACCTGGAAAGAAAAATTCGGCCGTTGAGGTCTCAGACCGGGGCGGCACAGGTCGCCCCGATCCCTTGCAGACGGTCGCGGGCCGTCTGCGCGCCAAGGAAAGCAAGCACCCCATGTATCTGACTGTCCGCGACGCCACCAAGATCTATGGCACTTTCACCGCGCTTGACCGCGTGTCCATCGGAATCGAGAAGGGGGAATTCGTCTGCCTGCTCGGGCCTTCGGGCTGCGGCAAGACCACGCTGCTGAGGCTGATTGCCGGACTGGCCGATCTCGACGGCGGCGAGATCACGCTGGAGGGTGCCAACCTGTCGCAGATGCCTGCCCGCAAACGCGGCTTTGGCATCGTCTTTCAATCCTATTCCCTGTTCCCCAACATGACGGTGGCCGAGAATATCGGCTACGGACTGAAGATCCGGGGCGCCCAGAAGACCGACATCGGCGCGCGTGTCGCCGAATTGCTCGACCTCGTGAAGCTGCCGCAGGTCGCCGACAAGATGCCCGGTCAGCTGTCAGGCGGGCAGCAGCAGCGGATCGCCCTGGCCCGGGCGATCGCGGTCGATCCGCGCGTGCTGCTGCTGGACGAGCCGCTTTCAGCGCTTGACGCCAAGGTCCGCGCAGAGCTGCGTGACGAGATCCGGCAGGTGCAGCG
>NZ_JBDWHW010000173.1:0-2362 GCF_039975035.1 Hoeflea sp. | reverse complement strand
GCTATGCAAATGATAGCTCGCTATCGTATGCATAGCAACAGGAGATGCCGTGTCTGACATACCGGTTCCCGGCAAGGCCGTTCGCGGATCGCGCAGCGGCAGCCCGATCATGGCGCTGTTCGACCTACTGGGTCGTCGCTGGGCCATGGGTGTGCTCTGGCAGCTGTATGAGCATGGCCCTTGCACGTTTCGGGGCCTGCAGGAATTCTGTGAAAGCATCTCCCCTGCCGTGCTCAACTCCCGCCTGAAGGAACTCAAGGCTGCTGGTTTTGTCACCCATGGAGAGGGTGGATATCAGGTGACTGACTTCGGCGTCGAGGTGTATAAGGCCCTTCTTCCGCTTTCAAAAGTCTCCAAAGAATGGGCCAAAAAGATTGCGGATACCAACGTGGATGCGGGCGCAGAGTGACGACCATAAAAGATTCATTCCTGCTCGGACTGGTTGGCCGCGGCATCACGCAATCCCGTACTCCGGAAATGCACATGGCGGAAGCGCGCGCCCAGAACTTGTGCTGCATCTATCAACTTCATGATGTCGATGATTTACCCGTCGACGAGCAATCGCTGAATGATGTCCTGCGCACCGCAGAAATGGCCGGATATGACGGCCTCAACATCACCTTCCCTTACAAGGTCGAGGTGCTATCTTTATTGGATGAGATTTCCCCGGAAGCTGCCGCAATAGGGTCAGTTAATACTGTCCTGTTTCGCGGTGGAAGGCGCGTTGGCCACAATACGGATTACTGGGGTTTTGCTGAAAGTTTCCGCGTGAACATGACCGGCGCAAACGTCGAAAACGTGCTGCTGATTGGCGCGGGCGGTGCCGGAGGTGCAGTCGCCCATGCATTGGCTGACTGCGGTGTTCAGCACCTGAAAATCCATGATGTCGATTTCGCGAGAGCAGAACAATTGGCAGCACTCATCTGCGCCAACCGTCCAGATGTCCTGGTCGAAGCAATTGCGTCACTAGACCAGAAATCTGCGGACACTCTCTCGGGGGTTGTCAACGCCAGTCCCGTCGGCATGGCCAAATTACCCGGTTCACCTTTCCCGAAGGATCTGCTGCGGTCGGATATTTGGGTCGCCGATATTGTCTATTTCCCGCTGGAAACCGAACTGTTGAACAATGCCCGACGTCTCGGGTGCCGTGTCTTGCCCGGGTCAGGAATGGCAGTCTTCCAGGCCGTGAAAGCATTTGAGCTCTTCACTGGCCGCGGCACAAATCCCGATCGCATGCGTGAGACCTTCAACACGTTCGACGATCAGATTTAAGCGAATTCAATGTAGTGCTGAGGATTCAGCCCTTCACGATCACCTTTGTGCCAAGCTCGACGCGCTCATAAAGGTCTATGATGTCCTGATGCCACATGCGGATGCAGCCGCTGGAGGCATTGGTGCCTATGCTGCTGGGCGCATTGGTGCTGTGGATGCGGTAGAGAGTGTCCTTGTTGCCCTGCCAGAGATACAGACCGCGCGCGCCGATCGGATTGCGCGGACCGCCAGCCTGACCATCCCGGTATTTCTCAAGGCTCGGATCGCGGGCAATCATCTCGTCTGGCGGAAACCATTTGGGCCATTGCCGCTTGAATCGAATTGTTGCTTCGCCGTTCCAGGCAAAACCGGCCCGTCCGACACCAATTCCGTACCGGATGGCGCGGCCACCGGGCTGGATCAGATAGAGAAACTTTTTCTTCGGGTCGACAACGATGGTCCCGTTTGGATAACGCGACGGATAATAGACGGACTGGCGAAGATACCGCGTATCGAAATTCTGATACTGGATTCCCGGAAGCGAGAACCCGCCATCGCGAACCGGCGCATAGGCGGACGCATAATCTGGTGTTCCATCGGCCAGTGGATTGAGGCCAGCCTGAACGGCAGCGCCTTTTTGGCTCTGGCATGCCGCGAGCAAAAGCGGAAGTCCGGCTACAAAGCTGCGTCGGCTCAGTTTCAACGCCATAACCGCGTCCTTTCATCGGCAATCTTGAATCGGGAAAATTCAATATCTGGAAGAAATGAAAGCAACACGATTATGGTAAATGGATGATTAACAGGCGTGTCTGACATCTGTTCTGCTTGTTGACTTTGTGTACTGCCACCTTGATGAGAAACCATGAAGTTTCTTGCAGTGTCCGGCAGCGGACGACAAAACTCGACCAATACGGAATTGCTTCGCGCGCTGGCACGTGTGGCACCTTCCGAACATTCAATTCATGTCTACGCCGATGTCGCACGGCTCCCTGTCTTCACTCCAGACCTTGAAGACGGCCAGCTACCAGATCAGGTTCAACACCTCACCGGCCTCATCAGGGAATGTGACGGAGTAATTGTCTCAAGTCCGGAATATGTCAGGTCGATACCC
>NZ_JBDWHW010000172.1:0-8691 GCF_039975035.1 Hoeflea sp. | reverse complement strand
AGAGAATGTCGCCGAACATGTTTTCTGTGACCAGAACATCAAACAGCCACGGCTTCTCGACCATCCAGAGTGCGGTCGCGTCGACATAAGCATGGTCTGCGGTCAGCTGAGAATATTCCCTGGCCACGCCATCAAAGATCTCGCGGAAAAAGGCAAAGGCTCGAAACACGTTTGCCTTGTCGACGCAGGTCACCCGGCCCTTGCCTGTGCCCAGGGCCTTGCGTTGCTGGGCATACTCGAAGGCAAACCGGAACAGCTTCTCGCTGGTCTTGCGCGTGATCAGAAGCGTCTCGCGTGCCTCATCCTTGGTCACTTCCCCCTTGCCCTTGGAGAAAAACAGCCCTTCGGTGCTCTCCCGGATCAGGACGAAGTCGATCGACTGGCCGCCTGAGAGTTTGAGCGGGGTGGGTTGACCCGGAACCACCCGGACAGGGCGAACCCCGGCAAACAGGTCGAGTTCGATCCTGAGATCCAGTTGCGGTGAAATTTCGGTTCCATCCTCATAGCGAACCGAGGGCAGTCCCATGGCTGCCAGCAGGATTGCATCGGCGTTACGGGCCGTCTCCATCGACGCTGATGGCAGAGACTCTCCGGTTTGAGCATAGAGAGCGGCACCGGCCGGAGCTTTGGTGAAGGTCAGCCCATAATCCTGCTGCGATTTTGACAGGGCTTCAAGTATGCGTATCGTTGGAGCAGTGATCTCCGGCCCGATCCCGTCGCCTTCAAACACCGCGATTTCGAATGACTGGACCATAAGTTTCCCCTGAGTGATGGACCGACGCTGAAAGCATCAGACTTGCCTGCAAAACGAATTTGACAATGAATTTTTTAATGTATACGTTAAATAATTGCAACACTGATTTTTTGCCTGGGAGGACAATATGAACATTCTGCTCAAGACACTGGCCGTCACAACCGCGATGGCGGGTGCGCTGGTCACATCCGTTTGCGCGCAAACGGTGCTCAAATTCAGCCACACAGACAATCCTGGCGGATCCCGCCAGGCCGCAGCCGAGGTTTTTGCCGAGAAGGTGAAGGAATATACCGAAGGCCGTTATGAAGTCCGGATCTTCCCTGCCGGCCAGCTCGCCAACGATCCGAAAGCCATCGAGCAGCTGCAACTGGGCGGCGTCGATTTCACGGTTTCAGCGACCGGTTCCTATGCCTCGCACCTCACATCACTCAATCTGACTGCCATGCCGTTTCTGGTCGACACCTATGAGCAAGGCTGGGAGTTTTACGACAATTCCGAGTGGCTGAAGGGCGAGTTCGCCAAGCTGCCGGACGTAGGCTTCCGGGTGCTCTCGACATGGGAAGCCGGGTTCCGCAGCTATACGACCAAGGATCCGCTGACGTCGCCTGCCGATGCTGTTGGCAAGAAAATGCGTGTTTTTCCAAACGACATGATCCGCTGGACCATGGAAGCGGTCGGTTTCCAGACCGTGGTGATGCCGATCACCGACGTTTATCTTGCGATTCAGCAGGGCACTGTCGATGGTCAGGAAAATCCGGTCGACACCATCAAGTCGCTCCGCTTCTACGAAGTCGCCCCCAACATCACCCTGACGCGCCACGTCTACAGCCCGTTGCCTCTGACTGTGTCTGAGAAGACCTGGCAGAGTTTCTCGGACGCGGACAAGGAAGCCGTCATGAAGGCGGCGGCCGAATCCTCTGCCTTCAGCCGCGATCTGGTCAAGAACTCGGTCAACGCACAGCTTGAGGAAATGACTGCCGCCGGCGCCAAGGTGTCGACGCCGGAAATCGGCCCCTTCCGCGACGCTGTGGCCTCGGTCTATGACAAGGCCCGTGGCGTTTACGGTGCGGAAGCCGTTGACAAGGTGCTGGCAGATGCTGCCAAAATCCGTGAGACGATGCCGGCGAAATAGGCTTTCGCTAATCGTAAACCCGGGATCAGGGCTTTCGCGGTCCTGATCCTTTGTCTGGGACTTTGGCATGGATTACAGGGCAACCTATCCGCTTGTACTACAGGTTTTAAGCCGCTTGATCGATCTGTGTCTGGTGCTTGGCGGCCTATCAATCGTGACGCTTGTTTTCGTCAATGCGACGCTCAGGGGCGCGGCGGGATTTGATCTTGCCTGGTCGCTGGAAGTGACGGCCTTCCTGCTGCTCTGGACGACCTTTCTTGGCTGTGCGGCGGCGATCGCCCGCGGAGCGCACATGCGGGTCACCGAGATTGTCGAGTTGTTCTTCCCTGCAAAGGTTCAGCATTTCCTGTCAATCGCGATCAATCTGGTGGTGCTGGTGACGATGGTGAGCCTGATCGTTGAGGGTTACTCCATCTCCACCCACACCTGGGCCCAGAAAACGACAGTTCTGTATTGGCCGGTCGGCTTTCTTTACGCCTCAATGCCGGTCGGTATTGCGCTTTCTCTGATTTTCCATGTCTTCAATATGTTGCATGACTGGCGCTCGCCGCCGGGCCGCAATGGTCCGCCGATTGCTCACCATGTCGACGGCGCCGATACGGGAGCCGTGGTGTGATCCTGCTTTTTGTCATTGCGGTGTTTCTTGTCACCGTGTTTGTTGGCGTGCCGCTGGTCTGGGCAATCCTGATCACGGCGATCCTGCCCATCATTGTCTTTGACCTGGGCTATCCGCTGCAGGCGCTGTACCTCAATTTCATCGGCGGGGTCGAACCCAACCACTTCCTCGCCATCCCGCTGTTTATCGTGGCGGGCGAGTTGATGAGCCGTGGCGGCGTTGGCCTGCGCATCATCGGGTTTGCCCGCGCCGCTTTCGGCTTCATGCCGGGTGGGCTTGGCATGGTGGTGGTCGGCGCCTCGATGATCTTCGGTGGTATATCCGGTTCTGCCATTGCCGACAGCGCAGCTATAGGCTCGGTGATGATCAAGAATATGGCCAAGGAAGGCTACGACAAGGCGTTCGCCGCCGGCCTCGTCGCCGCCGCAGGCACCATCGGCATCATCATTCCGCCCTCGATTCCAATGCTGATCTACGGATTTGTCGGCAATGTCTCGGTGGCGGACCTGTTCCTCGCAGGTATGGTTCCCGGCATCATCTTCGGGCTGGCCTTCATGCTGGTCTGCTATTATGTCGGCAAATCCACCGGCTGCGATCCCGGAGGCCGGACCACCACACGCGCCGAATTGTGGAGTTCGTTTGTCGGAACGGCACCGGCGCTGTTCATGCCGATCCTGATCCTTGGCGGCATTTTCAGTGGCTGGGTGACGCCCACCGAGGCTGCTGCGGTGGCGGTGGTCTACGGTCTGGTGGTGACCATATTCGTCTACCGGGATTTCCGGTTAAAGGACCTGCCGCAATTGATGGTCGATGCATTTGTGACCAGCGCGACCGTGATGGTGGTGATCGGCGCGACCACGGTTCTCGGCTGGTTGATCACGCTCGAGCAGATGCCGCAGGTGCTGGTCGCCTTTGTGCAGGACCTGTCTTCAAGCCCCTGGGTGTTTCTCATCCTGGTCAATCTGGTGCTGCTGGTTCTCGGCCTGGTGCTTGATCCGGTGCCGGCGATCCTGCTGACCGCGCCCCTGTTCCTGCCGACCGCGCAAGCTTTCGGCATCGATCCTGTGCATCTGGGCGTCATCATGACCTGCAACGTTGCCGTCGGCCTGTTTACCCCGCCTGTGGGCGCGACGCTCTATGTCGCTTCGCGCATATCAGGTGTCGGGGTGCTTTCCATCGCGCGCAGAATGGGCATGCTGTATTTTGCGGCGATCTGCGCGCTGCTTCTCGTGACCTACGTTCCCGCGGTGTCGATGACGATGGTCCATCTGTTTCGTTAAGTGAGGCTGGTATGTTTGCTGTTGTTGTGACGTTTAAAATCAAGGTCGGCATGATCAACGAGTTCATGCCGTTGATGCTCGAAAATGCGCGGGCCTCGCTGCGGGATGAACCCGGCTGCCATCAGTTCGACGTCTGCACCGATGAGGCGCAGCCCGACAGTGTTTTCCTCTACGAGATCTACTCGGATCTTGCGGCGTTTGAAGCACACCAGCAGACGCCGCATTTTCAGCAATTCGGCAAGACTGGCGGCTCAATGATCGAGTCCAAGGACCTGCGCACCTTCGCCCGCGTGCATCAATGATCTGGGAAGTCTATGCGCTCAAATATGCCGACCGCAATTCGCGGACCCGCAGGGACAGCTTCATCTTCGACGACAATCATGACCAGCCGCATGCGATGGACTATTTCATCTGGGTGCTGAAGTGCGGTGAGGAGGTCATTCTGGTTGACACCGGCTATGATGAAGCCGAGGCGCGGCGCCGGGATCGGCCGATTATCAGAGAACCGGCCGCGGCCTTGCAAGGTATCGGACTCAAACCGGAAGACATCACCCGTCTCATTGTCACCCATCTGCATTATGATCATGCCGGTGGTCTCAACCAGTTTCCCAATGCCACCATTCATCTCCAATCTGCCGAGATGGCTTACGCCACCGGGCCCTGCATGTGTCACGACACGCTGCGCATGCCGTTTTCAGCCGATCATGTCTGCGAGGCGGTCAAGCGGGTCTATTCCGGCCGGGCGATTTTCCACGATGGCGATGGTGAAGTCGCCGACGGGGTGACGGTGCATTGCATCGGCGGCCATTCACGCGGGCTTCAGGCCGTTCGGGTGCGGACAGTTTCGGGATGGCTCTGTCTGGCGTCTGACGCCGCGCACTATTATGAGAACGTGTTTGCCAGAAAACCGTTTCCGATCGTTGTTGATCTTCAAAACATGCTTGACGGGTTCGACCGGATATCAGCGCTTGCCAGCGACCGCAGCCTGATTGTTCCAGGCCACGATCCCCTGGTGATGAGCCTTTTCGAGCGGGCAGGGCCGGACTATGCCGTGCGGCTGGATAACGGCCCGACGAAGGAGTTCACGCTGTGAAAATCGGTGTCATTGCTGACGATTTCACTGGTGCATCCGACATTGCGCTGACTCTTGCCGAAGCAGGCATGAAAACCGTGCTTCTGGCCGGAGTGCCATTGCAACCGGCAACAGATTGTGATGCCGCTGTCGTGTCACTGAAATCCCGGACGGTGCCGGTTGAGGATGCGATCAGACAATCCGTGCAAGCCTGCGACTGGCTGACCG
This sequence comes from Hoeflea sp., assembly GCF_039975035.1. GTDB lineage: Bacteria > Pseudomonadota > Alphaproteobacteria > Rhizobiales > Rhizobiaceae > Hoeflea. The sequence continues at coordinate 3,609 of NZ_JBDWHW010000172.1, read as the reverse complement.
GGCAGGGCGCCCGGCAGATCATCTTCAAAGTGTGCTCGACATTCGATTCGACGGATCAGGGCAATATCGGGCAGGTCGCAGAAGCGCTGGCCGAACGTTTGGGCGAGCGCGCGGTCATCGTCTGCCCTGCCTTTCCGGAGAATGGCCGCAGTGTGTATCAAGGGCATCTCTTCGTCGGCGACAAGCTGCTGAATGAGAGTGGCATGCAGAACCATCCGCTGACACCGATGACCGATCCTGACCTGCGCCGCGTTCTGGCCAGACAGACAAAATGGTCGGTGGCCCATGTGCCGATGCGCACGGTCAACAAGGGGGCCGATGCAATATCTGTTGCCCTTGAAACGCAAACCGCAATGTTCATCGTTGATGCCATCCGGGATGAAGATCTCCACATCATCGGAGCCGCTGCGAAGGAGCGCAAATTGCTGTGCGGCGGCTCAGGCATCGCGCTGGGCCTGCCTGGCAATTTTGGTTTCAACCCCGGCTCTCCGACCTGGGCAGGGGTTGAGGGGAAGGGCGTCGTGCTGTCGGGCTCATGCTCGCTGGCGACCCGTGCGCAGATCGCCAAATATGCACAAACAGCACCTTCGCTCGAATTGACCGCAGATGATGTCATGGCCGGCGTTCACACCTGGCACAGCTTAGCTGACTGGGTGATGAAGCAGGATCATTCCGCACCGCTGGTGTTTTCATCGGCGGAGCCCGAAAAGGTCAAGGCTGCACAGGAACGTTATGGTCAAACGGTCATCGCAGAGCGGATAGAAGGCCTGTTTCAGGACCTCGCTGCCGAACTGACCCGGCGTGGGATCTCGCAAATTGTCTGTGCGGGTGGTGAAACCTCAGGTGCCGTTGTCGCCGGCATCAACGCGAAGGGGCTGGCCGTAGGCTCCAGAATTGCCCCGGGTGTTCCTGCCTTGCGTGTTGACCACCGGGCGCTTGCGGTGGCGCTCAAGTCCGGAAACTTTGGCGATGAGGATTTCTTTGCCCTGGCGATTTCGATGCTGGCAGGGAACCGATGAGTGAAGAAACCAAAGCGCGCGATGACATTGCCCGCTGGGCCGGGTCGATGTTTGATCGCGGCCTGACAAATGGCTCTTCCGGCAACATCTCTGTACGCCTGTCTGATGGTCGTCTGCTTGTCACGCCCACTGGATCCAGCATGGGGTTTATCGATCCTGCACGCATAAGCCTCCTGGACCGATCCGGCGATCTGGTCAGCGGCGATGCCCCGACCAAGGAAATTCCATTGCACAGCGCCTTCTATGATACCCGTCATGGCGCCGGCGCTGTGGTGCATCTGCACTCGTGCCATTCGGTGGTGTTGTCAGTGCTGCCGGAGACCGATCCCGACAACGTCATTCCGCCGATCACCGCCTATAGCGTGATGAAGCTTGGTCGCGTCAAATTGCTTCCCTATTTCATGCCCGGCGATCCGGCCATGGGTGACGCCGTGCGCGGTCTGCTTGGCAAACGGTCTGCAGTGCTGCTGGCCAATCACGGGCCAGTCGTCTGCGGCAAGGATCTCGATGCCGCGGTCTATGCCATGGAGGAACTCGAGGAAGCCGCAAAGCTCACCCTTTTGTGTCGCGGTCTTTCGCCAAACCTGTTGACGGAAGAGCAGATCAGCGGCCTCGTCAGGACATTCGACGTAGACTGGTAGCCCATGTGACCGGAGATTGGTAGCCTGTGCAGGGATTGCGCGAGGATGGTGACGGTCTACATTGGTTAGCCTCTCGGGCGCGGCGATGGGTGCGCCTGCAGCGAACTGAGACTTGTCCACATTGCGGACCTTGTTGGCTGGTGCAGCGGCGGTCCGGTTTCCGACCCTTTTTGATTACGAGAATCCTCCCAGCTTCGAGCTCGCCTTCGCTTGCCGCCAATGGCTTCATGCTTGTCGCGCAACACCGTGCAGCGGTTTTGCGATAACGACATGCAGCAACAATGAGCTGACGCGCGTCACCTGAACCCAACCAAAGGCGATATGCGTTGGTCCTGGTTAGGCTTCTTCCGACCGGTCCGTTGCCGGAGCCGGATTGGGGCTGAGCCTGGTTACCTCCGCAAAAAGATCGTTCGGCAATTCCAGATCCAGTGTATCCAGCGACGGCTGCAATTGAGATGCATTGCGTGCGGAGATCAACGTCGATGTGACCGCTGGATGCCGTGTCACCCATGCCACGGCGAGCGTCGCAGCGGGGATCCCGAATTTTTCCGACAGAGCGCGCAGGCCGCGGGCGGCTTCGTGCATCCACGGCTGTCCATAACGCGCCGCATACGTGCGATCATCTCTAAGTCTTCCGGCCGCCCCATCTGCGTATTTGCCGGTTAACAGCCCGCCGCCCAGGGGCGAAAAAGGGCAGACAGAGATGCCCTGATCTTCGCAGGCAGGTAGAATCTCGGTCTCTACCTGCCGTTTCACAAGATTGTACATCGGCTGGCAAACATCGATCTGCGTGCCGAATTTCGCACAAACTGCCTGTGCTTTCATGATCTGCCACGCCGCGAAATTCGACACCCCGATGTGGCGGATCATCCCGCGGGACTGCATCTCGGCCAAGGTGCCAAAGGTCTCGTCGAGCTGCGTTTCGGGGTCGAACCGATGCAGATAGTAGATATCGATCCGGTCGACCCCCAACCGTTTGCGGCTTAGCTCGTGGGAAGCCCGCAGGTTGTCTGACGACGCGGGGCGATCATTCGGTGCCTTTGTGGCGACGAGGATATCATCGGCCATCGGGGCGGCCAACTTGCCCAGCATACGCTCGGATTCACCGCCCGCATAGCTGTAAGCCGTGTCGAAGAGATTGATCCCGGCCCCTATACAGGCCTCGAACATCTCGCGCGCGCTGTGGTCATCTGCGGTTCGGCCAAATTGCATGGCCCCAAATCCCAAGCGGGAAATAGGCGTTCCATTCTTCGTCTCAAGGCGCTTCATAGGTTGGCTTTCATTACGAGGGGAAAGTGTCGAAATTCTCAATGCTCAATTCGGCGACGGCAAACTTCGCCCTCGGTCCAGCCGCATGATGCGATCAGCTTTGTCGCGTGGGAAAGACGACATCACCGAGGAAAAATGCCTCAGATGCAGCAGCGGGAATCGATCTTGACCTGGCTTAGGGAGCATCCACGAGCTCTTGCAGTTTGTTAAAAAGGCTGTCCGCCGGCGCCGAGATTAGATCGGGTGAGCCGCTGATAATGAAGGGATATCAGAAATCGAGCTTCTGATCCCAGCCGCCCTGAACGAGCGCGGTCACATTCGATTCCGAGATACCTGCCAGCGTATAACCGTCATCGAGCTTATTCATGGCGAAAACCATACCGTTCGACCCGGCCAAACCACCAGTCTGATTGGTCACATTCATCGATACCGGCAGATGCTTTTCCATCTCGGCCATAATCATCCGGTTGGCGCTGTCCGTGCCGCCACCGGCGCCCAAACGACGACATCGGAACTACCGCGATATGGATAGTCTTGCGCATCTACGGAACCGTCTCGGCCAGCGCTTGGCGTGGCCGCAACCGCGAGCCGTGCAAGCTTGATTTTCATCTCATCCTCCCAATGGATATGATGCTTTTTGCATTTGTTTACGTATTTGATAATGTTTGCTTTGTCAATTC
>NZ_JBDWHW010000171.1:0-12789 GCF_039975035.1 Hoeflea sp. | reverse complement strand
CTGACTTCGGACGCCGGATACAACGCAACGCTTGGCGCGCATTTTCTCGGCGAACAGATCGACGAATTCGGCGGTTCCTACATCCTCACCTTCATCGCCTACAATGCGGGTCCGCGACGTGTGCCTCAATGGATCGAACGCTTTGGCGATCCAAGAGGCCGCCCGCTTATTGAAGTGATCGACTGGATCGAGATGATCCCTTTCACGGAAACCCGGCACTACGTCCAGCGTGTGATGGAAAATTACCAGGTCTACAAGGCGCGGCTGGGTCAACCGGCCGGTATCGAGCAGGATCTCAGGTTCGGCCGCCGATGAGATCTGTCACACTGCATCGAAAATGCGCTATAGCCATGATCTTTGTGACCAAGCACGAGTACAGGACCTGACTATGGCGGATAACAAGACCGGCGCGGCGGACAGACCGGCGCCTGTCCATTATGAAGATGTGTTTTTCTCGACCAGCGACGGGCTGCGACTGCATGCCGCCGATTATGGCCGACATGATCCCGCCACCCGGGGCCGCCTGCCGGTGGTCTGCCTTCCTGGATTGACCCGCAACACCCGCGATTTCCATGATCTGGCGCTGTTGCTGTCACGCGATGAAAACACACCCCGCCGCGTGGTCAGTTTCGATTACCGGGGGCGTGGCCAATCTGGCTGGGACAAGGATGCATCCCGTTACACCATCATTATCGAGGCCGAGGATGTGCTCAGCGGCATGGCCGCTCTGGGACTTGAGCATGCCATTTTCATCGGCACCTCACGCGGCGGTCTGATCATGCATGTTCTGGCGGCCATGCGCCCCGGCGCCATGGTGGCCGGTGTGCTCAATGACATCGGACCGGTTGTTGATGGCGCCGGTCTGGCCCAGATCAAGGCCTATCTGTCGCGCATGCCCAAACCGAACACCTGGGACGAGGCGGCGCACATCCTCGCCCAGGCCCATACAAAGAGTTTCTCAGCCCTTTCAGACGCCGACTGGGCCGATTTCGCCCGAGCCGTTTATGTTGAGAAAGACGGCAAGCTGGTGCCGGATTATGATCCGGCTTTGCTTGGCGGTCTCAAGGGCGTTGATCTGAACACGCCGCTGCCGACATTGTGGCCGCAATTCGAAGGTCTGGGAGCCATGCCGCTGCTGGCGCTGAGGGGCGAGCATTCGACCCTGCTCTCCCACGAAACCCTGATGGCAATGAAAGTCCGCGTCCCGTCCCTGCAGACCTTTACGATCCCCGGACACGGCCACGCACCGATCCTGCATCTGTCGGGGATTCCGCAAATACTGAGCCAGTTTTTTGCCTCGGTCGACAGGCAGCACCACAAGTGAATCGCTTGCGACCGGCGCCGCGTGAAGGGGCAACCGGTCGATGCTATTTCCTGCCGCCGCGCTTGGGCTTGGTGTCAGCCGAGCTGACGACTTCGCCCTTGGCAACGCGCTTGGCGAACTCGGTCGCGCCGCCCTTTGCCAAAATCTTGGCCTGGCTCACCCAATCCTCGCGCTCGATGCGCCCGGCAAATGACAACTGCTCGGCAAATTCGGTCTGTTGCTTCTTGGTCCAGGCCGCAATCTGGGCGAAACTGTTGATCCCTGCGGCATTCAGTTTGGCCTCGATCTGCGGTCCTACACCCTTGATTTGTTTGAGATTATCGGGAACGGCGGCCACTGCCGGCTTGGTCTTGGGAGCCTTAGGCTTTGCTGCCGTGCCCTTCGGCTTCGCCGCCGCAGCCTTTGCAGCTATTGGTTTTGCCGTCCGTGGCTTCGAACTGGCCGCTTTTGATGCTGCCGATTTTGCAGCAGCTTTCGGCGTTTTTGGCTTTGTCGCCTTCTTGGCCGGTGAAGCTGTCGCCGCATCCCGCGCGATCGCCACCGGTTCAGGTTCAGGCTTTGCTTCAGGTTTGACTTCCGGTTCAGGTTTAACTTCTGGTTCGGGTTTGGCTTCCGGTTTGGTATTCGTCGTCAATGCAGCCGCAGACTGCGGCGAAGTTGATGGTTCATAATGCGGTCTTGATGACGCCAGTTCACCAGCTGTCGAGGTCCGGGCCGCGCCCTCGTGGGTAATCGCCGCAGCCGAGCCCGAGTGATGATGCTCACCGCCAAACCGGCCTTTGAGCCAGCACCCGAACAGGCATCCCAACCCGAATACCACCGCGATGAACAACAGCGTCTGCAAAATAAACATGGTCATTTCTCCACTCCTAGCACGCGCGTCCAGCCATCAGGTCCGCTTGCGGCCGCATGTCTTCCACCCCACCAGCGCACCGATCACAAATGCGCACAAAATCCAGAGCCAAAGATGAGTAAACATATACCACATTAAGATGTCCCCCCGGGTGGTGTCCCGTTAATCGAGAACGCGGAATTCAATTCGGCGGTTGGCCGCCTTGCCCGCGTCGGTTTCGTTGTTTTCCAACGGTCGGCTTTCGCCATAACCGATGGCAACCAGGCGGTCCGCGGAAACACCGGCGGCGATCATGAAATCCAGCACCGCCGCTGCCCGCCGTTCCGACAACGCCAGATTGTCAGCCTCGGAGCCATCGGAATCGGTATGACCCGTTATCTCAAGCCGGACCTCGCCACACTGACGTGCTGTGAAGGCAATACGATCCAGAAATCCGAAGGAATGATCCTGAATTGCCGCTTCCGCGGTTTCAAACAACACGGTATTGGTTGCGGCCAAGCGGTTGAGTTCTTCCTGACAGTCAGATGCTGGCAATACGCTGTCGGGAACCGCCGCCACCTCAACTCGCTGCTCGGCGGTAAATCCTTCCGGCAACCCATCGGCCAGAAGCCGTTCCACATCGTGCGAAGCAACATCGTTCAGGACAATCCCCTGAATAAAAACGGTTCCATCGACAATACGTATTTCGGCGTCATTCAATCTGCTCAAAACCTGCAAGGACGTCTGCACCGCCGCCTCGAATCCGTCCGGCGCGCCGGACGCAATTTCCTGCGCGTCGTTGACCTGCAGTTTTCCGAACTTCAAACCGGCAATCTCCAGCAGTCTGGACCGCACCTTCTCACTCGGCAGAGATCCCGCGAACGAAACCGCATCGCCGCTGCGCGTCGCCGTCCATTCGAAATGCGGCGCATTGGCCACTCCGATGTCTGCTGTGCCAAGCACCAGGCCATTCGAGAGCCCGGCGGAAAGCGTATTCTGAATCCGTCGGAAGGCATCCGCGTCAATCGCCTGCCCGTTGAGATTGAGCACATTGCCTTGAACAGTCGCGGTTCCCTCGGCCAGATCTTCCAGTATCGACAACCCGTCAACCGCAGCCGCCTGCCAGTCGACACCGGCCGGAACGCCGGACGCAAACCGCATCCGGTTCTCAACGGTCAGGTCGCGCGCATTCGCGTTTGCCTGCGCGAGTATTGTATCGCGGGTTGCTTGATCAGGCACGTAGCCATCGAGCATCACCCCGCTCGGCCCTATCGACGCGGACCAGCTGTAATCACCCGACGCTGCGGCGGGCTTGATGTCGACCGCAGTTACCGTCCCGGCCGAATCCGGGATCGATGCAACCGCCTGGAGGGCTATCTCGTGATCTTCAGGATCAAGCGCCTGGCCGCTGATTGACATTGTCCGGTCGGTAATGTCGAGCGCCCCGGTGGACAACCTCGGGAACACGGCCAGCCCATAGCCGGCCATGTCGACAAGATTCGCAGGCGCGCCGCGCGCCAGCTTCATCTGGTCGGAAATCGCAATTCCCGGAAGCATTCCGGTAATCACGGTGGTGATGTTGGCGCGCGCGGATTCATTTGGGACGAAGCCGCTCAGGATGACGCCGTCGGCGGTCTTTTCGATCGTCAGCCGATAGGGCTTTTCTTCCGGCAGCAAGGTGGAATTGTCTTTCGCAACTCTGACACCATAGATCTGACGGGAAATGTCGAGAGCCTTGATCTGACTGGCTTCATCAGGCGCTATGCCGGTCAGCGTCAGATCGCGTCCCTTGAGCGATACCTGCGCCCAGGCATGGTTTTGCCGGAGTGCAATCGACGTCCGCTTTTGCAGGTCCCTTTCGACAGCCGAAGCTTCAAACCAGATCGCCAGAGCCGTGAGGCAGCCTACAGCCGCCAGTCCCGGCCATATCCAGAGTTTCCAATTCCGCATGAGGTCTCCATCATATTCAGATGGGCTCGAACCTAGCATCCTTGCTCAAGACAGGCCAATCCAAAAACCGGATGAATGGTCCCGCTCAGGCCAGCGGGTTTTGCGTCATGCGCGGGTTGGAGCCCGAGGATGGACCTGATTGCCGAATTCCGGGACAAGACCAGACAGTCCTGCCGCGACAGGCGTGGACGCCAGGCATTTTGAACGAAAAAACCCGGCAGCCAAAGCTGCCGGGTTCTGTCTGATCAAACCGAGGTTTGATTAGAACGAGCGCTGTACGCGACCGTAGAAGCCGAACTCGCCGTCGGTACCTGCAACGCCGCTGTCGGCGTAAACAAATTCCGGAGTGACCACGAGGCCCGGAACAACAGTGTAGTTCAGGTTACCAACAACCGACCATGCGTCGGAGTTAGCAGCAATGTTGCTTTCGATCCACTGGACCTGAGCATTCAAGGTAACCTTGTCGGTTGCCTGGTAGCTACCGCCACCAATAACCGACCATGTTTCGTCAGTTGCCAAGCCATTGGCCCAAGTGGTGTAAGCCGAGGAGTTTTCACCATACATGGCCATTACGAACAGCGAAGCCTGATCGCTCAAGGTCACGTCTGCACGGAGCTTGGCAGCCCAACCGCCGACAACTTGCAGGGCAGGGGCTGTAGGAAGAATACCGAGAAGGGCATTGCCGGTACCGCCTGGCGTGGTCCAATCATCGCGTGTGTCGTAGCCGACAACAGCGCTGAGGTCGAACATGCCGGCATTGTAGCCAACACCAGCAACAACATGCGGCATGTAGTCGTCAATGCCCCAACCTGTGGTCGCGCCGGTTACAGTGTTAAAAGTGTTGCTAACGCCTTCTTCAACACCAATAGCAGCGCGGAAAGCACCATTATTATAGGTGTAGCTGATCAGGTTCGTGTCGAAAGGACCGTACGAACCATCGTTGATGACGTTACCAGCATAACCGGTGAAGGTTGTGAACAGCGATTCATCCTTACCGACGCGGAGGCCACCGAGCTGGATCCAGGCAAAGTTGACCGTGAATTCATTGTCGTTGGTGTAGCCGCGCAGGCTGTTCGGCGCGTTCCAAGCAGCATTGCTTGCACCGTTGGCGTCATACTGCCAGCGAGATTCTACATAAGTGCGCAGGGTACCCAGTTCGGTTTCCGAAGCGGTCGAAACCCGGAACGAGAAACGAGCGCGCTTGAAATAGGTCTCTTCGCCAGTGCCCGAAGTCATTGCGAAGAGGTCGCCAGCGCCGATGTCATAACGGACATAACCGTGAATGCGCAGGCAGGTTTCTGTGCCCGGGATGTAGAAGTAGCCGGTGCCGAATGCATCGCAAACGCGGACATATTCAACGGGCTCAGGCTCAGCTGCGATGATGGCGTCTGCGGCGCGAGCGCCGGATACAGCAACGAGAGCTGCTGCGGAGCCGAGGAGAAGGCTCTTAATGTTCATGTTCTGACCTCCAGTCAAAAGTTAGTTGGTCTGGGTTGTCGCTGAAGGACAGTACTTCCTGTCCCATCCCCACAATGGAAGAAGACAGACGACTAATCGCCTTGGCTTCGAAGCTGAACATACTCACCAGCGCGGGCCGCGCAACGCCGATCACACCGCTCGGACGGTAAGCGCCACGCCTTCACCTGACCCTGTTGCACAAATGACACGAAATCCGCGCCGCCAGATTGTTTTGTTTACTTGTCGTTAGGGAATTCAGGCTGAATCGCCCGATTTGCCCAAGCCGAGGCCAGGGAATCGCTGCGAGTTCCGGGGGTCGGCAAAGAATCATCGTCACCCCTGATGTCCGTGGCGATGCTGGCGCCTCCTTACCTTCATTGTCCGGGGAATCGAATGTAGCGGCCCGCGATCAGGTGGAGACTTTATAGACTACGCGCATGGACCGGGGATGCGCCCGATCTCCACATGACGGCAACAGTCATCGCCTTGACCTCCGGTTTCGCGCTTGTGACCAGAGCCACTCGGAAAAGAAGGAGGAGTGGCCGCAGCCAACGTGATACTGCGGGACAAGTCAAAGCACATGGCTGCTGGTCGGCATGACGCGCGGATTCAGGCTTGAACGCCACAGGTCTTGTCCGAAGGCGTCCGAGATGCGGGCAAAATCAGACGCGGATGGACACTGGCCGCGGAAGTTTGGGGTGGCTGCCCACCCCAACCGTGGCACAAGTCACAACCAACAATGAATTAGTGCCTGAATTCCGGTTGATTACGTGGCCACGCTAAGGTAACAGACGCACAACGGAGAGGTGGCCGAGTGGTCGAAGGCGCTCCCCTGCTAAGGGAGTATACCCGGAAGGGTATCGAGGGTTCGAATCCCTTCCTCTCCGCCACCCTTTTCGGGGTACCAAACGCGGGATTTCCTAAACTTTTGATAGATCGGCATATTTTGAGGCGGGCCGCCCAAATCAAGGGCCGTTCCCTATGTCAAACGCTCGAAATGTATCGTTCCATGTATCGTCGGGAGTATCATCCGAAAACGCGGAAATGATTTCCGCGAAGCAGGGTAAGACGACCCACTCACGCCCCTCCCCCGGCCTTTACCTGATTAAAACCGGTTCGGCCTATATGTTTCAGATGCGACTGCCCAAAACCATCGCAGATGACTGCAAGCGCCCCATCCGGATTGGCCTCGGGGTTATCCCCAAAGCCGAGGCACGCAGGATCGCCGATCAATTGGCTGCCATCGCACGAGAGAAGTTCAAACAGATCGAGATTGGCATGGACGCAGGCGATGAAACTGAATTCTGGCCGCTGATGGAAGACATGCTGGGATTTGCCGAAGAGGACTCTTCTAATGCGGTTGATTCGAGCCAGCGAGCCTGGCTCGGCATCACGATGCTCCTTAAATCCGCGCTCTATGACATTCGTGAACCAAATCCCTCTGCACCCCCTGAACAGGCACGCAACTTCGCGATGATGCGCGGGCTTGTGAGAATCGGCCAGGAGAAGGCCCGCAAGGATGCCGGCCAAGACTATGACAAGGAGTATGGCGACAATCCCGAGTTGCTGGCCAAGCACTTGGTCGACAGAATCCAGAATGATCCCAATACGATCACGACAACGCCACCTATGAGCGGAACCCAAGCCCAAGGCAAAATCAGTGCGTGGGCCGGACTCGTCAATGCGAATGTTAAAACGGAGGTCGACAAGGATCGGCGATACGTAGAGCGCGAGCCGTCCGACAAGCCGCTGTTCAGCACCGCTGCAAGTGCGTATCTCGCGCAACGGGTCGATGCGATGGGAAAGCCCAGCAAAGACATCAAGACAGCCGAGATGCGCCTGAACCTTTTCGTGGAACTAATTGGCGATCACCCAATCGATCGCTACACGCCGACCGATCTTCAGGCTTTCATCAATTTGGTGCAGTTCTGGCCCAGCAAGCATAAGGATAAACCGTCCCATCTGACGGCCAGGGAAATCATCGACAGCAATCGTGATTTCAGCAAGAAATCGATTGCGAAGAACACCTTGCAGAACGGGTTTATGGGGGTGATCAAACCGGTCTTCAGCAATGCAGCCACGCAAAGCGCTTTCGACAATCCGGTCAAGAACGTGGCGCTCAAATACCCCAAAGCTGCTCGGGATGCGGTCAACATCACGCGGCCCTCGTTGGAGACGACCTTCGTTCCGGTGGAGATATAGGCTGCCCCCTGTTCGCGCATCGTGTCCTGATTGGAATAACGCTCCGAAAAATCCGAGGCATTGTAGAACAACGTGTCAATGGCCTGCTGGCCGTAGCTGTCCTCGATCCGGACAATCTGTCCGGCCTTGATGACTGTCGAGAATGGCGCTTCGGCCGGAATGTCGTGGACCTCCACAGCATCAACCTGGGTGCGGGAGGGAGAGGTCGTGATGAAGCTGGACATGGAGTATCTCCCTTAGGTGGATGCGAACACGTTGTTTTCAAACCCGCGAACAGCCTCGGCGGTAGCGGTTCGGCAGAGATCGCTAGCTGCAGGTTCTGCTGCCACGACGCGGGTGACCGTCACCGGATTTGGCTGATAGGCGGGGCTTGGGTTGAGCGGATGCGGGCAGTTGGAGAAACCCACGATCATATCCATCTCGGCCCGCAATTCGATATAGTCGTCCGGGCTGACAAGTTCGGGTTTCCAATGGAAGTTTCCGTCAGCATCGACCCGCACCGGAGCAAACAATGCGAGTGCCGCCGGGATGTCACGCTTATCGAGACCGATCTTGCTCGTCAGGATGACCAGATTGTCCCGCGTGTTTCGGATACCGGCACTGTTTGATCCCGCATATTTCTTCGCGTTCGACGAGCTTGTGGAGCCCCCCATCAGGCAGTCATGCGCACCGGACGAATCCTCGACAATCGAGAACATGACCTTGCCCATGTCGGAAAATATCACACGCCCTTTGCCAAGCCCGGTAGTCCACTGCAGCTTGACAGTGTCCGGGATGTTCAGCCTTTCGGCCGGATCAACCGCATTCCAAGCGACAAGAGCCAGCGTAGAAAAGCCCTGATCTAGGCTTACCCGCAGGATTTCGTTGGTGTTGATGCGGGTTGACCAATACCACCCGCCCGGGATTGTTTCTTTGTGGACGACACGTTCAACGCTGATAACAGGCGCTGGCTTTTGGCTGACGGACGGCAGCGCCTTGGGAGCGAACTCGAGGCCCTTGGTCTGATGGTCTTCATAACGGGCGCGATTGGCAGCGATCTCTTCGGGTGAACGTCTGATGTGTACGTGTAATCTCCGCAATGTCGGTTTCGGACAGTTCTGGCGAGGGCGGGGTTCGGCAACGAAGGCTCGGCACCGCAAGCCTCCAGGGATTTGATCGCCCCTGAAGGCCGGTTGGTATGCCGTGGCTAGGCGGCCGCCTTCCCGCCAATCGCCTCCAGAACTTCATCGATCTGGCGCACGGCACCGGTTTGCAGATACTCCATCGCCCGCAACGAGGCCGCATGTGCCTCAAGGCTCGACCCGCCGACGCAGTTCTCGATGACGCGGCAGAAATAGTCGCCCTGATGAGCGTCAGCGAAGGTGTAGTGGACACAAACATCGGTCAGGCCGCCGGTCAGGATCAGCGTTTCCGCCTTCAGCCCCTTGAGCAGGATTTCAAGATCGGTACCGTAAAACGCCGAGTAGCGGCGCTTCTGGATTAGATAGTCATTCTTGCGGAAGCCCAGGACTTCCTTAGCGACTTCGGTCTCGGGATTGCTGTCGAGACAATGGACGTCTTCGTCACCGTCCAGTTCGCGACCGAAATCTATCAGGTCTGCGCGATGGATTTCCTGAATGAAGATGACCGGAACACCGGCCTCACGGGCCTTGTCAATGACTATGCGGGTGCGCGCCATCCGCTCTGCGTAATCAGGCATGTGATCGATCGAGCGCACTTCCTTTTTCACAAATGTCGACTGCTGGATATCAATGACGATCAGCGCCGCCTTGCCTTCAATGAGCGCTCTCTTCTTGCCATTCGGATTGGCCATGGTTTTTCCTCTCTCATGCAGTCCCACTGGATTGATGGGAAATGGATTAGGGTTTCGAATCTTTGCAATCAGGGTTGGGCGACCAGAGTGGGTTGAACCTCTGTCTGGCGCGGGCGCAGATGTCCCAGGTAGCGTTTCTCCGCAAAGGCGAAGACGCGGGTGATCAGGAATACGATGATCATGTAAAACACCATCGCGGTGATGAAGCCTTCATAGGCAAGGTAGTAACGGCCGTTCAGCCAGCGTCCGACGCCGAGCAAATCCTGCAAGGTGACCAGGCTGGCGATCGCCGAGCCATGCAGTGTGAATATGACCTCGTTGGAATAGGCCGGCAGCGCGCGGCGGAATGCACCGGGCAGTTTGATCAGGCGCATCCGCGTCAAAGGTGACATGCCGCAGGCCTGGGCGGCCTCGATTTCGCCCGCCGGTGTGCTCTCGATTGCACCGCGCAGGAATTCCGTGGTGTAGGCGCAGCTGTTGAGCACAAAGGCAATCAGCACGCACCACCAGGGGCTGCTGAATACCGGGTCCCAAAGAAAGCTCTCGCGCACGGCATCGAACTGGCCCAGCCCGTAGTAGAACAGATAGACCTGAACCAGCAGCGGCGTGCCCCGAAACAGATAGGTGAAGCTCCAGATGGCGGGATTGAGAATCGGGGTCTTGTAGGCCCGTGCGATTGCCATCGGAATGGCCAGCAGACCGCCGAGGAACAACGCCATAAATGTCAGTTCGAGCGTGACCAGTGCGCCATAGAAAAAGCGGTCCAGATGATCATAGATCAGCACGAAGTCGAGCGGCGACGATGTTTCGCTAAAGCTGCGCAGGTAGTCGAAGAATGTACGGTCCTGTTCCATATCCTCAGCCCCTCGCAACGCCGACATTGTATCTGCGCTCGACCCATCTGAGCCCAATGTCAGAGAGAGCAGTGATTGCCAGATAAATGACAAGAACGGCGATCATGAACGAGAACAGCTGATGCACCGATCTGCCGGCAGCGACCGCGTTCCAGACCAAGTCGTGCAGGCCGATCACCGAAACCAGCGCGGTGGATTTGACCAGGACAAGCCAGTTGTTTGCGAAGCTGGGCAGCACATAGCGCACCATCTGCGGCCAGGTCACGACCGTGAATATTTTACGCGGGCTCATGCCAGCAGCCACTGCCGCCTCTAGCTGGCCTTTCGGGATCGCCATGATAGCACCGCGAAATGTCTCGGCCATGTATGCGCCGAAGATGAAGCCGAGCGTTAATACGCCCGCCAGGAACTGGTTGACGTCGACATAGTCCCACCAGCCGGTGGTAGTCCCCAAGGCATTCACCGCAGCCTGGCCACCGTAAAATATCAACATCATCAAGACGAGTTCAGGAACGCTCCGGATCAGCGTTGTGTAGGCATTCCCCAAGTGCCGCGGCACTGCGGACTGAGACATCTTGAGATAGGCACCGGCAAGGCCGCAAATGATCGAAAGCAGCAGCGAACAAAGCGCCAGCGCCAGGGTCACGAGCGTGCCGCTGAGTATGACCTCCCGATATTCGATTACAGCGTTCATCGGCCTCTCCGGCTGAAAGTCAGCGCCTGTCCAAACGAGGGGGCAACGCAACCGCTGCCCCCTGCCGTCACAGATGGCGCAGCTCAGTTCCCGTAAACGTCGAACGGGAAATATTTGTCGTTGGCAGCCTTGTAGGTGCCATTGGTCCGCATGGCTGCGATTGCTGCAGAGATTTCATCCGCCAGCGGATCGTCCTTGCGCACGGCAACGCCGACGCCTTCACCGGGGCAGGCAGCGTCATCGAGGTCGCCGCCGATAAAGTCAAAACCCTCGCCGGCATCGGTGGACAGGAAGCCGTCGACTGCCTGGATCGAGTTGGAAATTTGCGCGTCAAGACGTCCGGCCGCGAGATCGGCGTAAACATCTTCCTGGTTGCTGTAGAGACTGATAACCGCGTCGGGCAAATGCTTTTCAACATAGCACTGGTAGGTCGTGCCGCGCAGAAGGCCGATCCTGAGACCCTTTGGGCCTTCTTCAGTGAACTGGTAGTCCGCACCCTTCTTTGCGATGAAGCGCGTTGGTGTCTGGTAATACTTTTTCGAGAAGCTCACCTTCTTCTTGCGGTCTTCGGTGATCGACATCGACGCGACGATGGCATCGTATTTGCGCGCGATCAAGGCGGGGATCATGCCGTCCCATTCCTGCTCGACCAGTTCGCATTCACGGTTGAGCTCGGCGCACAGCGCCTTGGCAATATCAATATCGAAGCCGGACAGGGTTCCGTCCGCTTCCTTCTTGGAAAATGGTGGGTAGGCACCTTCAACGCCAATTCGCAGCGTATCGGCAGCGACTGCCTGTCCGCCGATCAGCATGGTTGCGCCCATAAGCGCGGCAGATACGATCTTTGTAAACGTCATTGCTGTTCTCCTTATTGTGGTTCGTCGTCGATTCGCTCAGCGCCGGACCTGGTGGTCCGGTGTGGTCCGGTTCTGCTAATTCCGTGTGGTCGACAGAAACTGCCGGAACCTCTCTGACTGAGGGTTTTCAAACATGTGTCGAGGCTCGCCGGCCTCTTCGATCAGTCCTTTGTGCAAGAAGATGACGCGGGATGACACGTCACGGGCAAAAGCCATTTCATGGGTGACGACAACCATCGTGCGCCCCTCCTCCGCAAGCGATTGCATCACCTTGAGGACTTCACCCACCAGCTCCGGATCGAGTGCCGATGTTGGTTCGTCAAACAGCATGACCTCGGGTTCCATGGCCAGCGCGCGGGCAATTGCAGCCCGTTGCTGCTGACCGCCCGAGATATGCGCCGGATAGTAGTCCCGGCGTTCGTACATGCCGACGCGATGCAGCATGGCATCTGCTTTTTCATTCGCCTCTGCCTTGGACAGCTTGAGGACATGGATCAGTCCGGCCGTGACATTCTCAAGCACGGTCATGTGGGCCCACAGATTGAATCCCTGAAAAACCATAGCCAGCCGTGAGCGTATGCGTTCTACCTGCCGCCGGTCCGCCGGAATTGCGGTACCCAAGGCGTTTTGTCTCATCTTGATCACTTCGCCATGCACTGTAACTTTGCCCGAATTGGGCATCTCGAGCAGGTTGATGCAGCGAAGGAAGGTGCTCTTGCCTGATCCTGACGACCCGATCATCGACACCACGTCACCCTGATTGGCGTGTAGATCGACGCCCTTGAGCACTTCAATGGGACCGAAG
>NZ_JBDWHW010000170.1:0-9228 GCF_039975035.1 Hoeflea sp. | reverse complement strand
GACGATGAATTCGATCGTGCCGGCCCCGCTATAATCGATCGCGATCGCCGCCTTCACCGCTGCGGCGGTCATGGCCGCGCGCATCTCGGCGGTCATGCCCGGCGCCGGCGCTTCCTCGATCACCTTCTGGTGGCGGCGCTGCGCCGAACAGTCGCGCTCGAACAGGTGCACCACATTGCCGTGCTTGTCGCCGAACACCTGGATTTCGATGTGGCGCGGCGTGGTCACGTATTTCTCCACCAGCACCCGGTCGTCGCCGAACGAGGCTTTCGCCTCGCGTCTGGCCGAAGACAGCGCTGCCGGGAAATCCGCTTGATGATCGACCTTGCGCATTCCCTTGCCGCCGCCGCCGGCGCGGGCCTTGATCAGCACCGGAAAGCCGATTTCGTTGGCCTTGCCGGCCAGCACCACAAGTTCCTGCGCCTCCCCATGATAGCCCGGCACCACCGGCACATTGGCCTTTTCCATCAGCGCTTTCGCCGCATCCTTGAGCCCCATCGCCCGGATCGCCTTGGCCGACGGCCCGATGAAGATCAACCCGGCCTTTTCGACACGTTCGACGAAATCCGGATTTTCCGACAGGAAACCGTAGCCCGGATGGATTGCATCCGCGCCGGTGCGTTTTGCCGCATCGAGAATGGCATCAACCTTGAGATAGCTTTCGGACGCCTGCGCCGGCCCGATCAGCACCGCCTCGTCGGCCATTTCGACATGCAATGCCTTGGCATCGGCTTCGGAATAGACCGCGACCGTGGCGATACCCATCTTCCGCGCCGTGCGCATGATCCGGCAAGCAATCTCGCCCCGGTTGGCGATGAGGATTTTGGTGATCATGGTCTCTTCCCTTACCAGCCCAATTGGCTTTGCGACCCGAGCCGCAGCAATTCCAACATTAGAAGCTCAATCGTCCCATTCATCCCGCAGCGCACGGATTTCCGCTGTGATTTCGTCAGCGCTACGACCGCTGGCTGCACTACCAACAAAATCGCTAAAGCGCCGTTCTCTCACGGAGATTCCCTCATCATCAAGCGGCACGAAACCCACCGCCTGCGCAAGAATGCGCCTGATCTCCGCTTCGACGGAGCGGTCGCTGGCCCTTGCCCGCTGCTTCAGCGCTTCCTCCACCGCCTCATCCAGTTCGATAGCAATCTCAGCCATACCTTTGCCCCCTGAGCAGCAATTTAGTGCGTGCTGAAAAATGCGAGTATTTTGAAAACTCAATATACTCAACATAATACAGCACAAAACTCCACCTACTTCCGCGCGTACAACAACCTCAGTGTGCGTTCATTTTTGACGACTTCTAAATCCGTGAACAATTCGCGTACATGCTTCACCGTGATTTTTAGACCATCGGAACGCAAATCTTTTGCCAACAAACTATATGCGCGCTCTCCCAATCCTAAACCTTGAGCTTCGATCCGGACAAAAATATCTTCTAAAGAAACGGGATACTCTTCAAAAAATTTGTCTATTCTAGCTTGAGAAATTTCAACCTTAATCTGTTCGGCACTGCATATCTCCCACCCTTTCACCTCATATCTTTTTGAAATAAATCCATCAGCATGCTCCGTTCCTTTAATAATCCTAAATGTATCTCTATCAACTACATCTACAACGCGAGATATATCCAGAAACACACTCTCAATGAGAGCACATACAAGGCCAATAAACATGCTATTCAAACTCTCACGCATTTCAAAATCTGCATAATAGTTCGAATAATTATTCCTTGGGTCATATTTATCTATAGACCGAACAAAAAGTATCTCGTTTTCCGGCCTTTCGTAGCCGTACGATTGAGTACTCGGGGAAGCGATCCAGTCGATTGAGTGCCCAGAACGGTCACGAGTTTCGGGAAACCAACGAACACTCAGATTGCCCTTGGACGTAGCAATAATTGACACTGTAATCTTCGGCTTGCGAATTCGCGTCAACGATTGATGTTCCGGTGGGATCCAGCCGGAAGGTTCGAAAAATAGCGCATCAATACGCCACCGCGACGGATCTAGTATATTGGAAAAGCTTGATCCACGGGTCCGAGTCTCTCTAGCAAGGTCAAGCAACTCGTTAAAATCACTGTTTTTAGCGATTGATTCAGAGATCCCGGCCCTATCGATTTCTTTCATTATAAATGTATATACATCCAATATATTATCATATCTCGACCATAAATATGGACGCAGCTCATAAGATTGTTTGTTTTTAGGAGCATCTGATACAATCTGACTAAATCCAGAGACAAGATGATTTATCAGCACACTTCGGGAGTGCACCATAGCTTTTTCTAACAATTCATCCGCGCTTATGGCAAAAAACTCTATAGAGTGCGTTTTTATAATAGATTCGTGATTTTTAGATATTGATTCACAAACCAGCAAAACTCTAACATTAACACCTTCGCTTTTGTCTTTTAATAAATCTCTGTACTCAAGGCATTTATACAAATGCATTCTATCCAAGGCATTTTTTTGAACCTCGACTATAACTATTGATTCCTTGTCGTCGTTGAATATCAGATCAGGAACAAAACCTCCTATGCGGTACTGCTGTGCTTTTAAACGAAGAGGCTCACCGAGAAATGCCTCCGGCGCAGCAGCAATGCAGTCTTCGAGTAATTTTTCGGTATACCACAGCATCTTTATTACCCGATGGTGAGATCAAATTCTGTATACGCGACACGTGATTCAACGATCAAATCTTACACTCCTATTGGATCCGAGGTAAGATTCCTATGGTAAACTCTCCTGAGAACAGGCATTGAGCATCATCACATTCTGAACACCCCGAATTTCGTATCCTCCACCGGCGCATTCAGCGCCGTCGACAGGCTCAGCGCCAATATCTCGCGTGATTTGAGCGGGTTGATGATGCCGTCATCCCACAGCCGCGCCGAGGCATAGAGCGGATGGCTTTGAGTCTCGAACATCTCGATGGTCGGGCGCTTGAACTCGGCCTCGTCCTCGCTTGACCAGTTGCCGCCCTTGCGCTCGATGGCGTCGCGCTTGACGGTGGCCAGCACGCCTGCCGCCTGTTCGCCGCCCATCACCGAGATCCGGCTGTTGGGCCATGCCCACATGAACCGCGGGCCATAGGCCCGGCCGCACATGCCGTAATTGCCGGCGCCGAACGAACCACCGACGATCATGGTGATTTTCGGCACCTGCGTGGTTGCCACCGCGGTAACCATCTTGGCGCCGTCCTTGGCGATGCCGCCGGCCTCGTATTTCTGCCCGACCATGAAGCCGGTGATGTTCTGCAGGAACACCAGCGGGATTTTTCGCTGCGAGCACAACTCGATGAAATGCGCAGCCTTCACAGCACTTTCGGAAAACAGCACGCCATTGTTGGCGACGATGCCCACCGGCATGCCCATCACATGGGCGAAGCCACAGACGATTGTGGTGCCGTAGCGCGCCTTGAATTCGTCAAACCGCGAGCCGTCAACGATGCGGGCGATCACCTCGCGAATGTCGTAGGGCTGGCGCGTGTCGGCGGGAATGATGCCGGCAATCTCGTCCGGGTCATAGAGCGGGTCTTCCGGTGGCAGACAATCCATCTGACACAGCCCTGCCCTGCCGCGATCATTGAGATTGGCCACCGCCTGCCGCGCCAGCTCCAGCGCGTGGGCATCATTGTCTGCCAAATGATCAGCCACGCCCGACAGCCGCGTATGTACATCGCCACCGCCCAGATCCTCGGCGCTGACGATCTCACCCGTCGCGGCCTTGACCAGCGGCGGGCCGGCGAGAAAGATCGTGCCCTGATCGCGCACGATGATGGTCTCGTCCGACATGGCAGGTACATAGGCGCCGCCCGCCGTGCACGATCCCATCACCACGGAGATCTGCGAAATTCCCGCAGCACTCATATTGGCCTGGTTGAAGAAGATCCGGCCAAAATGATCCCGGTCGGGAAACACCTCGTCCTGGTTGGGCAGATTGGCGCCGCCGGAATCGACCAGATAGATGCAGGGAAGATTGTTTTCGAGCGCGATTTCCTGGGCCCGCAAATGCTTTTTCACCGTCAGCGGATAATAGGTGCCGCCCTTCACCGTGGCGTCGTTGCACACCACCATCACGTCGCGGCCTTTGACCCGGCCGACACCGGCAATCAATCCGGCGCTGGCAATGTCCCCACCATAAAGTCCGTGTGCGGCAAACCGGCCAATCTCCAGAAACGGCGAGCTCGCATCAAGCAACGTCGCTACCCGCTCCCGTGGCAAGAGTTTGCCACGCCCGACATGCCGCTCGCGCGAGGCTTCCGGCCCGCCCTGGCCGTGCAATGCAGCAACTTCTGCCGTCTCGGCAATCTGCTGATGCATCTTCGCGGCGTTGTCCTTGAACGCCTGCGAGCCAGTGGAAATTTTGGATTGGATGACAGACATCAGCGAATAAGCTCCACTTTGCAAGGCAGGTCGAGATCGGCCCAGTTTCGGTCTGCGGTCAGTGCCGTCGCATTCTCGCGAATGGCAAGCGCAAGGCAGGCCCGGTCACCCAGCGAGAGACCGCAATGGCGGGTAGTCGCACGCAAGCGACCAGCCAACAGGGCCAAGTCTTCGTCGAAAGCAACGACGGAGAGCCGCGTCCTGGAAAGCGCCGACACAGCGCGATCAGGTTCGTAGCCCAGATCAATCAGCCGTGTCACAACCTCAACAGCGTTCACCGAAGACAGACAACTGTCGGCCATCGCAACCGCTGCCCGCTCCGAGCCTTCTTCATTACGCAACACCGCCAGGACGACCGAGCTGTCGACGACCACACCCATCAGGTGTTGTCCTTCAGGCGAATTCCTTCGTCATGCAAGCGATCCAGCCGCTCATTCGCACGCTTTTGCTCTTCCCGGCGTTCCTTCAGAAAATCACCGACCACATCCATTCCCGCGGGCACGAGTTTGTTGAACTCGTCTTGCAGTTCGCTGATCACCGCGAGGTAGGATTTGATCTTCAACTCCCCGTCCTCAACTTCCAACGCCAACTCGTCGCCCGGCTTGACCCCGAGCGCCTCACGCATTGCTGCTGGGATAACCAGCCGTCCGCCTTCGCCGAGCTTTACCCGGTCCAGCATCGGCTTTTTCCTTTCGCCAAATACGGCGTCGTAGTGCGACTGGCCTGTTTCCTCAAAGATTGTCTTTTTGGTGCGCCCTGTCATCATGCCACCTTTTGATTACCTGCCATATATTTCATTCATGGCAATATAGCACAATCACCTCACTTCGTCTCCGCCATCATTTCGCGGCCGATCAGCATGCGGCGCACTTCCGAGGTGCCGGCGCCGATCTCATAGAGCTTGGCGTCGCGCAACAATCTGCCCGTCGGATAATCATTGATGTAGCCATTGCCGCCCAGCGCCTGGATCGCCTCGAGCGCCACCTGCGTGGCTTTTTCCGCGGCATAGAGAATGCAGCCGGCGGAATCCTTGCGGGTGGTCTCGCCCCGGTCGCAGGACTGCGCCACGGCATAGACATAGGCCCGGCAGGCGTTCATCGTCGTGTACATGTCGGCGAGCTTGCCCTGCATCAGCTGGAAATTGCCGATCGGCTCGCCAAACTGCTTGCGCTCATGGCAATAGGGCACCACCGCATCCATCGCCGCCGCCATGATGCCGAGCGGCCCGCCCGAAAGTACCACGCGCTCGTAATCAAGTCCGGACATCAGGATCTGCACGCCCTGGCCTTCTTCGCCGAGCACATTGTCGAACGGCACTTCGCAATCCTCGAACACCAGTTCGCAGGTGTTGGATCCGCGCATGCCCATCTTGTCGAGCTTCTGCGCGGTAGAGAACCCGGCCATGCCCTTTTCGATCAGGAACGCGGTAATGCCGCGTGATTTAGCCTCCGGATCGGTCTTGGCATAGACCACCAGCGTGTTGGCGTCCGGACCGTTGGTGATCCACATCTTGTTGCCGTTGAGCACGTAACGGTCGTTGCGTTTTTCGGCGCGAAGCTTCATCGACACCACATCCGAGCCCGAGCCGGGTTCGCTCATCGCCAGCGCGCCGACGTCCACGCCACTGCACAGTCCGGGCAGATACCGTTGCTTCTGCGCTTCATTGCCCCAGCGATTGATCTGGTTGACGCACAGATTGGAGTGCGCGCCGTAAGACAGTCCGACCGAGGCCGAGGCGCGGCTGATCTCCTCCATTGCCACCACATGCGCCAGATAGCTCATGCCGGTGCCGCCATAGATCGGATCAGCAGTCATGCCGAGCAGGCCAAGCGCTCCCATCTCCTGCCACAGATGCATGGGAAACTGGTTCTCCCGGTCAGTCTGGTCGGCCACCGGGGCGATACGGTCGCCGGCAAACCGCGACACCATATCCCTGAGCGCATCGATCTCTTCGCCAAGTCCGAAATTCATGCTTGTCGTGAACACTTCAATCTTCCTTCTTCTGTCCCACCAGTCGCTTTACCAGACGGATATAGACCGCCTCGATCTCGTCGAGCGACAACCGCCCTGTCTCGCGGTACCAGGTGGTCATGCCGTTGAGCATGGCGATGATAGCCATGGTGGTGACCTGTGGATCGATGATGTCGAATGAACCATCGCCGACGCCCCGGTCGAGAATGTCACGCGGCACTTTCTCATAGGTGCGCCGCAAGCGTTCGATGGTGCTGAAGTTCTCATCCTCGAGGCTCCTGAGCTCCATATAGGAGATGAACACTTCCCGGGATCTGTCGAGATGATAGCGAATGTGAAACCGGACAAAATTTTCAAGCGCCGCCGGCGGAGCAAGCCCCGGCTGTTCGGCCTCCGCCCAGGCCTCGAGCAGCGTTTCCATGTGAACCACGAGGAGTTCATGCAACAGATGCTGCTTGGTCGGGAAATGATTGTAGATTGCGCCGGCCTGCACGCCGGTCTCCGCCGCGATCGCCCGCATCGATACCGCAGCATAGCCCGAGCGCGCAAACAGCTCCAGTGCGGCATTGCGCACCTTTTCCGCTGTTTCAGCCCCGTTTGATCCCGCTCGTCGCGCCATGACTCACACAATTAAATGAACGTTTGTTTATTTTATCGTCTTCCTGTGCATACCGCAAGTCCCGTTCCGGGTCCTGCCACACACCGCCCCGTAGCGGATCAGGCCAGCCAGCGCTTGCGGCGCTTGTAGTGCTTGACGTTCTTGAACGAGCGGCGGCCCTCGCCGCCGACGCCGAGATAAAATTCCTTGACGTCCTCGTTCTCACGCAGATCCTTGGCCAAACCGTCCATCACGATGCGGCCGGATTCCATGATATAGCCGTAGGTGGCGTATCGGAGCGCGATATTGGTGTTCTGCTCGGCCAGCAGGAAGGACACGCCCTCCTGTTCGTTCAGCTTCTTGACGATCTCGAAGATCTCTTCCTGCAATTGTGGCGCCAGTCCCATCGACGGTTCGTCGAGCAGGATCATCTTCGGCCGACTCATCAGCGCCCGGCCGATCGCCGTCATCTGCTGCTCGCCACCGGATGTGTAGCCTGCCTGGCTGCCGCGACGTTCCCTCAGCCGCGGGAAATAATCATAAACCATTTCCATGTCGCGCTTGATCGCCGCATTGCCGTCGCGCCGGGTGAACGCTCCGGTGAGCAGATTTTCCTCGACCGTCAGGTGCCCGAAGCAATGCCGGCCCTCCATCACCTGGATACAGCCGCGCCGCACCAGTTCATTGGCGGTTTGCGCTTCGATCCGGTCGCCTTCAAACTCAATGGATCCCTTTGTCACCTCGCCGCGCTCGGAGCGCAACAGGTTCGAGATGGCTTTCAATGTCGTGGATTTGCCCGCGCCATTGGCGCCCAGCAAGGCCACGATTCCGCCTTCCGGCACCACCAGTGACACTCCCTTGAGCACCAGAATCACATGGTCGTAGATGACTTCGATGTTGTTGATCGACAGGATCGGCTTTAACGCCGCGCCGGTTTCAATCTGTGTAGAGGCCGTCATGAACCTACTCCGGGCTTGGTCAAGGGCAGAGGCGGATGCCGTCCGCGCGGAAAAACTCTCTCCGCGCGGACGAGTTTCGGTTTAGCAGCCTAGTTGGCGCAGGCTTCCGTGCGGTCCGGCCACGGCGCATTCGAGGTCTTGTATTCCTCGGCTGCAGAGATCGCCAGCGGTGTCACCTTGTCGGTCATCGGGCTGAACCAGTCCGATGCCTTCTGCCAGTTCTCGCCATCCCACTCCTGCACATACATTTTGTTATGACCGGAGTGATCTGCGCAGGTGATGTTCATCGGTGCCATGAAGCCCGACAGGCCGAGAGCCTCCAGACGGGCCTCGTCGATGGCGAGGTTCTCAAGCCCGACGCGCATGTCTTCCGAATTGATCAGCGTCTTGCCGGCTTTATCCTGAGCGACACGGACGGCCTCGGCCATGATGACTGCGTTGACGATGCCACGATTGTAGAGGTTTTCCCCAAACTTGGCCGGATCGACTTCGCTCTTGCCGGCATCGACAACCAGCTTCTTGATGTCCTGCAACGCCGGGAAGTTAGGCCCCACAGCATTGAAGTTGAGCGTCTTGTAGCCCTTGGCGGCAGCGCCGCCGGCGCGTGCATCATCTTCACCTCCGGCCCACCACACGCCGATGAACTTGTCCATCGGATAGCGGATCTTGGTGGCTTCCTTCACCGCTGTCGGGTTCATTGCACCCCAGCCCCACATCACCATGTAGTCCGGCTTGTCGCGGCGCACATTGAGCCATTGCGACGACTGGTTCTGCATTTCCTTGCCGGCAACGGGATACTGCAGCATTTCAAAGCCGTATTCCTTGGCCAGGTCTTCGATCAGCGGAATCGCCTCGCGGCCATAGCCGGCGTCGAGGAAGATGTAGCCGATCTTCTTGCCCTTGAGGTTTTCCAGGCTGCCTTCCTGCTCACCAATATACTTGATGATTCCGGACGCCCCGTCCCAATAGGTCATCGGCGGGTTGAACACCCAGGGAAACACATCGCCTTGCGACGCGGCCGACAGACCGTAGGCCATCGACAGCACCGGAATCTTGTCGACCGAAGCTTTCGGAATCACCTGCAGGGTGATGCCGGTCGACCACGGGTTGAACACCAGGGTGTTCTTGGCCTTGGCCTGCTCGTAACATTCGACGCCCTTCTGGGTGTCGTAGCCGGTTTCGCATTCGTCGACCTCGATCTTGACACCATTGATGCCGCCATCGCGTTCGTTGAGCATGGTCAGATAGTCGTGCATGCCATTGGCAATGGGGATGCCCGACTATCTGACCATGCTCAACGAACGCGATGGCGG
>NZ_JBDWHW010000169.1:0-25937 GCF_039975035.1 Hoeflea sp. | reverse complement strand
AGCTGCGATTCGGCGGAAGCCGTCTGAACCCTCTTCATACGCCAACACCACCGACTGCTTGAAAGACGTGCTGTATTTGGACATGCAAACCCCCGAAGTTGATGTCCAACTTTCGGGGGTCAGTTCACTTTCCGCCGGTTTTTTGTAAGGCCGGGCCACTTGTGCAGCCCGGCACAGGTCAATCAGACCGAGTAGTACATGTCGAATTCGACAGGATGCGGGGTCATTTCGAAGCGCATCACTTCCGCCATCTTCAGTTCGATGAAGGCATCGATCTGGTCGTCGTCGAAGACGCCGCCGGCGGTGAGGAACTTGCGATCCTTGTCGAGGCTTTCAAGCGCTTCGCGCAACGAGCCGCAGACGGTCGGGATCTTCTTGAGTTCCTTGGCCGGCAGGTCGTAAAGGTCCTTGTCCATGGCCTTGCCCGGATGGATCTTGTTCTTGATGCCGTCGAGGCCGGCCATCAGCATGGCTGCAAAGGCCAGGTACGGGTTGGCGGTCGGATCCGGGAAGCGAACTTCAACACGCTTGGACTTCGGCGATGAGCCGAACGGGATACGGCAGGATGCCGAACGGTTGCGCGCCGAATAAGCCAGCAACACCGGTGCTTCATACCCGGGAACCAGACGTTTGTAGGAGTTGGTCGACGGGTTGGTGAAGGCGTTGATGGCCTTGGCGTGCTTGATGATGCCGCCGATATAGAACAGGCAGGTTTCCGACAGGCCGGCATATTCGTCGCCGGCGAAGGTCGGCTTGCCGCCCTTCCAGATCGACTGGTGAACGTGCATGCCCGATCCGTTGTCGCCAAACACCGGCTTGGGCATGAAGGTAGCGGTCTTGCCATAGGCATGAGCGACCTGATGGACGCCGTACTTGTAGATCTGGGTCTTGTCGGCCATGCGGGTCAGCGTGTCGAACACCATGCACAGTTCGTGCTGGGACGAGGCCACTTCATGGTGATGCTTTTCAACAACCAGGCCCATTTCAGCGAGCACGGTGAGCATTTCAGAGCGCATGTCCTGGCAGCTGTCGATCGGAGGCAGCGGGAAATAGCCGCCCTTCATGCGCGGGCGGTGGCCCATGTTGCCGGTTTCATAGTCGGTGTCGTCGTTGGACGGCAGTTCGGTCGAATCCAGCTTGAAGCCGGTGTTGTAGGGATCGGCCTTGTACTTGACGTCGTCAAAAATGAAGAACTCGGGCTCTGGTCCGATATAGACCGTGTCGCCGAGACCGGACGCCTGGAGATAGGCTTCCGCCTTCTTGGCGGTGGTGCGGGGGTCGCGGCTGTAAGCCTCGCCGCTGATCGGGTCGAGAACGTCGCAGAACACTGCCATGGTTGACTGCGCGAAGAACGGGTCCATGTGCGCGGTTCCGGTATCGGGCATCAGCACCATGTCGGACTCGTTGATGGCTTTCCAGCCGGCAATCGAGGAGCCGTCGAACATGACGCCATCGGCGAACATGTCTTCGTCGACACAAGAGACATCCATCGTCACATGCTGCATCTTGCCCTTCGGGTCGGTGAAGCGCAGATCGACAAACTTGACGTCGTTGTCCTTGATTTGCTTGAGAAGTTCAGTGGCAGTCGTCATTGCGATATTCCCTGTTAGTAAAGACGATGGGTGCGCGGCGGTCCGCCGGGCACAGTGGTCAAATGGCGTCGTTGCCTGTTTCACCGGTTCGAATGCGGATGACATCCTCGATGTTGGAAACAAAGATCTTGCCATCGCCGATGCGCCCAGTCTGGGCCGCATTGCGGATCGCCTCGATCGCTGCTTCTGCCGTTTCGTCCGCCAGGACAATCTCGACTTTCACCTTGGGGAGAAAATCAACGACATATTCCGCGCCCCGATACAGCTCGGTATGGCCCTTCTGCCGACCGAAACCCTTGGCCTCGGTGACAGTAATGCCCTGGAGACCAACTTCCTGAAGGGCTTCCTTCACTTCATCAAGCTTGAAGGGCTTGATGATCGCTTCGATCTTTTTCATGAGAACCAATTCTCCGCTCTGTCGTGTGAAAGCAGGTAGCAAGGCGAACGCCAAAACCCACTCACGTTTATCTAAGCACACACTGTGCCACTTTGTTCAAAAATCCCCGCAGCGAACCGAAATAATTCATTTTGCTGCAGAAAGCCGGCGAAACCCGGCGTCGAATCGACCGGCATTGCCCGTCGCGTTGCGTTTTAAGCCAAACGCCAAAAAATTGTCTGGCGGGGCCAGAAGAAAATGATGAATTTTTATGCGGCAACACCTGCACATCAATTCATCATTATGCGCAATTTGTAAGCATTTGTTTGTGTCCGGGCTTCTTCGTCCTCGGTGCCGTCGATGCCAACTTGACCGCTGCGCCAGGCTCATGCAACCAAGAAAAATGGCCATTCATGAAACCTTGCTCGTCACGCCTGCCGCCATGGGCATGGTCGACAAAGCGGCGATAGACGGCGGACTTGACGGTTATGCCTTGATGCAGGCCGCCGGCGCCCATGTGGCGGCGGTTTTTCTTGCCAAATATCCCGGCGCCTTGCGCGCGGTTGTCGCCTGCGGACCCGGCAACAATGGCGGCGACGGTCATGTGGCCGCGCGGCTGTTGATGCAAAGCGGGGTGGATGTCGTCCGCTATGGAACCGGACCAAAGCCCGGTGGTGACGCGGAGAAGGCGTTCGCAGTCTGTCCGGGGCAGATGCTGCCACTTGGCGACTGGCAGCCGCAATCCGGCGATGTCATCATCGATGCGCTGTTTGGCGCGGGGCTCGACCGCCCCGTCGGCGCTGACATTGCCCGGTTTATAGGGCTTGCGCGAGATGCGAACACACCGGTCATCGCCGTTGATCTTCCCTCCGGCCTGTCCGGCCGCACCGGCGTGCCCACCGGCGCATGTTTTTGCGCGGCGCATACGGTGACGTTTGCCGCTCTCAAGCCCGGTCATCTGCTGATGCCGGGCAGGGCGCTTTGCGGGCAGGTGCAGCTTTGCGACATCGGAATCCCGTCGCGGCTGATCGTCAGCGCCGAGCCGGTCTGGCGCAATCACTCAGGCCTTTACCGCGATAATCTGCCGCGCCAGGATGCGACCGGACACAAATACAGCCACGGACATCTGGGCGTGTTCTCCGGGCCGCTGATTTCGGGAGGCGCGGCGCGGATGTCGGCGATGGCGGGGCTCAGGGCCGGGGCAGGCCTGGTGACCATGGCGTCGCCTCCCGGCGCAGTCATGGTTCAGGCAACCCACCTCACGGCCATCATGCAACGATCCATTGCCAATAAGGCCGATCTGGCAGGCTGGCTTGAGGACAAGCGGCTTTCCAGCTTTGTCATAGGTCCCGGTTTTGGCGATCTGGAAAAGGCGCGGACGTTCACCGGACAATTGGCTGAAACCGGAGGTCGCGTTGTGCTGGACGCTGACGGGCTGACCGCCTTTGCCCGGGACAGATTTGAGCTTTCGGGGCTTTTTGGTGGCGAAACAAGGCTGGTTGTCACCCCGCATGAGGGTGAGTTTCGCCGGTTGTTTGCGGATTTGGTTGATGATCCGGCTCTGTCCAAAATCGACCGCGCGCGCAGGGCGGCGGAGATCCTCAATGCCGTGGTGGTCTACAAGGGCGCCGATACGGTCATTGCCGGACCGGATGGACGCTGCGTGGTGAATGCCGATGCGCCGCCATGGCTCGCCACGGCGGGATCCGGTGATGTGTTGTCCGGAATTGTCGGCGGTCTGCTGGCCCAGGCAATGGCGCCGTTCGAGGCGGCTTGCGCCGGGGTGGCGATGCACGCAAAGGCGGCGCTGCGTGCCGGCGAGGGCATGACGGCGGAAGATCTGCTGATGCGGATCGAAAAGGAACAGCAAAGCTGAGCGTCAGACGGAGCTTTGACTGCGAAGGTAGGCTTTCGGCGGCGTTCCCATCATCCGGCAGAACATTGTGGTGAAGGCCGGAACGCTGTCATAGCCGAGATCGAGCGCAACGGCGGTGACGGCTTCGCCGGCGGAAAGCCGCGGCAAGGCCGCCATCAGGCAGGCCTGCTGGCGCCATGTCGAGAGGCTCAACCCGGTTTCGCGGCGAAATATCCGTGTGAAGCTGCGCCGGCTCAGGCCTGCCGCATCGGCCCATTGATCGATGTTGAGATGTGCCGAAGGCCGGGCGACAAAATCCCGGCACAATTCGGCCAGCCGGCGATTGTCGGGAAACGGCAACCCCAACGGGCGTTCCGGCAATCGAGGAATTTCGTGCAGCAAGGCGCCCAGGATGAATTCGCCGCGCGGGTTGCCGGGATCGGAGCGCAGGCACACCGCCTCGACGATGAGGCTGCGCATCAGAGGGGTCATGCCGGTGACTTGCAGCCGGTCAGGCAATCCGGCAATTGCTCCAGGCAGGACATAGACCGAATGCATGTCAACGCTGCCGACCGTATCGATGGCATGCCTGACCCCTGCCGGAATCCACAACGCATGGTCCCGCGGCATCATCCATCTGCCGGCCCGGGTGGTTACCGTCAGCACGCCACGGGAAAGATGCAGCAGCTGCGCCCGCCGGTGCTCATGTTCGGCCACATGCTGGCTGGCGTCGTAACGATGGGCGAAGGCCACGGCGGGTTCGTCCACCAGTTCGATGGCAGCATGCCGCTCGGCCCGTTCCCGAGGGGTCTCGATGTAGCTGTCCGCTGCCTGAAGCAACGAGGGATGTATCGACATGATGCTGGCCCAATCGCGTAAGAAATAGACCACAGCACGAAAGCGGGCTTCAGGCAAGCCGTGTATCAATGCGCAGGAGGCGCGCCATACCCGCGTGTGCAGGCTGCAAGGAACAAGTTATGGATGCGATCGGTAAACAGGCCAGCCCGGAAAATCCGGCTCCCGGCGCAGATGCTGCACGCCCGGCCGCAGTTACCAGCGCTTCGGCGACACCGGCAGCCATGTCGGTCATTTTGGCGCTTAGCCTGTGCCATTTCCTCAATGACACGATGCAGTCGATGCTTTCGGCGATCTACCCGATGCTGAAGACCAATTATGCGCTGACATTCGGTCAGATCGGCTTGCTGACATTCACGTTCCAGTTCACCGCGTCGCTGCTGCAGCCGGTCATCGGCGCCTACACCGACAAGCGCCCGATCGGCTATGCGCTGCCTGTCGGCATGGGCTTCACCATGATCGGTCTGTTGCTTCTGGCGGTAGCCGGACATTACTGGCTGCTGCTGGCGGCCGCCTCGCTGGTGGGGCTCGGTTCGGCGGTGTTTCATCCCGAATCCTCGCGCATTGCCCGGCTGGCCTCGGGCGGCAAGCACGGCACCGCGCAGTCGATCTTCCAGCTTGGAGGCAATTTTGGCACGGCCTCGGGGCCGTTGCTGGCAGCCTTCATCGTGGTGCCGGGCGGGCAGGGCAGCGTTGCCTGGTTCTCCCTTGCAGCACTGTGCGGCATGGTAATCCTGACATGGGTCAGCCGCTGGTACGGCAACTATCGCAAGGCCGCCGCCGGCCGTCCGGCGTTGTCGACACTGCTCAATCACAGCCGCAGACGCGTGATCTTCACGCTCATTGTGCTGGCGCTTCTGGTTTTCACCAAGAATATCTACATGGCCAGCTTTACAAGCTACTACACCTTCTATGTCATTGAGAGATTTGGCGTTTCGGTGCAGGACGCGCAGTTGCTGTTGTTCCTGTTCTTGGGCGCGGCCGCTGTGGGCACCATCGCCGGGGGGCCGATCGGCGACCGGATCGGCACCAAATCGGTGATCTGGGTGTCGATCCTCGGTGTGTTGCCGTTCACCCTGATGCTGCCTTATGCCGATCTGTTCTGGACCGGGGTGCTGACGGTGATCATCGGCATGGTGCTGGCCTCGGCGTTTCCGGCCATCGTGGTTTTCGCCCAGGAGATGGTGCCGGGCCGTGTCGGGCTGATTGCCGGCCTGTTCTTCGGCTTCGCCTTCGGCATGGGCGGCATAGCGGCCGCGGTCCTGGGACAGATCGCTGACATCAAGGGCATCGAGTATGTCTACACCATCTGTTCCTATCTGCCGTTCCTCGGGCTTCTGACCATCTTCCTGCCCAGGCAAGCGCGTGCGATATAGGGCGAATAGGGTTCATGGTAAGTCCCGGGTTGCGTGACGCAACTGGCCAGCCGGAGAGACAGGGCTGTTCTCTTCCGGCCGGCCATCTCCCGGACCGTCGCTCGCGGTCCGCGAGATTTGCAGTCAGGAGCCGATCCTGATTCTCCGGCCCCTGGCTTCCTGTCCCGGATTCTTCGGCAAGGTCACCTTGAGGATGCCCTTGTCGAATTTCGCATCGATCGCCTCCTGATCGACCCGGTCGGGTATCGGGAACGAGCGCAGGAACGAGCCGTAATTCCGCTCGGTGACGACACTGTCATCCTGCTTGGAGTCATGCGAGACAGTCTTCTCGCCCTTCAACATCAGCATCCCATCGGAAATTGACAGATCCACCTCCTCCTCCGACATGCCGGGAAGTTCCGCGGTAAGCGTGATCGCCTTGTCGTTTTCAGTGATGTCGATGGCAGGGCGCACCGCGCCGGCGGCCATCAGCGAGGGAAATCCGGTCGCGGCGGCTGCGGATGTATCATCTCCGAAGAAACGTTGAATCATCGCATCCATTTCCCTGCGAAAATCGTCGAACAATCCGGATGGCGGGAACGCGGGAAGTTTCTCGTTCGGGTTTGTCATGATGTTCTCCTTTTCAGCCTGAAATTCGAGGACGAGGAGAAAGATGCCAGTTGCCAAGCCTGCTTCCATTGACTTATGTCAAAACTTGATCAGGTCATGCGACAATTGCCGATCCGGCCTGTGGAACCCAGTTGGCCATCTACTTGCTTGACGAACGCCGCCGCACAACGCCCAATGCGACTGGCGGGCAGAACCTGATTGCTTCGCTGTGAAACCGATGGAGCCGGCCGAGTGAGATTTTTCTACAATTCGCTGATGGACTATCTGGCCGAACGGCTTTGGCTGAGACCGGCGCTTTTCGGGGTGATCGCCGTGCTTGTCGTGGCGTTGGCGATGACTGTCGATCAACTGTTCATGTTGCCTTTTGCTTTCAATATCGAACCGGAAACCATCCGCGGTCTTCTGACCATCATGGCGTCGGCCATGCTCACGGTCGCAACGTTCGCGGTCTCGGTGATGCTGGCGGCCTATGTGGCGGCGATTTCCGCAAGCACGCCACGGGCTTTCTCGATCGTCGTGGCGGATTCGACTTCGAAACAGGCGATTTCAACCTTTATCGGCGCTTTCACCTTTTCGGTGGTCGGACTTATCGGGTTGAATGTCGGCTTTATCCAGTCCAGCGGGCGTATCGTGCTGTTCTTCGCAACACTCTGTGTGTTCGCGGTGGTGGTCGGGACCTTGATCTACTGGATAGATCACGTCGCCCGGATCAGCACGGTCTCGTCAACCATCGACAAGGTGCAGATCCGCGCCAGGGAAATGCTGACCCGGCACCTTATCCATCCCGGTCACGGCGGAACGCCGGTTTTCGCCAATGCGCAACCATCCGAGCGCGCCCTGGCGGTCCTCTCCCGGTTCACCGGAACGGTTCAATTCATTGATGTTGACGCCTTGTCGGATCTTGCCAGCGAGATTGAAGTCACGGTGCATGTGGCGGTGCGGCTTGGCGACCTTGTCGGTCAGGGCACCGAGATTGCCTGGATTTATGACGGTCCCTTGGAGGCCATCGACGATGCGGCAAAGCGACGGATCAGTAGCGCGATCCGGGTCGGCCAAAGCCGTCATCGCAGCGAGGATCCGGTTCTTGCCTTGAAGACCCTGTCGGAAATCGGTGACCGCGCACTGTCGCCCGGCATCAACGATCCGGGTACGGCCAATGACATTCTCGATGCACTCGTACAGGTGTTTTCGGCAGCGGCGGAGGCTAGCCAGGATGCGGGAACCTCGTCGCAGCATCCGCGTGTGCTGGTGCCGATCGTCGATCCCGAGGCGGTTCTGACCGCGGCATTCGAACAGATTGCACGCGACGGGGCCGGCTTTGTCGAAGTTGCCGTGCATCTGCAGCACGCGCTCTCGGTGATCTCGAACTGCCTGCCTGCGGCATGGGCGGATCCGTTGCGGGTACAGTCGGCGCGGGCACTTGAGCGCGCGAAAGCTGCCCTCGATCACCCGTATGATCTCAGCCGGGTCGAGGCCGCGGCGAAACTGGCGGCAACCTGAGATCGCCGGGGGGCTGTTCGCCTCTGGCCACGCCCCCAGCGCGATCTCAGACCAGTTTCTGCAGCGCCATGGCGCCGTGCGGTGCGTTGACCTTGCCGCCGGTGATGAAGAAGGCAAAGACATCGCGCGGCAGGTTCGGCGCCGTCCGCTCGGGCGCAACCAGTGGCAGGTCCCCGGGCACGCCGCCGTCGGCATAGGTCTTGAACCGTTCAGCCCATTGCCCGATTTGTTCCGGCGGATAACAGGTCGGTGTCTCGTCCGTGCCTCTTTGCAGCCGGGCATAGACAAAATCGGCGGTCGGATCGGCAAACATCGGATAGTCGTCATGGTCGGCGACAACCGCGGCGACATTGTACTTGGCCAGCAACTCGATGAATTCCGGGACCTGGAACGAGGCATGACGCGGCTCGACCACATGGCGCAACGCGATGCCGTCCTGGGTTTTTGGCAACAGCTTCAGAAACGCCTCGAAATCCTCCGGCTCGAAAGTCTTCGTCGCCATGAACTGCCACAGGATCGGCCCGAGCCGGTCGCCAAGTTCGGTGATGCCCTGGGTGAGAAACTTCTCGATCGACGGCGCGGCTTCGGCCAGCACCTTGCGATTGGTGCAATAGCGGCTGGCCTTCAGCGAAAACACAAAGCCGTCAGGAACCTCGGAAGCCCATTTGGCAAAGGTCGCCGGTTTCTGGCTGCCATAATAGGTGCCGTTGACCTCGATGGTGCGCAGCTGAGACCCCGCATACTGCAAATGCTTGGTCTTTGGCAGTTTTGCCGGGTAGAAGCTTTCGTTCCAGGCATCAAACACCCAGCCGCCGATACCGGCGCGGATGGTTCCAGTATCTGTCATCGTCCAGTCCTCGCCATTCCGAAAGTTTTATCGAGCCGTCACTCCGCCGCTTCCACCCGTTTGCCCGGCCGTCGTTGCAGCAGGTCGCTGAGGAACTGGCCGGTGTAGCTGCGTACCACCTTGACGATGTCCTCGGGCGTGCCTTCGGCGACAATCTCGCCGCCGCCGTCGCCACCTTCGGGGCCGAGATCGATCACCCAGTCGGCGGTCTTGATGACTTCGAGATTGTGCTCGATCACCACCACCGAATTGCCCTGGTCGACCAGTTCATGCAGCACTTCCAAGAGCTTGGCCACATCGTGGAAATGCAGGCCCGTGGTCGGTTCGTCGAGAATGTAAAGCGTGCGTCCGGTGGAGCGTTTGGACAGCTCCTTAGCCAGCTTGACGCGTTGCGCCTCGCCACCCGACAGCGTGGTGGCCTGCTGGCCGACCTTGATATAGCCCAGCCCCACGCCGGCCAGCGCCTGCAGCTTGTCGCGCACGGCGGGGACGGCGGCGAAGAACTCGACGCCTTCCTCGACCGTCATGTCGAGCACATCGGCGATCGATTTCTGCTTGAAGGTGACGTCCAGCGTTTCGCGGTTGTAACGCTTGCCGCCGCAGACGTCGCAGGTGACATAGACATCGGGCAGGAAGTGCATCTCGATCTTGATGACGCCGTCACCCTGGCAGGCTTCGCAGCGTCCGCCCTTGACGTTGAACGAGAACCGCCCCGGCTGATAGCCGCGCGCCTTGGATTCGGGCAGGCCGGCGAACCAGTCGCGGATCGGCGTAAACGCGCCGGTGTAGGTGGCCGGGTTGGAGCGTGGCGTGCGGCCGATCGGCGACTGGTCGATGTCGATCACCTTGTCGATGTGTTCGAAGCCGTCGATCCGGTCGTGATCGGCGGGGTTTTCGCGCGATCCCATCACCCGCCGCGCGGCGGCCTTGTACAGAGTCTCGATCAGGAAGGTCGACTTGCCGCCGCCCGATACGCCGGTGACCGCGGTGAACAGGCCGAGCGGGATCGAGGCGGAAACGTTCTTGAGATTGTTGCCGCGCGCGCCGATGACCTTGAGTTCTTTCTTCTTGTTGGCTTTGCGGCGCTGCGCCGGAACGGCGACTTCGAGTTCGCCGGAAAGATATTTGCCGGTGATCGAGCGCGGATTGGCCATGATGTCGCCGGGCGTGCCCTTGGCGATGATTTCGCCGCCGTGAATGCCGGCATAGGGTCCGATGTCGACCACGTAGTCGGCGGTGCGGATGGCGTCCTCGTCATGCTCGACGACGATCACCGTGTTGCCGATGTCGCGCAGATGCTTGAGTGTTTCGAGAAGCCGCGCATTGTCGCGCTGGTGCAGGCCGATGGAGGGTTCGTCAAGCACGTAGAGCACGCCGGTCAGTCCCGAGCCGATCTGCGAGGCGAGCCGGATGCGCTGGCTTTCGCCGCCCGACAACGAGCCGGAATTGCGCGACAGCGTCAGATAGTCGAGCCCCACGTCATTGAGGAATTTCAGCCGGTCGCGGATTTCCTTGAGAATCCGGACGGCGATCTCGTTCTGCTTGGCGGTGAGGCGGGCGGGAAGATCCTCGAACCATTCGCCGGCAACCCGGATGGAGAGTTCGGTGACTTCGCCGATATGACAGCCGTCGATCTTGACCGCGCGCGCCTCGGGCTTGAGCCGGTAGCCGTCGCAGGCCGGGCAGGGGGCGTTGGACATGTAGCGCTCGATTTCCTCGCGCGCCCAGGCGCTGTCGGTTTCCTTCCAGCGCCGTTCGAGATTTGGAATGATGCCCTCGAAGGTCTTCGAGGTGGTGTAGGAGCGCAGGCCGTCATCATATTTGAAGGCAACCTTGTCCTGGGTTCCGCGCAGGATCGCGGCCTGCGCCTTGGCCGGCAGATCGCCCCAGCGGTCACCCAGCTTGAACCCGAAATGCTTGCCCAGCGCCTCCAGCGTCTGGGTGTAATAGGGCGAACTGGATTTGGCCCAGGGCGCCACCGCGCCGGCACGCAAGGTCAGGTGCGGTTCGGGGATGATCAGCGCTTCGTCGATTGTCTTCTGGGTTCCCAGTCCATCGCAGATCGGGCAGGCGCCGTGCGGATTGTTGAAGGAAAACAGCCGCGGCTCGATCTCGGAAATGGTGAAGCCCGAGACCGGGCAGGCGAATTTCTCCGAAAACAGCACGCGTTCATGGGTTTCGTTGAGCGACTTGTTGGCCGACCCTCCGGCCGAGGTTTCGGCTTCCGGCAACGGCTTGTCGGCGAATTCGGCAATCGCCAGCCCGTCGGCAAGCCGCAAACAGGTTTCCAGGCTGTCAGCCAGCCGGGCCGAGATGTCGGGGCGGACGACAATGCGGTCGACGACGATGTCGATGTCGTGCTTGTATTTCTTGTCGAGCGTCGGCGCGTCGGCGATCTCGTAATACTGGCCGTCGATCTTGACCCGCTGAAAGCCCTTTTTCATGAACTCGGCGAGTTCCTTGCGGTATTCGCCCTTGCGGCCGCGCACCACCGGGGCCAGCACATACAGCCGTGTGCCTTCCTCCAGCGCCAGCACCCGGTCAACCATCTGGCTGATGGTCTGGCTTTCGATCGGGAGGCCGGTGGCGGGCGAATAGGGGACGCCGACGCGGGCGAACAACAGCCGCATGTAATCGTAGATTTCGGTGACGGTTCCGACGGTGGAGCGCGGGTTGCGGCTGGTGGTCTTCTGCTCGATGGAGATCGCCGGCGACAGCCCGTCGATCTGGTCAACATCGGGCTTCTGCATCATCTCGAGAAACTGCCGGGCATAGGCCGACAGGCTTTCGACATAGCGCCGCTGTCCCTCTGCATAGATGGTGTCGAACGCCAGCGAGGACTTGCCCGATCCCGAAAGGCCGGTCATGACGATCAGGCTGTTGCGAGGCAAGTCGAGATCGACATTCTTGAGATTGTGCTCGCGGGCACCGCGAATGGTGATGGATTTCAGTTCAGTCATGACGCCGCCGCTTTACCGTGAAACATCCGCCGCGCTGCCGAACGCGCCCGGATCGCTCAATTGCCTGTTGGCTTCTCAGGGCCGATTTCGCCTTTGAAGCATATGATAGCATCCCGAAGTCTGCGCTGCCCTCCAGAACGCCGGGCTATGGAAGAGGTTCCGGGGTGCGGACCAGATCCATACATAAGCACCTCATGCGCATTGTCGAGACGCCGAATGACCGGTTGCTTGTATGAAAACCGAATCTCTTGACAGAAACTGACATGAATACTAGAACAAATAAAGAACAAAAAAGGCTTGTGGATTGTGCTCGCCCGGGCAGCGGCCAGCGGGGCGATCCTGTAAGGTGAGACCAGGATTTATCGGGGCGGCGGAAAGCCGCCTGAAGTGTTGGAAGGTGAAACATCATGGCGGGCAGCGTCAACAAAGTCATTCTGGTTGGCAATCTGGGCGCGGATCCGGAAATCCGGCGCACACAGGACGGTCGGCCGATCGCCAACCTGTCGGTTGCGACCTCGGACAGCTGGCGTGACAAGAACACCGGCGAGCGCCGCGAAAAGACCGAATGGCATCGCGTGGTGATCTTCAATGAGGGCCTGTGCAAGATCGCGGAAAACTACCTCAAGAAGGGCTCCAAGGTCTATCTCGAAGGCCAGTTGCAGACCCGCAAATGGACCGACCAGTCCGGCCAGGACAAATATTCCACCGAAGTGGTGCTGCAGGGCTTCAATGGCAATCTGACCATGCTCGACGGCCGCAGCGAAGGCAGTGGCGGTGGTGGTGGCCGCGGCGGTGATTTCGGCGGTGGCGGCGGAGACTTTGGCGGCGGATCATCGTCAGGCGGCGACCGTGGCGGATCCAGTGGTGGATTTGGCGGCGGTGCTGGCAGTTCGTCGCGTGATCTCGACGACGATATCCCGTTCTGAGATCGGCCGGCCTTGACCTCTGGCGTCTCCTTTTGCCTTCATATCAGGAGATATGAGCATGGCATCGTACAGTGATGTTCTGGAACTTGGACCCGGGGAAGGCCGTCACTATGCGCTCGGCCGGATGCAGGCTGTGTTCAAGGCGGACCAGGACGAGAGCGGTGAACGCTATGCGATCTCGGAATGGTGGCTGGAGCCGCACTGCACAGGAGCCGGAGCGCATCTCCACGAGGCCAATGAGGAAATCTTCTATGTGCTGGAGGGCACCGCCTGGTTCCTCGTCGGCAATGAATGGCGGAGCCTGTCGAAGGGCAGTTTCCTGCGCATTCCCGCCGGGGTCATGCATGATTTCGAAAACCGCAGCGATGCTCCGGTCGGGCTGTTGAACATGTTCATGCCCGGCGGTTTCGAACAGGCAATGCCGGACATCGTCAAATGGTTTGAGGAAAATCCGCAGCGATCGGCGTGATCGCTTTCAAGCTGAAACAGGTGAACCGGATCCGGCATCGTTCCGGTTCCATCAAGGCAAATGCCCTGCGGGGCGCAGGAGAGCGGTTTGCGTCAGTCCATCACCCATGTAGCGCTGGTCGTTCGTGACTATGACGAGGCGATCGCGTTCTATTGCGGTGTGCTCGGCTTCGATCTGCTGGAAGACACCGACCAGCCCGAACAGGACAAGCGCTGGGTGGTGGTGCGGCCCAAGGGCGGGCAGGGCGCCTCGATCGTGCTGGCCCGCGCCTCCAGGCCGGAACAGCAGCCTTTTGTCGGCAATCAAACCGGCGGGCGGGTGTTCATGTTTCTCAACACCGATGATTTTTGGCGCGATTACAACAGGCTGCTGGCTGAGAACGTCGAATTTGTCCGCGAACCCGCCACCCATGACTACGGCACCGTGGCGGTTTTCAGGGACATTTACGGCAATTTGTGGGACCTGTTGCAACTGACGCCTGGTCATCCCGCCGCCAGCTGAACCGGTTGCCGTTCTATCCAGGCACTGTGCTGCCAGACGCAATCGTGACTGGTCCTGCAGCCAGATCGAGGAAAGGATTGTTCCATGTTTTCAAAATTGTCTGTGCTGTGGCGCCATTGTGCCCTTGCCACGGGACTGGCCGGCGGCCTGCTCACAACCGTTCCCGCCCATGCCGGAATGGCCGACGTGGTGGCTGCCAGCTACACCCAGGCTGCCGACGGCAGCTATCGCTTTGAAGTCACCGTGCGCCATGCCGACGATGGCTGGGAGCATTACGCCGATAGCTGGCAGGTGATCGGACCGGATGGACATGTTCTGGGTGAACGGGTGCTGGCGCATCCGCATGACACCGAACAGCCGTTTACCCGCAGCCAGTCGGGCATTGTCATTCCCGCCGGCGTCAAGCGGGTGGTGGTTCGTGCCCATGACAAGAAGCACGGCTGGGGCGGCGCGGAAGTGACCGTGGTGATCCGGGAGTAGCGGCGCGGCGGTCAGCCGGTCGTCAACCTGACGCAGACCCTGTCTCCGCTGGTGATGGATTGAGCTTTGCGCACCAAGGCCTTGACCGGCAGGAAATAGCATCCCGACGCCTTGTCCGGAAACAGCGATGTGTCGAACCGGGTCGCTCCGATCTCGGCGCGGACCCGGATCGAACCGAAGCCGTTGGTCTTGCCGGCGAAGAAGCGGATCTCATGCGAGATTTCAGCCGGAACGGTGATGAAATGCCAGGACGCCTTTTCGCCGTGATAGAGCCAGAGGCTGGCGTCGAAGCTGTGGGTCTGTTCAGGTTGCACCGGTACCTCCCGTCAACCGGCGATGAACGCCTGCTTGATCCCGTCAACGACGAACTGCACCGAGAGTGCCGCCAGAATGACGCCCAGCAGCCGGGTCAGGATGGTTCGTCCGGTGTCGCCCAGAAACTGGTCGATCCGTTCGGCAATCACCAGAAAGGCAAACAGGACCACAGAAGCGGCGAGGATGACGCCGATCAGCCCGGCGCGCTCGACCGGCGCGTAAAACGATCCGGCGAGAAGAATCACCGCCGAGATCGCGCCCGGTCCGGCAATCAGCGGAATGGCCAGCGGAAACACCGCGACATTGGAAATGTGGTCCTTGGTGATTGCCCGTTCGGCGCTTTTTTCCTGGCGCTCGTGGCGCTTTTCGAAAATCATCTCGAACGCGATCCAGAACAGCAATATGCCGCCGGCGATGCGGAAGGCGCCAAGCGAGATCCCGAGCAGGCTCAACAGGCTGGCGCCGGCAATGGCGAAAACGGCGAGAATGCCTGCGGCGGTGATGGTGCCGCGCAAGGCGACCTGGATGCGCTGGCTGCGGGTCATGCCGGTGGTCAGCCCGAGAAAGATGGCAGCCAGTCCCGGCGGGTCGAACATCACGATGATGGTGACGAAGGCATTCACGATCAGATCGACATTCATGGCGAACTCCCCGGAGGCTGAATTACAGCTCTTTTACCCTGCCTACGACAGCTGAGCGGCGAGCGGAACCCCCGGACTGGGCGGCAACGGTGGAGAAAGTGACCGGACACGCCGAATTCACCGTCGAAAATTGGCGACAGCAGTGGCTTTCGGCTATAACGCACAAATGATTCCATCCAATATTCGTGGACCGCTTTGACAGACCAGAACAAACCCTCCGGACCGCTGACGCCAGGCATCGAGCCGGTTTCGATTATCGAGGAAATGCAGCGTTCCTATCTCGATTACGCCATGAGCGTGATTGTCAGCCGGGCGCTGCCGGATGTGCGTGACGGGCTCAAGCCCGTGCATCGCCGGATTCTCTACGCCATGCATGAAGGCGGTTACCACTGGAACCGCAAATATGTGAAATCGTCCCGCATCGTCGGCGACGTGATGGGTAAATATCACCCGCACGGTGACCAGTCGATCTACGACGCCATGGTGCGCATGGCGCAGCACTGGTCGATGAGCGCGATGCTGGTCGACGGGCAGGGCAATTTCGGCTCGATCGACGGCGATCCGCCTGCCGCGATGCGGTATACGGAATCCCGCCTGGCCAAGCTGTCGCACGAACTGCTGGAAGACATCGACAAGGATACGGTCGATTTCCAGGAAACCTATGATTCGTCGGGCAGCGAGCCCAAGGTCATTCCGGCGCGGTTCCCCAACCTGCTGGTCAACGGCGCCGGCGGTATTGCGGTCGGCATGGCCACCAACATTCCGCCGCACAATCTGGTCGAGGTGATCAACGGCTGCGTTGCCATCATGGACAATCCGGCGATTGACCTGATCGAACTGATGAGCATCATTCCTGGCCCGGATTTCCCGACCGCGGGCATCATCCTGGGCCAGGCCGGCATCCGCCAGGCGTTCGAGACCGGACGCGGCTCGGTGATGATGCGCGGCAAGGTTCATGTCGAGCCGATGCGCAACGACCGTG
Source organism: Hoeflea sp. (assembly GCF_039975035.1). Lineage (GTDB taxonomy): Bacteria > Pseudomonadota > Alphaproteobacteria > Rhizobiales > Rhizobiaceae > Hoeflea. Next base: position 9,653 of record NZ_JBDWHW010000169.1, on the reverse strand, counting down.
AAGCCATCATCATCACCGAAGTTCCCTATCAGGTGAACAAGGCGACGATGATCGAGAAGATGGCGGAACTGGTGCGCGACAAGCGCATCGAGGGCATTTCCGACCTGCGTGACGAATCCGACCGCCAGGGCTACCGGGTGGTCATCGAACTCAAGCGCGATGCGGTCGCCGATGTGATCATCAACCAGCTCTACCGCTACACGCCGCTGCAGTCCTCCTTCGGGGTCAACATGGTGGCGCTCAACGGCGGCAAGCCTGAGCTGATGAACCTCATCGACATGCTCAAGGCCTTCGTGTCATTCCGCGAGGATGTGATCACGCGGCGCACCAAATACCTGCTGCGCAAGGCACGCGAGCGGGCGCATGTGCTGGTTGGCCTGGCAATCGCCGTCGCCAATATCGACGAAGTCATCGCGCTGATCCGCAAGGCGCCGGATCCGGCAACCGCGCGCGAGCAATTGATGACCCGGCGCTGGCCGGCGATGGATGTTGAATCGCTGATCCGGCTGATTGACGATCCGCGCCACAAGATCAACGAGGACGGCACCTACAATCTGTCCGAGGAACAGGCGCGCGCCATTCTCGAACTGCGTCTGGCCCGCCTGACCGCGCTCGGCCGTGATGAAATCGGCGATGAACTCGGCAAGATCGGCGATGAAATCAAGGACTACCTCGAAATTCTCGGCTCGCGCGTGCGGGTTCAACAGATCGTCAAGGACGAGCTTGTCGCCGTGCGCGACGAATTCGGCATCCCGCGCCGCACCCAGATCACCGAAGGTGGCGCGGACATGGACGACGAGGATCTGATCGCGCGAGAAGACATGGTGGTCACCGTGTCGCACTCGGGCTACATCAAGCGGGTTCCGCTCGCCACCTACCGGGCGCAGCGGCGTGGCGGCAAGGGCCGCTCGGGCATGTCGACCAAGGACGAGGATTTCGTCACGCGGCTGTTCGTGGTCAACACCCACACGCCGGTGCTGTTCTTCTCGTCACGCGGCATCGTCTACAAGGAAAAGGTCTGGCGCCTGCCCATCGGCACGCCAACCTCGCGCGGCAAGGCGCTGATCAACATGCTGCCTCTGGAAAAGGGCGAGCGCATCACCTCGATCATGCCTTTGCCCGAGGACGAGAGCAGCTGGGCCGAACTCGACGTGATGTTCGCCACCACGCGCGGCACCGTGCGGCGCAACAAGCTCAGCGATTTCGTCCAGGTCAACCGCAACGGCAAGATCGCCATGAAGCTCGACAGCGATGGCGACGAGATCCTCAATGTCGAGACCTGCAACGAGCTCAATGACGTGCTGCTGACCACGGCGCTGGGCCAGTGCATCCGCTTCTCGGTCGATGATGTGCGTGTCTTCGCCGGCCGCAATTCGGTCGGCGTGCGCGGCATATCGCTGGCCAAGGGCGATTCGATCATCTCGATGACCATCGTTCATCACGTCGACGCCGATGCTTCCGAACGTGCTGCCTATCTCAAGCGCGTGGTGGCCGAACGGCGTGCGGCAAGCGGCGACGAGGCGGAAGTCGAGGATGTGGCGCTGGTCGGCGAAGAGGCTGGCGAGGCCGGCGATCTCTCCGATGAGCGCTACGCCGAACTCAAGGCGCGCGAGCAGTATATCCTGACGGTCTCCGAAAAGGGCTACGGCAAGCGCTCGTCGAGCTACGAGTTCCGGATTTCGGGTCGCGGCGGCAAGGGCATCCGCGCCACCGATACCTCCAAGACCAGCGAAATCGGCCCGCTTGTGGCAGCCTTCCCGGTCGAGGATGGCGATCAGATCATGATGGTGTCCGACGGCGGCCAGGTCATCCGGGTTCCGGTGCATGGCATCCGCATGGCAAGCCGGGCCACCAAGGGCGTTACCATCTTCTCGACCGCCAAGGACGAGCGGGTGGTTTCGGTCGACCGGATCAGCGAACCGGAGCATGACGAGGAACTGGACGAGGACGGCAACGTGATCCCGGTCGAAGACGCTGCGGCGCCGGAATCGGATGTGTCCGGCGCGGTTGCTCCAGAGGCTGACGATACACCGCCAGACGCCTGACAGGCCTTCAAGTCTGACTTCAAGAAACCGGGGAGAGATCCCCGGTTTTTTTATGGGGTGCAGCGAATGGCAGGAGGGGGATAATTGGGAGCGGGCTTTTGCAGCGAGTTGAATGAATAACTGTAATGGGGCGGGGAAGAGGCTGTCGAGGATAAGGCATCGGAAGGGCGGCTTCGCACCAGAAGCGGCCATCATTGGCTACAAATATGCAAATCTCATCAACACCTGGCGGTCAGCTCTCTCCTGTTGGAGTAATTCTGTTTTGCTTGTACCAAACTGCAGCACCCGGTAACCCTTCACTCCATGGCTAGAGATCGCAAACAGGGCAAGAAGGCGAACAAGAAAAAGCAGGATCCAGGATTTGAATTCAGCACCCTTAGCATTCCCCCAGAACACCACGCAGAATTCAAGGCAGCGATGCTGGAGGCAGCGCGCGCCGGCGTTGCGGAATTCCCCGGCATGCTCAAGACCGTGAAGGAGCAACTGACCAGCCACGACCCCCTTGGAATCGTGGCATCGTATGCGGCCTACGGCCTGCGTTCATACGTGTCCGATTCCGGTGTTGAGCAACAGAAGGGAGTGCAGGTTCTCCAACATCACGCAGAGCTGCTGCAGGCGATTGCGCTCAGTATCCCTCTCGACCAGTGGGGCGACAAGCCGATCATTCCACCTGTCATGCAGAGGGTGTTCGACACCGTCCCCAAATTGACAGAGGCCTTTCAGTTCCAGCACTTGCTAAAAGGTGACGAGGTCACCGACGAGACCCTGAAGCTTATGCGCTCACTCCAGGGGCGCATAAGCATGCATACCCACGGGGTGCGGAACTGGGGCTATTTCAGCGATGTGGTCGGCCTCTCAAAGGAACTGTTCAGTACACTCGATCCCGCATTCCGCGCGCATTTCGACTTTGCCGCCAGCGACCTCGTGGAAATTCTGCGCGTCATAGTCGCCGAGTTCGAGCGGCGGCAGTCCGAGCACTTCAATACCCTCAAGAAAGTCTACACCGGCAAAAACCCGCGCCAGATGGTACGGCACTACTTCAAATACGTGCCGGGCCTCCAGGGTACACCGGAAGAGTTTGTTGCAGCCATGCCGGGCATTGACCGCAAGGGAATGATGGTAATGATCATGTCGCATTTCGACCTGCGACTGGCTGAACGCGCGACTTTCACCGCAGCGGACCTTGCAGCCCTGACAGACTTTCCCGAAGGCGAAATCACGGCCGCCCTCCAGGCCATTGCACTAAAGCCGGGAGACCTGGGCGATGCGAAGGCCGAGTATCTGTTCCTCGGCAATCCCGTCTGGGAACGGCCGGTGGTTGATCTGGGTGAGTTCTTCTTCATCCCCATCCCACAGATGGCGTTCAGCCATATCCACCGCATTATGGACCGCCTGTGCGCTGAGGCTGGGCTGAAAGACCGGCTGTCTGAGATTCGGTCACGCTTCCTCGAAAACAAGCTCGAGGAGACTTTCCGCCATGCGCTCCCCGGCGCGGATATCTGGTCCTCGGTGAAATGGACTGCCGGGGACCAGCAGTTCGAAACCGACCTCCTCGTGGTCATCGACCGAACAGTCGTCATCGCCGAGGCGAAGTCTAATCGCCTTACGCCGGAAGGCCTGCGTGGTGCGCCGGACCGCGTCCGCCGCCATGTCACCGACATGGTGCTTGCTCCTTCGCTCCAGTCCGCGCGCCTAGCTCAGCTCATCGAATATGCCCGACGCGGTGACCCTACTGCGATCCAAGTTATGAAAGAGACGAATCTTGACCACGGCCGGATTGATCGTGTCATCCGCTTGTCGGTCACGCTTGACGACCTCTCGGTCCTGACCTCGGCTGAGGCGGACTTTAAGGCGGTCGGATGGGTTCCGGCGGACCATGATCTAGCGCCCACGATCCTCATCTCGGATCTCGGCTGCATTACCCACATCCTCGATAACCCTCTGCAGGTCCTACACTACTTGGCCGAACGATCGTTTTTCCAGAAGGCCTTCGATCTGCTAGGAGACGAATTAGATTTTTTGGGGCTCTACCTCGTGACAGGGTTCAACCTAGCGGCCATACAGCAAAAGGGCATGCGATTCGTGCCCTCCGGCATGTCGTCGCCGCTGGACCGCTACTACAATAGCAGGGACGCTGGTATTAAAGTCCAGAAGCCGAAGATGAGTCTGCGGCCCACTTTTTCACAGATCATCGCCAATTTGGCTAATAGGCGCCCCCCAGGTTGGACCACTATCGGCCTGCACCTGCTTGCTTGCGCAGATCCAGCCGAGCAGGCATTGGTCGAACGGAAGCTAAAGGACCTGCGCGGCATGGTCCGCAAAAATTTCCGCAACCCGCATCACTTAAACTCGCTGCAAATTCAGCCGCCCGAAGACCGCAAGGCATGCGTGATGTTCTTCCTGTTCCCAGACGTGATGCGCGCTAGTATGCGCGAGGACATGGAACAGTTGGCGGCAGAAGTTCTCGAAGGTGGTAAGGTGGAAGCCTGCGTTGTATTCGGTCGCAGTATCGACCAGTGGGACAGGCCCTACGTGGCTGTACTTCTGGTCCATGCCGATCCCGCCAAGACTTGATCAAGAGGCGGGCTTGGAAGGCAAAAGTCTTGGAACTCCTCCTCTGACAGAGCGTCACTGAAGCGGAACAGCATCTCATTTGCAGGGGTACCGGAGTGTTCTGGGGCCAACCCGGAGGCCCGGCAGACATTCGCCGACAAAGTGTCAAATGACCGAAATGGGGCGCAAAGCGGTTCCATATTCTGCGCAAAGCCCTCCGGCAATTGAACGCGAACGTGGCCTGTTCTTTCCTGCCACAATCTGGCAGCATAAGTTGCTACACTCACCCATCGCCACCGTCCCCGGAGCCAGATTTGTCCCGCGCCGCGCGTCTTCTTGATCTCTTGCAAGCCTTCCGGCGCTACAAGCGGCCGGTCAGTGGCGCGGTGCTGGCCGAGGAGCTGGGCGTGTCGCTCAGGACCATATACCGCGATATCGATGCGCTGAAGGCGCAAGGGGCCGCGATCGACGGGGAGGCGGGCGTCGGTTTCGTGCTCAAGCCCGGCTTCATGCTGCCGCCGCTGATGTTTTCCGAGGAGGAACTCGAGGCGCTGGTGCTCGGCTCGCGCTGGGTGGCCGAGCGGGCGGACCAGCCGCTCGGCGCCGCGGCGCTCAACGCACTCGCCAAGATCGCCGCCGTGCTGCCCGATGACCTCAAGGCCGGACTGGACGAATCCACCTTGCTGATCGGCCCGGGCGCGGCGCTTGCGGCGGGGGAAAGCGAATTGCCATTGATCCGCGAAGCCATCCGCAATCAGCGAAAGCTCACCATCTCCTATGCCGACGTCAATGGCGCGCCCAGCCAGCGCACCATCTGGCCGATTGCGCTGGCGTTTTTCGACAGAACCCGGGTGGTCGTCGCCTGGTGCGAATTGCGAAAGGATTTCCGTCACTTCCGGGCTGACAGGATTGTCCGGCTGAGCATCGAGCCGGCGCGTTATCCGCAGCGACGCGCGGCGCTGATGAAACAATGGCAGGCCAGGGAAGGCATTCACCTGCGCTCCGGGTCGAGGCAGTAGGTTGAACTACTGCTGACAATATCTGGCAGCATGAACTTGTAGTCTCCGTACCGGGTCGAAAGGCCGAAACCCGATCTTTGACGGAGACCAGAATGTTGACTTTTGATTTCGTGCTGCTGCACGTCGCCAACCCGCCGGCGAGCGCCGCCTTCTATTCCGACCTGCTGGGCAAGTCGGCGATCGATTCGACGCCGGGCTTTGCCATGCTGCCGCTGAGCGACGCGGTGGTGCTTGGATTGTGGCTTGCCAGCGAGGCGGACCCGGCTGCCACCGGAAAACCTGGCGCAAGCGAGATATCCTTCAATGTCGCCGATGTGCCTGAACTGGAAAAGCTGCATGCCTGTTGGGTCGCCAAGGGTCTGCGAATTGTTGTCGAACCGGTGGAAATGCCTTTTGGCCACACATTCGTGGCCCTTGATCCGGACGGGCACCGCATTCGCGTCGTGGCAAGCATCCGGCGTTGATCAATAGTATCGCCAGACAAAAAGGCCCGGTCGATGCAAACATCCATGGACCGGGCCAGTTGAACTAGCTGGTGTGCATGCGAAGTTACCGGTTGGAAAACCAGTCGAGATCGTGGGTTTTTGCAGGAATTTCCTGGCGCAATGCTCCTAGCACGAGGCCGCTGAACAGCATGACGATCATCAGAGCAAGCAAGGCGAGGGCTATAGTCATGGCGGTTTCCTTCCTTCGCATCCATCTTTGATGCGAACACCATGACAAATCCTGAATGAATGAAACCTGAATGGAATCAGTACTAACCCGAGATGAGAGGAAAAGAGCGGATTTGAGGCAATCAGAACAGATGCACGGCGCCCGGTACCGCCAGACCGAAATCCGGACCGCCGGAACGCGGCGCGGGCAGGGTTTCAAGCATCGCATGAATGTCCTGATCACTGGTTTCGTCTTCGATCAAGCTGGTCCAGACCCGAAACGACGACAGCTGGTAGGCGCCAAACGAGGTGATCATCGCCACGTCGGATGCGTCCGATCCCCTGACCATCAGGATCCGGCCGATGCGCGGAACATTGTAGCGTGCGTCCACCGTGTGCCAGCTGCCGCCGAGAAACACCTCGAACCAGGCGCAGAAATCGTCAAAGCCGCTGTCGGGCACGCCGATGTCGCCGAGATAGCCGCTGGCATAGCGTGCCGGAATGTTCATGGCGCGGCACAGGCTGACGCCCAGATGCGCGAAATCCCGGCAAACGCCGGATTTTTCCTCGAGCACGTCGCGGGCGGTCTTGTCGGGACGGCCGAACTTGTAGCCGAAGGTGACGTGATTGTGCACGAAATTGCTGATTGCCTGCACCCGTGGCCAGCCTTCCTGGGTGGCGCCGAAATTGGCCCAGGCGAAGTTCCCCAGACTGTCGGAATCGCAATAGCGGCTCGCACCGAGGAAATCGAGTGTATCGCTGGGCAGATCCTCGATCCGGTGCTGAATGGCGAATGTCGGCCAGATATCCGGCACACCGCTGACTTCCGTGGCGCAATCGCTCCAGAAAGTGGTTCTGCCCTGATCGGCGACGGCGCGCGAAATCCGGTTGCCGTAGCGGTCCACATAGACCGATATCGGGGTCATGCTGGTGGACCTGACATAATCCGCGCCGATCAGCCGACCGTTGAATTCGGTATGCGTGGACAGCGCCAGCAGCATCGGCACGGGCGCGGGGCAGTCAACCACTATTTCGAAACCAAATCTGATGAGCATGCCGTTACCTTCAATTGGCCGGGGTTCCACCGGGGTTTGTGAGCGTCATCAGGGCTTTCGGACCGCCGGGACGTGCCGACTGGCGCAGCCATTCGTTTTCGAACGATCGCTATCTGCACTATTACACGGCACTGGAGCAAATCGCGCAACAATTATGCACTTGCCGTCTACCGAGCATCGTTTCAGACAATTGCCTTGTATAAATCCCGATTGAGGCGCATGGTTCCATTGTAATTTTTCAAGCGCGCTGCTGCATCGCCGACACCCGGCTTCAAGGCGCTTTGCTTGTTCCTCGACCCCGACTGAAAAAGCCCCGAAAGCAGCGTGTTCGCGTTGGCTTGGGCACGATATGTATTGGGACACAAATAATGGCCAAGAGTATTTTTACCAAGGGACAACAGGTCTCGCTCCAGTCCCGCGTCGGGCTTTCACCGCGGACGCCGACCGAGTTCACGGTGCTGTTGCGCCTGCCTGACAGTGGCGGCAAGCCGCAATACCGCATCCGCAATGATGACCAGGGCCATGAGCGCGTTGAACAGGGCAGCAATCTGGAACTGATAGAAACCGCCAAAAGCATCTGACGCGGCTTGCGCAACCGGCCCTGTCAGGCTGTCGTTTCGAAAAGTCGCCGGACCGTTTTGCAAATTGCGGCGCTTGCCTGTTTTGAACCGAACCCGGTTTGAAGGCAGCGCCCGGGAACAGGAAACATCATGGCCAAGGGTCAAATGAGATCAAGCAAGGAAATCCGCAAACCGAAGAAGGACAAGGCCCCTGCCAAGGCCGCGGCGGCTTCGGGTTCGGCCGTCAAGCAACTGGAAACAAATCCATTCCAGAAGAAAACCAAGAAGTGACAGCGCATCGGGCTGGGCGGTTGAGGGCAGGGCGTTGATCGGCTTTCCCAACCAGATGCGCAGTTTCGACGAGGATGCCGGAACCTTCCGCTTCTCGGGCTATGATGGCGTGATGGAAGTCCGCTTCGTGCTGGAAGCGCCGGCGCTTGAACAGATCGACGGGATATCCCGGTCGCCGGACACCGATTATCTGGCGGCCTTTGACCGGCGGCGCGCTGAGATCGAAACCGCTGCCGGCCGCGCCTACAAGAAGCACCGCAAATCCCTGATCTGGCTGTCGATCGCCGATTTCTGAAGCCCGACGGGCGCAATCGGCACCGCGTGTGGCGCAGGTCGCCGCTGCCGGCAGCGCGGGCATGCCACTATGGCAGGACGGCTGCGGCATCAGTCGCGTACGATACCGTACATACAAAGCCGTTTGACTGCGGCATGCGGCGAATGATTCATCTCTTGATGCCCGGCGTCCGACATGACAAAAGGCCCTTGAAAGAGGGTTTTTGTCATGCGCATCGCGTTTTATCCCGGGTCATTCGATCCCATGACCAATGGTCACATCGATGTTCTCACCCAGTCCATGGCTCTGTGCGACGAACTGGTGATCGGCATCGGCGTTCATCCGGGCAAAACCCCGATGTTCAGCTTCGATGAGCGCGCCAGCATGATCGACCACGTGGTCCGCTCGGAATTTCCCGACCGGATAGCCAATGTCAGCGTCGTATCGTTCCAGGGACTGGTGATCGAAGCCGCCGCCGATGCAGGCGCCACCGTCCTGGTTCGCGGGCTTCGCGACGGCACCGATCTTGACTACGAGATGCAGATGGCTGGGATGAACCGGGCCATGGCGCCGGGCATCACAACCGTGTTTGCACCTGCCTTTCCCCAGTCCCGCCACATCACCGCCACGCTTGTGCGCCAGATCGCAAGGATGGGCGGCGATGTTTCGCCGTTCGTTCCGGTTGTGGTGCAAAAAGCGCTCGCGGCACGGATACCGTGACTTCAACAGCCTTCGCCGTGGCGTTGCAATGCCTGCGGCGGTGTGTCAAACGATTGCCGTCGGATAACGAGAGTGTCCCGACCGGCCATTTCAATGGAGCCTTCCATGCGTTCTTCACGCCTTCTTCTCGCCGCGACGCTGGCCTTTGGCCTGGCCTCGACAACCCTCGCCACCGCCGCCGACACGCTTACCATCGAGCTCAAAAGCGGCAATGTGGTCATCGAACTGGCCGACGATGTCGCGCCGATGCATACCGCGCGCCTCAAGCAACTTGCTGACGCCGGCGAATATGACAATGTCGCCTTTCACCGTGTCATCGAAGGCTTCATGGCCCAGACCGGTGACGTTCAGTATGCCGACATGGAAGACGGCTTCGCGCCGAACCGGGCCGGCATGGGCGGATCGTCCAAGCCGGATCTGAAAGCCGAATTCTCCGAAATTCCGTTCGAACGCGGCACCGTCGGGATGGCGCGGTCGCAAAAT
>NZ_JBDWHW010000168.1:0-8556 GCF_039975035.1 Hoeflea sp. | reverse complement strand
AACCAGCTTTCGAGGCTCAGGCTCAGGCTCAGGCTCAGGCCCAGGCTCAGGCTCAGGCTCAGGCTCAGGCTCAGGCTCAGGCTCAGGCTCAGGCTCAGGCTCAGGCTCAGGCTCAGGCTCAGGTGTTTGCTCCGGGACCGGCGCGAAGGCCGGGTCGGCGGACAATTCGTCCGGGTGCAGCCCGTCCTCGGGGCCTTCGTCCACGGGGTCAGTGTGAACCGGCGCCTCGCTGGCAGCCGGTTCCGGGGTGAACCGCGTCCCGCTGTCATCCTGTGAGGCCGGTTCCGCTGCTCCCTCCGGAGCCGGCGCGACGGCCGGGTCAGCGGACAATTCATCCGGGGTCAGCCCGTCTTCCGGGCCTTCGTCCACGGGCTCGGTATGGATCGGCGGTTCGCCGGCGGGTGCTTCGTCGACCGGAGCAGCCGGTGCGGGCGGCTCAGGGGCAACGGTTTCCGGTGCGGCATCTGTCGCTGCCGGGGAGATATCGGCAGTTGGCGCGGCCGACTCGACCGCAGGTTCGGGCGCGGACGCGTCTTCCTTGTCTTTCCCGAAGGAGAAAACCTTTTTGATGAAGTTAAACGCCATGCGGGCTCGGTACCTTTTCGATGTCAGTTTGCGGCGACGTCCGCAATTTGCATTTGATCCGCGCTCGCGGCAACCACCTCGCCGGTCAGATGATCCGCGCTGCGGCCATTGACCCTTATCACAGCCATCTGGCCCCGTGGCGCGTCGGGCGCAACCACCGGGGTGAAATTTTCTGTTCGCGCGGTGCCGGAAAATTCGACCAGCGCTGAGTGCGTTTGCCCCGCGAGCGCCATGGCCGAGAGGTGGGCATCATAGGCCTGGTCGCCCCGTTCTCTCAAGCGTGCGGCGCGCTGCTTGATCAGCCCGCGATCAAGCTGTGGCATCCGCGCCGCCGGTGTTCCGGCTCGCGGCGAATAGGGAAACACGTGCAAAAACGCGATGCCGCAGTCATCGATGATGTCGAGCGAGCGGGCGAACATCTCCTCGGTCTCGGTCGGGAACCCGGCAATCAGGTCGGCGCCGAAGGCAAAGCCGGGCCGCAGGCTCCGCACGGTCTGACAAAACCGGACCGCGTCGTCGCGGCCATGACGCCGCTTCATCCGTTTGAGAATCAAATCATCGCCATGCTGCAGCGACAGATGCAGGTGCGGCATGAAACGGGGCTCGTTGGCGATGAGATCCATCAGCGTGTCGTCGACCTCGATCGAATCAATCGACGATAGCCTGAGCCGTTTGAGATCAGGCACCTGTTTCAAAATGGTGGCGGCCAAACTGCCGAGCGTCGGGCTGCCGGGCAGGTCGGCGCCATAGCTGGTGGCGTCGACGCCGGTGATGACGGCTTCCTGGTAGCCATTGTCGACGAGCTTTTCGATTTGCTCAACCACCGCGCCCATCGGCACCGAGCGCGAATTGCCGCGGCCATAGGGGATGACGCAGAAGGTGCAGCGGTGATCGCAACCGTTCTGCACCTGCACGAAGGCACGGGCATGGCCCTCGACCGCCTCGATCATCTGCGGCGCGGTCTCGCGCACCGACATGATGTCGTTGACCCGGATCTTCTCGCTGTCGGAGACGCCGAAATCGGGCAGCTTGCGGTAGGTCGCGGCCTGGCCCTTGGCGTCATTGCCGATCACCGCGTCGACCTCTGCCATTGCGGCAAAGGTTTCCGGCTCGGTCTGGGCCGCGCACCCCGAGACCACGATGCGGGCATGCGGGTTGTCGCGCCGGGCGCGGCGGATGGTCTGCCGGGCCTGCCGCACCGCGTCGGCGGTCACCGCACAGGTGTTGACCAGGATTGCGTTGTTCAGCCCCGCGGTTTCCGCCGCCTTGCGCATGGTCTCGGATTCAAACGTATTGAGCCGGCATCCGAAGGTCAGGACACGGACGCCGCTCACGCCACCGCCTCGTCGGCCCGCCACTCCCCGCTGAGCGGATCGACCTCTCCCGAGAACTCCCAGTCAGCCGGTCCGGTCATGATCACGTGATTGTCGGCGCGCCACTCGATCCGCAGCGGCCCGCCCGGCACATTGACCGTGACACTGCGTCCGGTGCGCGCTGTCCGCGCCGCCGATACCGCCGCCGCACAGGCAGCCGAGCCGCAGGCGCGGGTCAGCCCGACGCCGCGTTCCCAGGTCCTCAGATCCATCGACTTGTCGTCGATCACCCGGGCGATCGAGATATTGGCGCGTTCAGGAAAGATCGGATGGTTTTCCAGCAGCGGTCCGAAACGCTCGAGATCATAGGACCAGACGTCGTCCTTGACCCAGAAGATGGCGTGCGGATTGCCCATCGACATCACCGAGGGCGAATGCAGCACCGGCGCGTCAATCGGGCCGATCTGCAGCTCGATCCGGGTGGTGTCGAAAAACTCCTCGGCCAGCGGGATCCTGTCCCAGGCGAATTCCGGCAGGCCCATGTCGACCGAAATCAGTCCGTCCTCATGCTCTTCGGCATTGAGAATACCGGCCAGCGTCTTGAAGGTGAAACTGTTGCGCCCGGTTTCCGATGCCAGCGCCTGGACCACGCATCTTGTGCCGTTGCCGCAGGCCTGGGCGCGGGAGCCGTCGCGATTGAGAATGTCGATGCGGTAATCGATCCTGTCGATATCGGTGTCGTGGATCGCCATGATCTGGTCAAAGCCGGTCCGGTCGCCGCCTGCAAGCGCGATCGCCGCTTCAGCGGTCACGGCATCCTTGCGGCCACGCATGTCGATGACGACGATGTCGTTGCCCAGCCCGTTCATCTTGGCAAAAGGAACCATCGATCCCATGGTGCGCACCCGTTCTTGTTCCGGGCCTATATGGCTGAAATGCGCCGAGATTACCAGTGTCGACGCACTGGCCTGTGCCTCATGTGCCAGCAGGCAAATCCCAGCTCTCGCCGACATGCAGCGGCCGGAACCGGTCCCTGGCGACACCTTTTTCGGCCAGCTTTTCGTAAAGCAATTCCTCGGGCGCCTCGCGGCCCTCGTCGGTGAGCTGGAATGTGCCCCAGTGATGGCCCAGCGCGTAGTCGGCACCTGACAGCAGAAAACCCTCGATGGCCTCGTCCGGGCTCTGGTGCTGGTCCTTCATGAACCAGCGCGGTTCGTAGGCGCCAACCGGCAGGATTGCAGCCCGGAACCGGCCATGCCTGTCACGGGCGTTGCGGTAGGGCCGGCCCTGGTCAAAGCCGGTGTCGCCGATATGCAGGATCTTGCCGCCCGGCGTCTCGATCACGAAGGCTGCCCACAGCGCCATCGAACGGTCATTGACGCCGCGCGCCGACCAGTGATGGCAGGGCTCGAAATGCACGGTTGCCGGGCCGGACTTGACCGCCTGCCCCCAATCCGCGGTGATCACCCGCATCGTAGGCGTGTCAGCCTTGATGATCGTGTCATTGCCGAGCGGCGTGATCACCAGCGGATTGTGCACTTGCCTGAGCCGCGCCAGCGTCACCAGATCGAGGTGGTCGTAATGATTGTGCGACAGCAGCACCAGATCGATGTCCGGCAGGTCCTCGAAAGCAACACCGGGGGCCGTGACCCGCTTCGGTCCGGCAAAGGACAGCGGGCTGGCGCGGTCGGACCAGACCGGATCGGTCAGGATATTGAGGCCTGCTGTCTGGAACAGCATGGTGGCGTGACCGACCATGGTGATGCGCAGCCCGTGGCCCTCGATCCGGGGTTCGGGCCGGGCCGGTGCAAACGGGCTTCTGACGGTGTCCGGCCATTTGGCCTGGGTGCCGCCGAATTTCCATTTCAGAAGATCGGAGAACCCCTTGGGCGCGGCGCCGTCGGGGTTGAAAAACCGGATCCCGTCGAAATGATCGCTGACCGGGCCGGAATGATAGCGGTTGGAATTGCGGGCTAAGGCCATGGCGGTCCCCGATGCGCCGCCACCGAACAGGGCGGCAAGCGCTGAAAATTTGAGAAAGGAGCGGCGGTTCATCGGGTGAAATATGGGAGCGGGAGCCGGGGGATCAAGTGAAGGCGAGGTTGAGCGTCAGCGGGAGGCCGCGATCAGTCCCGGCCATTGCTCCAGCAAGGCATTTTTCGCCCTGATCCCTGCCGAGCCCTTTTCACGCTTTTCATCCTGGTCGAGCCGGGCAAAGATCAAGGTGCGATCGCCTTTTCTTGCCCAACCGACAAACCAGCCCCAGCTTTTTGCCCTGTCGAATTTTCCGTTTGCCATGCGCGGATAGGCAGCGCCGGTCTTGCCGGATACTGTCCAGCCATTGCCGGCGGGATTTGTTTCGACAATGGCCATGGTCCGGTCGATGGCCTGAGCCGCGACAGGCAGGGTGCGATTGACGAGGGCGCGCAGGAACGCCACCTGTTCCAGCGGCGCAATCTTCAGCGAGGACGCAATCCATGCGCGTTCCAGCGCATTGCTCTTGCCCGGATCGCCGCTGAAGTCGGTGTTGCCATAGCCAAAGGCCTTCAGGCGGCTCTCGATTTTTTCGGCGCCGAGTGCGGCGGTAATCTGTTGCGAATACCAGACGACCGAGTATTTCATCCAGCGTTCGGGGTCAGTCGGCTGCGTCCAGTTGGCGCCGCCCCAATCGGGATAGCCCGGTTTGAACGCAAGCACCGGGGCGTTGGTGCCGGTCAGGAAGCCTGCATCAAACCCGATCAGGCTGAGCGCAACCTTGAAGGTTGAGGCGGGCGTGACCCGGGAGCGGCAGTCCCCCTGCTCAAGCAGGATTTCCCCGGTCCGGGCGTCGGCAATGACGGTGCAGATGGTCCTGGCGCCGGCGGATGCGACCGAGACAAAAAGCGCAACCAGAAAAACGGCAATGATTTTCATGATTCATGACCTGCCATTTGAACCCGGCCTGGCCGGTGGAAACCGGGATTTATCACTGCTTTTGGAGGCAGGCAATGGCAAGACTGGGCACAAGGAAGAGGCCGGTGGAACCCCATGAACCGGTCATGAACGGGCGCTTCACAAACGGTTCAACCGCCCTGCATCAGGGTGGCGTTATTGAAACACACAGCTTTGGAGCCAGACCATGTTGACCAGATCCGTTCTCACCCTCGCCGCCGCCAGCCTTGCAACCCTGCTGATCCAGACTCCGGTCCAGGCCGGCGAGTCCTCGCGGACCGTCCGTGATCATCGCGCAACCGTCGAGCTCAAGCTGCGCGATCACCGGGCTGCGGCGCAGGTCCAGACCCGCGACCACCGTGCCGGCAAGCAGAACAAGCTTCGCGACCATCGCAGCCAGCGCAAGAATGAAGTGGTGAAGGTGTCGCGCAAGGATTGCCGCGTCGGTTTGGAAACTCTGCGCCGCTCCGGCTACAGAAGCATCAAGATGCTCGACTGCCAGGGCGCGGAATATTCCTACCTGGCGAAGAAGAACCACGCCTTGTTCGGCGCCAAGATGAATGCCTATTCCGGCAGCTTGAAGGTGTCCTACATCGGTCCGGTGAAGAAGCACTGATCCGGTCTCGACCCGATCTTGCCGCGAAACAGCGGGGCGCAGTGCCGGGAAACCATCTCCCGGCGCTGCGCCTCACCACAAGGGTGGCGCGTAGAGCCGCCGCTGAGATGCCGGCGCCAGGCCCACAGACCCTCGAAGCGGATCCGGATCAGCAGGGTCTGAGCAAACCGCGCCGTCAGGACGGCTCGGGTTGATTTGCCTGCACGCTGCGGAAACCGGTTGACCCAAAATTCCGGCCATGTAACCCAAGCAGCACTTGTGCATATCGCACGCCGCGCAACGGGACGGGTTTCATGACCACCGACCAGATCATGCTTTTCGCCATCCTCATCGTCCTGTTTGCGATGCTGGTCTGGGGTCGCTTTCGTTACGACCTTGTCGCCTTCGTGGCGCTGCTGGTCACCGTGCTCGCCGGGCTGATCGCGCCGGAAGAGGCGTTTCACGGCTTTGGCCACCCCGCCGTGGTCATCATCGCGCTTGTGCTGATTGTTTCGCGCGGGCTGATGAATTCGGGCGCGGTGGAATTCATTGCCCGTTTTGTCACCAGTCCCGACCGGGCCCTGCCGACCCATATCGGCATCATGGCGGTGGCCGGCGCGGTGCTCTCGGCGATCATCAACAATGTCGCAGCACTGGCGCTTTTGATGTCGCTCGACATGGACGCGGCGCGCAAGGCCAAACGGGCGGTCTCGCTGACGCTGATGCCGCTGTCGTTCGGCACCATTCTGGGCGGCATGATCACGCTGATCGGCACGCCGCCCAACATCGTCATCGCACAATACCGCCAGGATGTGCTGGGCGCGCCCTACTCGATGTTTGATTTTGCGCCGGTCGGCATCACGGTGGCAGCCGTCGGGATCGCCTATGTGGCGTTCATCGGCTGGCGGCTGATTCCGGCCCGGGCCGACGCGATGTCGCTGGAAGGTGATGCCGGGCTCTATGTCGCCGAAGCCCGGGTCAAGGAAGGCTCAAAATCGATCGGCCAGTCAGTGGGGGATCTCTACCCGATTGCCGACGAGAACGACGTGACGATCCTGGGGCTGGCCCGGCAGGGCAAGCGTCTGCACGGCTTTTCCCAGGCCCGCGAGATCCGCGAAGACGATTTTCTGGTGCTGGAGGGCGATCCGAAACAGATCGAGGCCTTCATGGGGGCGGCCGATCTTGATGCCATCGGCACCGAGGAGCATGGCGGGCTGATGGGCAAGTCGCTGTCGCTGGTCGAGGCGATTGTGCCCGAGGAGGCCACTGTCGTTGGCCGCACCATGCTCGGGCTCAGGCTGATCCAGCGGCACGGGGTGACGCTGCTTGGCATATCCCGCCAGGGCCGGCGCTTCCGTGAGCGGGTCAGCCATCTGCCGATCAAGGCGGGTGACCTGCTGCTGTTGATCGGACCGGACAAGAACATCGCCGCCGCCTGCCAGTGGCTGGGCGTGCTGCCGCTGGAAAACCGCAGGCTCGAGGTGCTGCAGCGGACCAAGGCGTTGCTGGCGATCTCCATCTTCGCCGCGGCGATCGCGCTGTCGGTCATCGGCATCACCTCGCTGGCCATCGCGCTGGGGCTTTGCGTTGTCGCCTATCTGCTGCTGGGCATCATCAGCGGGCGTGATTTCTACGCGATGATCCAGTGGAAGGTGATCGTGCTGCTGGCCTGTCTCATTCCCGTCGCAGCAGCGCTGGAAGACACCGGCGGCAGCCAGTTGATCGCCGATCTGATCGTCACCCAGACCGCCAACCTGCCGGCCTGGGGTGTGCTGGCAGTGTTGATGATCATCACCATGACGCTGTCGGATTTTCTCAACAATGTCGCCACCGCGCTGATCGCCGCCCCCATCGGCGTCAGCGTGGCAAACTCCATCGGGGCCAGTCCCGATCCGTTCCTGATGGGTGTCGCGGTCGCCGCCTCCTGCGCCTTCCTCACCCCGATCGGGCACAAGAACAACACCATCATCATGGGCCCCGGCAATTACCGCTTCGGCGACTACTGGCGCATGGGCCTGATGCTCGAAGTGCTGGTGATCGTCGTCGCCGTGCCGATGATCGCCTGGGTCTGGCCGTTTTAGCGGGGGGGAGTGGATTGGCGATTCTGCTACAGTAACCCATCCTGTGTCACCGCCAGCGAGATGGCCACAAAGAAACAGGCAGAGGCGGCAATGACGAATCCGTGCCAGATCGCGTTCGAGAACTTCAATTTCTTTGCCGCATAGAAAGCCACTCCCACGGTATAAAGCAGCCCTCCGGCGGCGATGTACCCAATTGGCAACTCCGACCATGACGACCAGATCAGGATGATGCTCATCCAGCCCATGACCAGATAAAGCGCCGGGCCAAAGCGGCCGGGCGTGCTCCAGAACACCAGCTTGAGCGTCATGCCGACGATCGCCAGGCCCCAGACAACGCCCAGCACACCATAGGCCAGACCGCTGCCAACCATGACCACCAGCGGCGTATAGGTGCCGGCGATCTTCAGATAGATCGCCGCATGATCGATCCGGCGCAGAACCGGCCGGATGCTCTCCCACGGGGTCATGTGATAAAACGCCGAGGCGGTGAAGGTGGCAATCAGGGTGATTGCATAGATTGCTGTTGCGGCAATCTCCCAGGCCGAGGCGACCGGGGCGGACCACATCAGCAACACAGTCGCCCCAAACACCGAGCCGATCACGCCGATGGCGTGCATGCTGCCGTCGGCAACCCGTTCTGACCTTGTGTAATCGGGATACATTCTTGGCCTTCAGACTTTGACGAGATGATTGACGATAGCAACATATCCGGCCCAAAATAAGGATGGGAAGTGGACTTTTTGCCGCTCACCTGGCCCGGCGGGGTTGGCGGATTTACAGGGCGGGCCGCCAAGTAGTTCTAGGGCCTGTGGACATTCATCTTGATGCGATCAGGGCAGCTGCAAGGTTCCAACTGGCTGTGTAGCTACAGTCCGTTTTGTCATAGCGTGTTGCTATGCCTCTGAATTCGTTGATCTTCGCGAAGTAGTTTTCAACCAGATGCCGCCATTTGTAGGCTTCGATATCGTAGTCACGCTGTTGCTTTCGGTTTGATTTCGGTGGGATCACGGCGCTTGCGCCACGCTCATCCAACTCCTCTAGAAGCCAGTTC
>NZ_JBDWHW010000167.1:0-38551 GCF_039975035.1 Hoeflea sp. | reverse complement strand
CGCCCTGGCAGCCGACCTCGGCGCCGGAGATCGAGGCATTATGCTTGGTGATTCCGCCCACGGCGGCGGCGGTCAGCAGGTAATCGCGCACCGCCTGCTGATCGGCACCGTCGTGGAACTGCAGCACATAGCGGATGGTGGCCGGAATAACGCCGGCGGCACCATTGGTCGGCGCGGTGACAACACGTCCGCCAACGGCGTTCTCCTCGTTGACGGCCATGGCGTAGACGCTCAGCCAGTCATTGGCGAGCAACGGATTGCGCCGGTTCTGCCGCCATTCTTCCTGCAGCTTGTCATGCAGGATCCGGGCGCGTCGGCGCACCTTCAGGCCGCCCGGCATGATGCCTTCGCCTGACAGGCCGCGATCGATGCAGCTGCTCATGGCGCTCCAGATGCGATCCAGGCCGGCGTCAAGATCCTGGCCCGACATGTGGGCCTCCTCATTGGCGCGCTTCATCTGCGCAATCGTCATTCCCGACCTTGCCGCCATATCGAGCATCTGTTTTGCAGTGCCGAAAGGATAGGGCACGGACTTGTCGACGGTTGCCTTGGTCTTGATCTTCATGGCTTCGAGTTCAGTGTCAGAGACGACAAAACCGCCGCCCACCGAATAATAGATCCTGCGCAGAAGCATCTTTCCGTCCCGGTCGAAGGCAGTGAACGCCATACCATTGGCGTGACCGGGCAAGGGTTGCTTCCTGTCAAAGACCAGATCCGTCGCCGGATCGAAATCATAGTCCGGATGACCGGGCGGGCTGATCTTTCGGCTGGTCTCGACGGATTTGACGATGTCATCCATCCGGTCCGGATCAACCTGATCCGGCAGTTCGCCGGTGAGGCCGAGCACGACCGCCCTGCCCGTTCCGTGACCGACCCCGGTGAAGGCCAGCGATCCGTGCAGGCTGACCTTGATCCCCGCGACACTTGCGCCGGCCGGACGCGGCCAATCGGTCCCGGCGATTTCATCGAGAAAACGCACCGCCGCGGACATCGGCCCCATGGTGTGGGAGCTCGACGGTCCGACGCCGATCTTGAAGACATCAAAGACTGAAAGGAACATGGTTCGCGGCTTCTCCGGTGAAGATGCCATCTTACATGCGCAGCGGCTGCAAGATCGTCAATTCCCCGACCTGCAATGCCGCGCAAACGATAGTGGCGCTGTCGTGCGATCAGCTTTGCAGACCGCAAAGAAAAGCAGCGCCGACCGGTCTGGTCAGGCGCTGCTTTGTCTCATTACAGGTTCGCTCAGATGCCGCCGAAAAGGTAGGCCAGTGCGAGAATTCCCGAAAACCCGATCACAGCACGGGCGGTAATGCCCCAGCAGGATTTTTGTACGGTGTCTTCCATGATGACTCCGGTTGATGTGGCGGTTTCAGGCCGCGTCATCCCTTAAGATTCGCTCAGCGCAGAGCCGGGTGTTTAACGAAGCGGTAATCTTTTCGCAACTGCAAAAGAGGCAATTCCGTGTCGCATTTTTCACAGCAGGCATTCGCTTTTCACATGGCTCTCATGAAATCAACGGCTTGCCGCGAAGTCCTCGAATCACACATGCATCCAGCTCCCACAATTCGACCACGAGAATTAAAAAATGGTTACCGGGCATAATCACGGAAGGCTTTGCCAAGCGGGCCGGACCATGCCAAAACCTCACCATGACAAACTATGATTATCTGGCGGTAGCATGGTTCGCGCTGTGCTGGATCGTGTTTTCGCTGGTGTCGAACAATCACCTGCCCGTCGGGCGGGTGAGCCTGTCAACCGCGATGAATCAGCACCGCAGACGCTGGATGGAGGTTGCGGCGCGGCGTGATCTGAGAATGATCGACACCGCGATCATGGCGGGACTGCAGAACGGCACCGCATTCTTCGCTTCGACCACGATTTTCGCCATCGGCGGATGTTTCGCGCTGTTGGGCGCGACCGATCGGGTGCTTGCGGTGGCCGGGGATTTGCCAATCCCACTGGTCTCCGACCCGGCGGCGTTTGAATTCAAGGTGTTCGGTCTGATCGGGATTTTCGCTTACGCGTTTTTCAAATTTGGCTGGTCCTACCGGCTGTTCAACTACACCTCGATCCTGTTCGGCGCGATTCCGATGAAAAGCGACGCGCCGGACAACTGGAGTGAACTGGAAGCCGCGGCTGACAGGGCGGCATCGCTGAATGTTCTGGCCGGACGGCATTTCAACGCCGGTCTCAGGGCCATCTTCCTGTCGATCGGGTTTCTCGGCTGGTTTGCCGGCCCCTGGGTGCTGATGGGCTCGACAACCCTGGTGATTCTGGTTCTGCTCAGGCGGCAATTCTTCTCAAACGCACGCTCCGCGATTCTCAAGGACACCATTATCCCGTGACACAATCCGAACCTCATGGACCTGGACCGATTCCGGGTCCGGCTGCGCTTCGCATGGCCATCCTCGATCTGCTGAATGCCGCTGGACCGGGCAAGAGCATTAGCCCTTTCGACGCCGCGCGCTCGCTGGTGGGATCGGACGAACGCCAGTGGAGCCGGCTGATGAAACCGCTGCGCGCCGTCGCGGTGGAACTTGCGAAGGCCGGCGAGATTGAAATCCGTCGCAAGGGGAAAGCCGTGGATCCGTCCGGGTTTCGCGGAGTCTATCGCCTTGCCCTGCCCGCCACTGAATCCGGCCAAGACACCGAATGAACCAGGTCCAAAGGTTGCGCGCGCCGACCCGGCTGGACATGGCGCTGATGTTGATGACCGCGCTGATCTGGGCGTCGGCTTTCGTGGCGATCCGCGTCGCGGTGCCTGACACCGGACCGGTATGGCTGGCGACGATCCGGGTCGGGCTGGGGTTCGCCGTGCTGCTGCCCTATGCAATCTGGCGCGGCATGGTGTGGCCGTCGTCGCAGCACCAATGGGTGCTGATCGGCGGAATGGCGGTGCTCAACATCGTGATCCCGT
Source organism: Hoeflea sp. (assembly GCF_039975035.1). GTDB lineage: Bacteria > Pseudomonadota > Alphaproteobacteria > Rhizobiales > Rhizobiaceae > Hoeflea. The sequence goes on along the minus strand of NZ_JBDWHW010000167.1, from coordinate 35,631 downwards.
TTTCCCTGATCGCCTGGGCCGGAAAAACACTCGACGCCGGGGTACTGGCGCTGCTGATGGGGACCGGACCGTTTCTGGCGCTGATCGGCAGTCATGTCATGACCGACGACGACCGCCTGACGCCGAGAAAACTGGTCTCGGTCGGCCTCGGCTTTGCAGGCATTCTCATCGTGGTCGGACCCAGTGCGGTGGCGGGACTGGGCAGCGGCTCGCTGGAAGCCAAACTCGCCGCGCTTGGTGCATCGTTGTGTTATGTCACGGCCGGGCTTCTGATCCGCAAGATCGACTTGCCGCCAGTGCGTCTGGCCTGTCTGGCGCTGGGACTGGGTACGGCAGCGCTGGTTCCGATCGCGTTGATGACGGATGGCGCGCCGCCTTCAGGCTTGCCCCCCAAGACGATGGCGGCGCTTGTCTATCTCGGCGTGTTCCCCACCGGCCTCGCCTATATCATGCGTTTCCACCTGATCCGGGCCATCGGCTACACCCGGTTCTCGCTGTCGATCAACCTGGTACCGGTGTTTGGCGTGGCGCTCGGCGTGTTGCTCCTGGGTGAACCGCTTTCCCTCAGCCTGATTGCCGCACTGGCGCTGGTGCTGGCGGGACTGTTTGTCGCCGGAGGCGGAAAACCCCGACCGGCGTCTCAGGTAGTATCCCGGGCCGACGAAACCCCGTAGCCGCAAATTCAGTCTGCCGTGCAGGCGCCAGAGCCTTGGCTGGATTATCCGAGCCATATGGCTTTGAATGATGCATGCGGCTGTTCTTTTGCTAGGGTTAGGATGTGAGTCGGCGAACCCGGCTGAATGGCCCCAGGGAGATCGAGTTGATTGATACCGCCGGCAAGGGATTACCAACGCAAAAGGCCGGACGGCGCATCGAATTGCTGGACCTCGCGCGCGGCCTGGCGCTGTTTGCCATGGCAAGCTACCACTTTTCCTGGGATCTCGAGCAATTCGGCTACCTCGATTACGGCACGACCACGCAGGGGCTGTTCAAGGTTTACGCCAGGTCCATCGCAGGAAGCTTTCTGTTTCTGGCCGGCGTCAGCCTGATGCTGGCGCATGGCTCGAAGTGGCGACCGGCAGCCTTTCTAAAGCGCATGGTGGTGGTCGGCGGAGCCGCAGCACTGATCACGTTGGTCACGGTTTTCGCCACGCCCGACAGTTTCATCTTTTTCGGCATTCTGCATGCAATCGCCGCGGCCAGCCTGATCGGACTTGCCTTCCTGCGACTGCCGGGTGTGATCACCATTCTCGCCGGAGTGGCTTGCCTCGCCTTGCCCCAGTTCTATCGCGATGCATTTTTCAATACGCCATGGCTGTCCTGGACCGGACTGTTCACTGTTGCTCCGAAATCCAATGATTTTGTGCCGCTTATGCCTTGGCTCGGGCCGTTTCTCATCGGCATGGGCTGCACAAGGATCGCTGTTTCAACCGGGCTGACCGGCTGGCTTGCCACAATCGGCACCGGCAACAATTTTGCATCAGGCGCCACACGGTTTTCCGGACGTCACAGTCTGGCCTTTTATCTGGTGCATCAACCGGTGCTGCTGGCTCTGGTCTGGATTGCCTCATACATCACGCCACCGGAGCCGGTTGATCCGTTGCCCAGGTTCATTTCGGAGTGCGAAGCGGGATGCGGTGGCGACAACAGTGCCGAGTTCTGTACCCGATTTTGCGGTTGCGTCACCGATGAGTTGCTTTCCAGGGAAATGCTTACTCCCTTCATCAAGGGGGACATTACCCCCGACACGGATCAGAGAATTGCGGCCATCGCCGAGCAATGCACGGCGTTGTCTGCCAAGCCGTAAGCCATTATCGTGTCAAACCATAATGAGCTGTGGCCCGCTGTATTTGAGGAGCCAATCCGCATGAACGCCTACCGGGCGAGACCGAATTACATTCCCTGGCCACCGATACTGCTTGTCGGACTGACAGTGGTGGCGATTGGGCTGAACCTGGTGGCGCCGATGACGCTGGCGTTTACCGGAGTGCGGACATTAGGGGCAGCACTGCTTGTTGTGGCGCTGGCTATCGACCTGTGGACCATGAAAACGCTGCACGAAGCCCACACCACCATTTTGCCGAACCGGGGATCGAGCCATCTCGTCACCTACGCCGCGTTCAGCTACAGCCGCAACCCGATCTATGTCGCCAACATGGTGTTGATGATCGGGATGGGCCTTTTTTCGATGAATGCGTGGTTCTTGCCGCTGGCAGTCGTCGACGGGATCCTGACGCATTTTCTCGCGGTCAGGCGCGAGGAAAATCATCTCATCGCCAAGTTCGGCTATCAGTTCGAAAGCTATTGCCGCAAGGTCCGGCGCTGGATCTAGAGTCGCGCGGGGACGCGACCGGGCTCAGGTGTTGACGCCGATTTCGGCGAGACGGTTGAGGCAGGATTCCTCGATGTTGTCGAGTTCGATCAGCGTTTCCTCGATATCCCTGCGCTTCTGGCGCAGGCTCTCGCGTTTTTCCTCGACCTTGCGCATCAGCAGCCGCAATTGTCCGGCCTCACCCGGCGGATCCCTGTAGACCTGGATGATCTCGCGGATCTCGGCGATGGTGAAGCCGATGCGGCGGCCCCGCAGGATTTCCTGAATCAGCCTCCGGTCGGCGGAACGGAACAGACGGGTTCTGCCGCGGCGTTCGGGATGGATCAGCCCCTCGTCCTCGTAAAACCGCAAGGTCCGCGTTGAAATGCCGAATTCGCGAGTCAACTCGGTGATGGTGTAATACTTGTCCAATTGCGGATCATTCCTGCAAATGCCGGGATACTTACTCTTACGTATAAGTCAATATTTTCTCTGTGACCACCGGCCGCGCCGGTAATTCACGCAAACGACAACCACCAGCCGGCCAGACCGAGAAACGCGAAAAACCCGACGACATCGGTCACGGTGGTGACGAACACCGCCGAGGCAATCGCCGGATCGGCGCCGATCTTGTCGAGAAGCAGCGGCAATAAAATGCCGGCAAGCGCTGCCGCAAGCATGTTGATCACCATGGCTGCGCCGATAATGCCTCCCAGTCCGGGGCTGGCGAACCATCCGCCGGCGACGACGCCTATGATGACCGCGAACAGCAGGCCGTTGATCATGCCGACGGCTGCTTCACGCCGGATAATGCGGCCGGCATTGTAGATGTCGATATCGCGCGTCGCCAGGGCGCGCACGGTAACGGTCATGGTCTGCGTGCCGGCATTGCCGCCCATCGAGGCCACGATCGGCATCAGCACCGCCAGCGCCACCATCTGCTCAATGGTGGCGTCAAACAGGCTGATCACCGCGGACGCCAGAATGGCTGTGCCGAGATTGATCAGCAGCCAGCTGAAGCGCGAGCGCACGGTCGACATGATGTTGTCGGAAAGCTCTTCGTCGCCCACACCGCCGAGCCGCTTGATGTCTTCATCGGCTTCCTGGTGAATAACGTCGACCACGTCATCAATTGTCAGCACGCCGACAAGCCGCTCGTTCTCGTCGACCACGGCAGCGGAAAGAAGGTCATACTGTTCAAACAGTTGAGCTGCTTCCTCCTGATCCATTTCGGCATCGATGCGATACCGCGTCTCGTCCATCACATCCTCGATGCGGACCAGGCGCTTGGTGCGCAAAATACGGTCAAGGTCAACGGACCCGACCAGCTTGAAGGTCGGGTCGATGACAAATATCTGGCTGAAACTGTCGGGCAGATCTTCTTCGTCGCGCATGTAGTCGATGGTCTGGCCAACCGTCCAGAACGGCGGAACGGCGACAAATTCCGTCTGCATGCGCCGGCCGGCAGTGTCTTCCGGATAGTCGAGCGAGCGGCGCAACCGCACCCGTTCGGTGAACGGTAGCGCGGCCAGGATTTCCTTCTGGTCGGCCTCGTCAAGGTCTTCGAGAATGTAGACCGCGTCATCGGAATCAAGTTCGCCCAGGGCCTCGGCGATTTTGGCATTGGGCAGCGCTTCGATGATCTCGAGGCGGATGGCTTCGTCGACTTCGGTCAGCGCGGCAAAATCGAAATCATCGCCAAGCAGAGAGACCAGCGCGTGGCGTTGCGCCGAGTTGATCGACTCCAGCAGATCGCCGAGTTCCGATTCATGCAGGCGAACCACATGGTCGCGCAGGAACAGCGTGTCCCGGTCGGCAATCGCGGCGCCAATCGCAGTCAGATAGTCCTGCCGGATCGAGCCATCCTCGCCATAAATCTCGTCATGGTCCATCACATCGGACGCCGGAGGCGTGATGATGTCTTCGTCGCGGTCGGCGGGATCGGTCATGGCCATGTCTCGCGGATGGAGTGTGTCAGCCTCAGGCGGCAGACAGGTTTCAGGTGTGGACGGCGTGGGACATCATAGTGATTTAGCTGATGCTTACCAATCGTCGCCGGCGCCTATTCCCACAGAACTCTGTGTTTAATTCAAGCCAGAGCGGAAGGACAGGCGTTTTTTGGCAGCAACCGCTTGCCATCATACTCATCGGGCAACACATGCCCGGAGCCGCGCGCGACAAGTGCCGCCGAACCAGGGTAGAACCGTTGGACATTTCCAGTCCAAAGCTTGCGCGAAACTTGTGTCGATATCGAAGCTTGTGGACATCCGGTCAAGAATCACTGAATTTTGGTGAGACAGTAAAAAGTCAGCCCAGTAATGCAGTCGCGTGATTTAAGTTCATATGGCATCAACTCCTGTCAGGACGCACAAATGACCCATGCAATTCGACTGGCGAATCTCCAGAAAGTCCATTCCGAAACAGAATCCGAGATTGTTCGACTGGCGTCGGACCCGAACACTCCAAATCGTCACAAGCAACTGATCTATGGGTGCTTGAACAACATGTGCCAGATCTCGGCCCGTCTTTTCGGCGATCTGTCTTCCAAGCCCGGCAATTACGACCTGCTTGAACAGGCGGCTGAACTTGACCGGGCGCTGTTGCAATTGCGCAGCCTTGTGGGAAGCCATATTTCAGTGAGGCTGCAGCAAGCGGCCTAGGAAGCGGTTCTGCCTGCAACCAGGTTCACGGCGGTGTTCATGCCTGTGCAAAGCCTTGTCGTGCGCAACTTCGCGCGCGGCAAGCATTTCTCGCAGGCCTGCCGTTGCTACCGGTCTCTGGCTGTTTCCGGGTCATTTGAGCCAACAGAATGCGTCGTATTCATCGTGTGATACGCTAGAATGCGAAACTCCTGGTTCAGGCAACAATGACGCCGACGGCATCCTTTCCCGAGCACCGAGGCAGCCGTTGCGGAGCCAGTTTGAGAATGGTTTCCAGGCCGCAATTGCCGCGCACGAGATCCTCGAGGGTGACCAGATCGAGTTCGTGATAAAACGCTTCCACCGCACGGATGATGAAGCCACGCAACCGGCACTCGGCGGTCAGCGGACAGGTATTGTCATCGCCCGCGAAACATTCGGCGAAAGGAACCACCGATTCGAAAATCCTGAAAACCCGTCCAATACTGATGTCGCGCGGCTTGCGGCCAAGTTGCAACCCGCCTGTCCGGCCACGCAAGGTCTCGACAAAGCCGTGTTGCCGGAGTTGATGAATGACATGTCCGATATGATTGCCAGATGCATTGCAGGCCTCGGCGATATCGGAAGACCTGACCACCCGGCCTTCATTGACAGCGCAAAACATCAGCACTCGAGTGGCAAGATTTGTTTTGATGGTCAGGCGCATGGGATGGTTCCAGTAGGCAATGAAGAACCGTTCACTTATACGGCCTGTATCTGGAGCGGGTTGATTCAGATCACGTAAAAACGCTTTTCAAGCAGATAACACGCATCCCGGAAGCAACTTTGCAGGCGAAAATGGCGCAACAATCCGATCCGGCCCCCAAGGCAGACGAGCACGCGCTGACTGAATTGATGAACGCTTCAGGCCCCAAGGTGCGTCTTGCCTCGGCACTCACCGCGCTGTCATCCCTGATCTGGCCGCTGCAGGCCGGGCTTGTGGCTGTGGCAATTGCCGGGCTGCTTTCCACACAATCGGGCCCTGGTCCGGTTGTCTCGACCGCGATATTCGCAGTCCTTGGCCTTGTGCGGGCAGTGCTGAGCTATCATGCGGAAGGATTGCTGTTTGACGCAGCAACGACAATCGTCACGCAAGCGCGCGAGGAAATCGTTGGCCGAGAAATGCGGACCACAGGCAGCGGCAACGCCGGATCGATCGCGGCGCTGGCGAGCGAAAAGCTTGATCTGCTGGCGCCCTATATAACCCGCTATGCCCCGGCGCGGGCGCGCGTGATCAGCCTGCCGCTGATCATTCTGGCGCTGAGCTTCTGGTTTTCCTGGTCCGTGGGGCTGGTCCTGCTTGTCACCGGCCCGCTGATTCCTGTGTTCATGGCGCTGATAGGCGTGGCCGCGAAAGACGCAAGCCGACGGCAACTGGCTGACGTCGGCTCACTCAACGATCTGCTGATCGAACGGCTTTCAGCACTTGTCGACCTCAGGCTGCTTGACGCCGCGCCAGCGGTGATATCGGATTTTGCCGACGGCGCCGACCGGCTCAGGGCCAGGACGATGAACGTGCTGCGGATCGCCTTCCTGTCCTCGACCGTGCTGGAGCTGTTCTCCGCGATCGGTGTGGCCATGGTCGCGGTCTATGTCGGCTTTGCGCTGCTCGGCGCGCTAGAATTCGGCTCCTACGGAGCATTGATCAGCCCTGCTGCCGGAATCTTCCTGCTGCTGCTGGCTCCGGACTTTTATCAGCCGTTGCGGGATCTGTCGGCGGCCTGGCACGACAAGGCGGCAGCGCTGGCGGTCGCAGGCGAACTGGCCGCGTGGCGGTCCGGTACGCAGCCACCGCTTTTGGGCCGGGGTGCGGCGGCGGGAAAATTGGCGGGGCCCGCACGGATTGAGCTGCATGGCGTCACTGTTCAAACCGGCATCCATCCGATTCGCTACCCGGACATCACCATCGGCGCGGGTGAAACCGTTGCGCTGATGGGCCCTTCGGGTGCCGGCAAGACCACGTTGTTGCGACTGATTGCCGGTTTGTCGGAACCGGATGAGGGACAAATCACCGTGGCAGGGCGAAAGCTCGACACAGAAACTGCGGATGCCTGGCGGGCACGGTTGGGCTGGATGCCGCAGGCACCGCATTTTCTCAACACGAGCCTTGCGCACAACATCAGCCTTGACCAACCTGGCGATCTGGACGGCGCACTGCGCGCCGCGGCCGTCGAGGCGGTGGTCGAGGCGCTGCCCGGCGGAAACCAGGCGCATCTGGGTGAAACCGGCGGCGGGCTGTCGGGAGGCGAGGCCCGCCGTATCACCCTGGCCCGGGCGTTCTTCGCCCTCCCCGATATCCTGCTTGCCGACGAGCCAACCGCCGACCTGGATGCTGCCACGGCCGAAACGGTGATGGCCGGGCTCGCCGCATTCGCCAGGCAAGGCCGCACCCTGATCGTCGCAACCCATGACCCGGTGCTCGCCGCGCGCATGGACCGGACCATCCTGATTGGTGGCAAGCCATGATCGCCTTGTGGCGCATTTTCCGACTGATCCTGCGGGATCAGCAGACTGCGCTGATGCGCGGCGCGATCTTGAGTCTTGTCGTGCTCATTGCCGGCATCGCGCTTCTGGGGCTTTCGGGCTGGTTCATCACCGCTGCCGCAGCCGCCGGACTGGCGGGTATGGGGGCGGTTTTCGATGTGTTCCGGCCCTCGGCGATGGTGCGCTTTCTGGCGCTTGGCCGCACCGCCGCACGTTATGGCGAGCGCATGCTCACCCATGACGCAACGCTCAAGGCCCTTACCTCGATCAGGGTACGGCTTCTCGCCGCCACCGCGTCCGCCCGCTATGACGTGCTTGTGCGGTTGCGCGGACCGCAAGCGCTGAACCGGTTGATGGCGGATGTCGATGCGCTCGACGGCGTGCCCTTGCGGCTGATCCTGCCGGTTGCGGCCGGTATTCTCGCCCAGATCATCACCTTCGCCGCGCTGTGGTGGCTGGTCGATCCGAGCGTCGCGCTCTGGATCGCGGCAGGTTTTGTAGCAGGCTCAGCTTTCGTGTTTTACCGCGCCGGCCGCAACGCCTCCCTCGCCTCGGGCAATGAAGAGGAGGCGGCTCAGGCGTTTCGCTCCGGGTTCATCGATCTGATCCGGGCACGCGCCGATCTGGCAGTTTACGGCCGGTTGGCGCACCAGGGCGAGACGGTGCTCGCAACCGATGCCGGGCGGCAACGCGACCGCGCCAGGCTCAACCGCATCGAACGCCGCGCCGGCCTTGCGCTGTCGCTCATCGGCACAATCGCGGCGGCGGGAGCGCTTGCCCTGGGCATGACCCTTGCGCAGGCCGGGACCATTACACCGGCTCTGGCCGCGATCGGCTTTTTCGCGGCGCTGGCGCTGATGGAGACGATTGCGCCGCTGCGCCGGGCAATGGCCGATATCGGCCGTATGGCTGTCGCCGCCCGGCGGGTCGATGAAAGCTTGTCGGCGGTGACGGCTGCGCGCCAAGGCACGGCCCACGGTATCGGTGCAAATTTGCGGATCGAAGATCTGTCGTTCCGCCGCGACACGGCTGCGCGACCGGTTCTGGACGGAGTGACGCTGAGCGTTTCGGCAGGAGAAAGCCTCGCCATCGCGGGACCAAGCGGATCCGGCAAGAGCACATTGCTGCTTCTTGTCGCCGGGCTTTTGTCTCCGACCGACGGGCGGATCATGCTCGGGTCCTTGCCGCTTGAAAACTGGGAGGAAAGGAAATTGCGCGCCACTGTCATGCTGGTGGCACAACGCAGCGCGCTGATGGCCGGCACCGTCGGCGAGGCCTTGCGGCTTGCAGACCATGACGCCAGCGACAGCGAGCTCTGGCGAGTGCTGGAGGCGGTTGCACTGGGAGAGGTCATCCGCGCCAGGGGCGGGCTGGATTTCCGGTTGGGGCCATCGGGATCGGGTTTTTCGGGCGGCGAAGCGCGGCGTCTGGTTCTGGCCCGCGCCCTGTTGCGGCGACCAGAATTGCTCCTGCTTGACGAACCAACCGAAGGTCTGGATCATGTCACTGCGCTGGCGGTTCTTCAGGGGATCCGGTCCTATCTGCCCGAAGCGGCAATCGTGACCGCATCGCATCGCGTGGTCGAAACCCAGTGGGCCGACCACGTCATGACACTCGATAGGCCCGAAGCGATGGTGATACATTGCCGCTGAATTGTCTGGCGCGCCGAAAAGCCGCATCTGCAATGCGGCTTAATTGATCCATATCAATGATGCTTGCCCTCTCCGGGCATATTTACGTGTCTTTATATATGTTTCCGGGACTTTTCCTGTCCCGGGTCCAAGGAGCGCAATCAATGGAATTCGGGATCGTCGAGCTGTCACGGCTGCAATTTGCCGCCACAGCCATGTATCATTTCCTGTTCGTGCCGCTGACGTTGGGTCTTTCCATTCTCGTCGCCATCATGGAGACGGTCTATGTGATGACCGATCGGCCCATCTGGCGGCAGATGACAAAATTCTGGGGCCTGTTGTTCGGTATCAATTTCGCCCTCGGGGTCGCTACCGGCATCACCATGGAGTTTCAGTTCGGCATGAACTGGAGCTATTTCAGCCACTATGTCGGCGACATCTTCGGTGCCCCGTTGGCCCTTGAAGGCTTGATGGCGTTCTTTCTCGAGGCGACTTTTGTCGGGCTGTTCTTCTTTGGCTGGGACAAGCTGAGCAAGGTGGCGCATCTGACCGTTGCCTGGCTGGTGGCGATCGGATCGAATTTCTCGGCACTGTGGATCCTGATCGCCAATGGCTGGATGCAGAACCCGGTTGGCGCCCAGTTCAATCCGATGACCATGCGCATGGAAATGACCGATTTCTACGCAGTTCTGTTCAATGAGGTTGCGCAAGCGAAATTCGTGCACACCGTGTCAGCCGGATACGTGACCGCGTCGGTCTTTGTGCTTGGTGTCTCGGCCTGGTACCTGCTGCGCGGACGCCATATCGAATTGGCCCGGCGCTCGATCACGGTGGCCGCGGCATTCGGGCTGGCATCGGCTTTCTCGGTCGTGCTGCTGGGCGACGAATCCGGTTACAGCGCGACGCACAGCCAGAAAATGAAACTGGCTGCAATCGAAGGCATGTGGGAAACCGAGCCGGCTCCTGCAGCCTTTACCGCCTTCGGATTTCCCGATCAGCAAGCCCGGGAAACCCATTACGCCATCCATATCCCCTATGTGATGGGGTTGATCGGCACCCGCTCGCTGACCACGCCGATACCGGGCATCGAAGAGCTCGAGCGCCAGGCTGAAACCCGCATCCGCTTCGGCCTGATTGCCTATGACGCGCTGATGCATATCCGTGAAGCGCGCGACAATGCCGATCCGGCCGAGACCGCCAGGTTCGAGGCGCATTCGGCCGATCTCGGTTTTGCGTTTCTGCTGAAGAAGTATGTCGAGGATCCGCGTCAGGCAACGCCCGAGCAAATCGTGCAGGCCGCCAATGACACCATCCCGACCGTCTGGCCATTGTTCTGGGCGTTCCGGATCATGGTGGCGCTGGGCTTCGGCTTTATCGCGACGATGGCCTATTTCTTCTGGCGCGCCTCGTTCAAGGGCATGAATTTTCCACGCCCGGCCCTGCACCTGGCAGTCTGGATGATCCCTGCGCCCTGGATCGCCGCCGAACTGGGCTGGTTTGTCGCCGAGTATGGCCGGCAGCCATGGACCGTGGACGGTGTGCTTCCGACAGCCATGTCGGTCTCGGCGCTGTCAATGACCGAGGTGGCGCTGACACTTGCCGGATTTGTCATTTTCTACACGGTCCTGTTCGTGATCGAGATGGGACTGATGCTGAAATACATCCGCAAGGGTCCTTTTGAGGATGTCGAGGAAACCGACGCCTGGATCCTCAGACACCAAGAACGGCTGACCGGCCGGCGCAATGCCGACGCCAACGCCATGCCAGCGGAGTAAGACCCATGATCCTGCATAATCTTATCGACTATGACGTTCTGCGCCTGATCTGGTGGGGGTTGCTTGGCGTTCTGCTGATCGGCTTCGCGCTCACCGACGGGTTCGACATGGGTGTGGGCGCATTGCTGCCCTTCGTTGCGAAGACCGATGTCGAGCGCCGCGTTGCAATCAACACCGTGGGTCCGGTCTGGGAAGGCAACCAGGTCTGGTTCATTCTCGGCGGCGGCGCGATCTTCGCTGCATGGCCACCGCTTTACGCAGTCTCGTTCTCGGGCTTCTATCTGGCGATGTTCGTCGTGCTGGCAGCCTTCATCGTGCGGCCGGTGGCGTTCAAGTACCGCTCCAAGCGCGATGACGCGCGCTGGCGGGCGAGATGGGACTGGGCGCTGTTTGCCAGTGGCGCCATCCCTGCCCTGTTGTTCGGCGTCGCGGTCGGCAATGTGATGCAGGGTGTGCCATTCCATTTCACCGATGACCTGCACACGATCTACCAGGGCGCCTGGTACGCAAAGTTCATCGGCCTGCTCGATCCGTTCTCGCTGCTGGCCGGCGTTGTGTCGCTGTCGATGCTGGTGATGCATGGCGGCGCCTGGCTGACCCTGAAAGCGGAAGGCAATGTTCGCGACCGCGCCCGCCGTTTCGGCTCCATCGCTGCCCTGATTGCGGTTGCGACCTACCTGCTGGCCGGCGTCTGGATGGCGTTCGGCATTGAAGGCTACCGGATTGTCGGCGACTACATGACCACCGGTCCGTCAAACCCGCTGCATTTCGAAGTCGAGAAGACCGCGAGCTGGCTGATCGCCTATTCGGTCCGCCCCTGGATCGCCATCGCTCCCATAATGGGTATTCTTGGCGGTCTGCTGACGTTTCTCGGTCTGCGCGTGGGACGTGAAGTCTCGACGCTGCTGTTTTCCAAGATGGCAATCCTCGGCGTGATCTCATCTGTCGGATTGACGATGTTTCCGTTCATCATGCCCTCGTCGTCCGATCCGCGCTCGTCGCTGACAGTGTGGAACAGCTCGTCATCCCACCTGACCCTGTTCGTCATGCTGGTGTCGACCGTGATCTTCATGCCGCTGATCCTGGCCTACACGGCGTGGGTCTACAAAGTGCTGTGGGGCAAGGTCACCGAGGCCGACGTCTCCGACAATTCTCACTCCGTCTACTGATCAGGAGGATCAAGATATGTGGTATTTCGCCTGGTTGCTGGGTCTACCGCTGGCCGCAATGTTTGCCGTCGTCAACGCCATGTGGCTCGAATTGCAGGAAGACAATCGCAGAATCAATGATCAGGCAAGCAGCGTCGAGCGCTGAGACCTGCCACATACCAAAACGAAAGGGCGCGGCATTGTTGCGGCGCCCTTTGCCCTTGCGCCAACCGGTCGCTTGTGCAAACCGGGCAACTCTACAGGCTGCAAACCCTGATGCGATCACACCAGCCGTAACCAACCGGAAAACATCCAACAAGTTCAATCACAACGGTTCGCAAGGCACAAAAAAACCCGCCGAAGCGGGTGTTTTATGGTGCGGTCGAGAAGACTCGAACTTCCACGGGTTTAACCCCACAGCGACCTCAACGCTGCGCGTCTACCAATTCCGCCACGACCGCACGTGGTAGAGCCGAAACCTGTCCGGCGCGCTGCATGTAGCAAATGGTCATGCGCTGCACAAGCGCCTTCATCGCAAAAATGACGCTGTTCCAACAGAGACTTTCAAAGCCGGATTTTGCTGTGCCGGCTACCTGCCGGTGGCTGGCATTGATGGCGCCGTCAGCTGCAGGGTTTGCCAGCCTGTTTCCTTTGAGCGCAAACGGTTCTAGAGAGGAGCCATGAACCAGCGTGACACTCTTGAAACCCGCTTTTTCCCGCAGGACGGCAGCCCACCCGTCAGATGGCGCATATCGGAAGGGCTGACCCCCTACCCTGATGCCGTGGCGCTGATGGAGGCGGAAGCCGAACGCATCGCCGCTGGCCAGTGCGATGAACTGGTCTGGCTTGTCGAGCATCCGCCGCTCTATACCGCGGGCACCAGCGCCAAGGCAGAGGATCTGGTGACTCCGGACCGGTTCGAGGTGCATCAGACCGGCCGCGGCGGAGAATACACCTATCATGGCCCCGGCCAGCGGGTCGCCTATGTGATGCTTGACCTCAAGCGCCGCCGGCAGGATGTGCGCGCCTTTGTTTCCGCCATGGAAGCGGTGATCATCGCCACGCTCGCGAGCATGAATGTCACCGGCGAAAGGCGTGAGGACCGGGTGGGGGTGTGGGTGCGCAGGCCCGACAAGCCACGGCTTGGCGACGGATCGATGGCCGAGGACAAGATCGCGGCCATCGGCATCCGCTTGCGCAAATGGGTGAGCTTTCACGGCTTGGCGATGAACGTGGATCCGGATCTCGAGCATTTCTCCGGAATCGTGCCTTGCGGCGTGCGCCTGCACGGCGTGACCAGCCTGGTGGACCTGGGCCTGCCCATCCCCATGCACGAGGCCGATATCAGGTTGCGGGACGCGTTTGAAACAGTGTTCGGTCCGACCCGGGACGACCGGCCGGCCTGACCTCACGCAAATCGGGATTAAACGGGTTTGACCGCAACCCGTATGGCACGCCCAATCAACCACAAAGGTGACCCAGTGGCAAAGAAAGCGACCCTTGCCCGTGCCATCTTGAAGGCATTCGGGGATGAAGATATCCTGTCCTGGCGGGACCTGGGTCTTCGCCTCGATGATGACCGGGCGTTGAAATTTGCGTTTTCGGTCAGCCGCTTCTGCCCTGTACCGTTTCTGGTGAAAACGGTGGACGGGGACGGTACCCTCCATTGTTGCCGGACGCGAGAAATGCATTCCCCGAATGACGCGGCTCCGCGCAGCGGTTTTTACCAATATCGACGCCGGCGGTATCAGGGCGACCACACCGACCAGAGTGGTCAAGTCAGACTGGTTTTTGGCAGCAGCCCTGCCTATCGGCCATTGCTGCGGCAAACCGTGCTGCCTTTCGGGATGCCCAAGCCGGGCCAGCTGTGCGGAATATTCGTCATACGGGGCGCACTGCAGGATTACGCCCATTCAATCTACGGCACCGCGTTCGAGCCCGACCCGTCGAATTTCACACCACCACACATGTTGATCGCACCCGGCATGCCAATAAAGCCGTGGAATCGGATCAAGAAGCGGTATGCCAACCCGGACGAGCGGATCAGGATACCGGTCAATCCAGACGAGATTTCCGAGATCGAGGATTGGCATCATAACAATGAAATCCCCGACTAATGCATGCCGGTTCTAAATCACCTGAAATGCTTGGTTAACAAGACGTTGGTGTTGACTACGGCAGTGACACCGGCGGTGGTGGGCCGGGTGACTTTCAATTAAAAAACTTTCCGCGCACTGGACGACACGCTGACAATCACCGATAATGCGCCCGCCGGAACAGAGACACTGACCCCGATCAGATATTTCCGGCCTTCACTTGATGTGAGACAAAGAACGGGGCGCAACCGATTTTCGGCACGCGAAGTCTCACCACGTCTGACGCGCCAATGCGATGGTTTCCGGTCACAAATTCACGTGATCGACACGGGCCGGGCATAGGCATTATCTTGACGGGGTTGGCCGACATGCGTGTGAGTTCGCGCAATCGCCGACCCGGCTCATTGACTCAAAGGACTACGATCCATGAATGGTATGACAGCGGAAACGCAAGCCGAAATTTATGATGACGGCGATACGCTGGGGGGCAGAATCACCCGCGCCCGCGATCTCGCCGCGTTGAGCCTGGAAGACGCCGCATCCCATATCGGCGTGACCGACGAAACGCTGGCCGAATGGGAATCAGACCGATCCGAACCACGCGCCAACAAGATCATGACGCTGGCAGGGGTTCTCGGGGTTTCCCCGGCCTGGCTGATCAGCGGCACGGGCGACGCGCCGCAAGCGCCGGGAATTTCCGTCGCCGTGGATGAAATGTCCGGTGAAATCAACCGGCTCCGGGAGCTTGCCCTGCAAATCACCGCAACCGTGGAAACGCTGGAAAGTCGCCTGGTGACACTCACGCGGGCCGCCAACGAATAGGTTTTGATGCAAATGCCTATTCGCGTTCAAATGGAACCATGAACGCGACATGCATTGACTCAGGGCGTGACAGTGGCCTTTGCTTGTCCAACCGGATGCGCGTCGCTGCAAATCTTCAAAATCAGGGTTGAGCCGTGCCCGCCGCTCTGGCAGGGTCGACCTCCCTGACGAGACAACACCCGGGAGCATGGGAATGGACGTTCGCGCAGCCGTAGCTTTTGAGGCGGGCAAGCCGCTTGAGATCACCACAGTCCAGCTGGATGGCCCGCGAGCCGGCGAAGTGCTGGTTGAAATCAAGGCGACGGGCATTTGCCATACCGACGAGTTCACCCTGTCGGGTGCCGATCCGGAGGGCATTTTCCCCGCCATTTTGGGGCATGAAGGCGCCGGCGTGGTTGTCGACGTCGGCCCCGGGGTGACGTCGCTGAAAAAAGGCGACCACGTCATTCCGCTCTACACTCCGGAATGCCGTGAGTGCGAATATTGCCTCAATCCCAAGACCAACCTGTGCCAGTCGATTCGCACCACGCAAGGCCAGGGCCTGATGCCCGACGGCACATCGCGGTTTTCCATCAACGGAAAGCCGATCTTTCACTACATGGGCACGTCAACATTCGCCAATTTCACGGTGTTGCCGGAAATCGCGCTGGCCAAGATCAATCCCGGCGCACCATTTGACAAGGTTTGCTACATCGGCTGCGGCGTCACCACCGGCATCGGTGCGGTGATCAACACCGCCAAAGTCGAAATCGGCTCAAAGGCCATCGTTTTCGGGCTGGGCGGAATCGGTCTGAACGTGCTGCAGGGCTTGCGTCTTGCAGGCGCAGACATGATCGTCGGCGTTGATCTCAACCCGTCCAAGGTGGAGATGGCGACACGCTTCGGCATGACCCACTTTGTCAATCCGAGCGAAGTCGAAGGTGATCTGGTGCCTTATCTCGTGGATCTGACCAAGGGCGGCGCGGACTATACCTTCGACGCCACCGGCAATGTCGGCGTGATGCGCACGGCTCTGGAATGCGCCCACAAGGGCTGGGGCGAATCGATCATCATCGGCGTGGCGCCCGCGGGTGCCGAAATCTCGACGCGTCCGTTCCAGCTGGTCACCGGCCGGTCCTGGCGCGGCACGGCGTTCGGGGGCGCGCGCGGCCGCACAGATGTGCCGAAGATCGTCGAGTGGTACATGGAAGGCAAGATCGAGATCGACCCGATGATCACCCACACCATGGGGCTCGAGGGCATCAACGAAGCCTTTGACCTGATGCACAGGGGCGAAAGCATCCGAAGCGTGGTGATCTACTGACCCCGGAAGGTCTCACCGCTATGGCAAACCTTCCCCCAAAACCGGACGCGCACAAATGAAGATCATTTCGGAAGCCAAGGCCCATGGCGGGCGCCAGGGCGTTTACTCGATGCAATCGGACGCCTGCGGCTGTGACATGACCTTCGCCGTGTTCCGGCCGCTGCAGGCCAAGGAACAACTCTGCCCCGTTGTCTGGTTCCTCTCCGGCCTGACCTGCACCCATGCCAACGTGATGGACAAGGGCGAGTACCGGCGGATGGCTTCGGAACTCGGCCTGATCATCGTCTGCCCCGACACCAGCCCGCGCGGCGACCATGTGCCCGACGAGCCGGACAACTGGCAATTCGGCAAGGGAGCGGGGTTTTACCTCGATGCGACACAATCGCCCTGGTCACGGCATTACCAGATGGAAACCCATATCCTTGATGAGCTTTCAGAGCGTGTCGCAGGCCATTTCGCCGCCGACATGGGGCGGCAAGGCATCATGGGACATTCCATGGGCGGGCACGGTGCGCTGACATTCGCGCTCAGACTTCCAGACCGCTTCAAGAGCTGTTCGGCCTTCGCGCCGATCGTCCAGCCCTCGACTGCCGACTGGTCACGCCCGGCCCTGGAAAAATATCTGGGACCGGACGAAGCGATGTGGCGTCGCCATGACGCGACACAGCTCATCGCCGATGGCGCCCGGTTCCCGGAATTCCTGGTCGATCAGGGAACCGCCGACGGCTTTCTGGAAAACGGCTTGCGCCCCTGGCTTCTGGAAAAGGCCTGCACGGAGGCTGATATCGGGCTGACCTTGCGGATGCAGGAGGGCTATGACCACTCCTACAATTTCATCTCGAGCTTCATGGACGACCATCTGACCTGGCACGCAGCGCGACTGGGCTGAATGGCGCTGCTGCGATACGGCAGCACGGCACGATTGGCGAAAACCGTTCCCGGCTTTCCGGGATCCAGCGCGCGCGGCGTTCAAACGGGTTCAGGTGACGCGCGTCAGCTCTTTGTTCTTGCATGACGTTGTCGCAACACCGCTGCGCACCTTGGCGCGACATGCATCAACGGCTGTCAGGATCACTGCAATCATTGTCGAGCGTGATGATGCATGGCTCGTCCGGTGACCCTGGCTCCGCAGCGGGGTCCGCCTGAATGTTGGGCGCCGCTGCCGGCAGTTCGAAAGTCCTTGGCATTTTCACCGGTTCAATCGGGGCAATTGCCTCTTCGCCCAAAGGTGCTTCATCCTCCGGCTCAGCCGACAACAGCGGCTTTGACAAATCAAGTGCGGGTTCGGCGACCGGCTCCACGACCAGATCAGACGATGTCGGTGTCACGGTTCCATTCAACAGCGGATCGGCGGATATCCGCATGGTGTCGTCGAAGGTTTCGACATCCGTGGGCGTGGGTTTGATCTGAGGTCTGGCAACCGTGCGCTTCATGCCGGCGACCGGATGCGGCACCGTGCCGGACAGTCCGAGCAATGCCCTGACATCAGCCGTCAGCCTGCCAATCAACGCGGTTTCGGCGCTGCGACCGTTTCCAGGCGTTGCGGTGGCATGCACAATGCTGCTTCTGAGCATGAGGCCGGTGTCAGCGTCGATGACAACCAGATCCAGCGTGGCGGCCTCCGCGGACCTGTTGAACAATACGCCCAGCCCGGCTTCAGCCTGCCGGTCGAGCACGACAATTCGCAGGATTGCCTTCATGCCGATATCGGCGGTGGCACGGCCGGCTGTTGCATCCAGTTTCTGCTTCAGCCGGTCAGCGAAAGCGAAATCCGCCATGCTTTGGGTGGTTACCCGGACTTCGGTGACATCGAATGGCCTGGTAGCATTCAGCGGTTTCGGCCTGCCCGCACACGCGCTCAGCAATGCAGCGACGGCGACCAGCATCAGCGCCTGTGAAAGGCGTGACATAAAGGGCTTGCTTTGATCCACGCCGTGTCTCCGGAAAGTTGCTTGTGTTGTTTCCGGAAATTCGCATTTTATGGTTAGCGCATGGTTAAGGCGCCGGGAATTGGCATATATAATTTCCGCCGAAAGCGCCAATCTCCGGGCGTTTCCTCATGCTGTCCGTAAGGGGAAATTGCAAATTCACCTTGCAGGAAGAATCAGTACAGCCGCCTCGAAATCAATCAACCGCGAGGCGCGACGGGCGGCGGCTTCGTGATCTTCGCCCCATTGGGAAATATTGAAATCCTCATCGGCATGGGCCGCAGCCCAGACGTCCGCCGGATCCGCCTGCCCCTCTGCCAGCGCCAGGGCCAGCACCAGCGAGCCGGTGAGCGACGTCAGGGTGTGCAGCGCGGTAAGCTCGAGCGGCGTCGCATAGCGTCGCAGCAGCACGGCAATGGCGCGAATCGCCTCGGCAGGCTGCTCGACATGCACGATGCCTTCGGACAGGATCAGCCGCGCGCCCATGTTTGCCGCCCAGTCAAGATACGGATCCCAGAGCTCGGCCTCGCGCGCCACCAGAGCGTCCGGCGCCTCGGCGCGATAGCACAGGAGATCAGACCCGGCGTAGCGCAGGATTTCCTCGAACACCTCTTCCTGGGCCACGGCCACAGCATCTATCGCGGTGTTGATCATCCGCGTCAGCGGCATCGTCGCCGGATCGATCAAGTCGGTTTGCGCTTCCCATTCCGCCGCCAGGGCTTCGGCCAGACCGGCATGGGCAACACCGAGCTCCTGACGCGATGGCGTGCGCACCGGCTTGCCGTCGAGCGCGACGACGAAGCCGCTTTCGGACCCCGGGATAACCGAGGCCTGCCGGTAGAATCGTTTGGGCAAGACCTTTTTCAGGCCTTTCTGAATTTCGCGGACCGGATCGGACAGCTTGTCCTCTCCGAGATCAAGATCGCTGAGAATATCACGCATCACGCGTCTCCTGTCGTTAGATGAGGTCGGCGATTTCCCGCGCCTGGCTGACCACGTGCCCGGCGCCGGCCGCCCAGAGCGCGTCCACTGGCCCGTAACCCCAGGACACGCCAATAGGACGGGCGCCGGCATTGACCGCCATCTGCATGTCATAGATCGCATCGCCGATCACTGTGGTGTGCTTCGGGTCGACGCCTGCTTCCGTGCAGCATTCGAGCACCATCGCCGGATGCGGCTTGGATGGGCAATCATCGGCGGTGCGGGTGGTGAAGAACGAGGCCGTCAGGCCATGGTGGGCAAGGATAGCGTCGAGCCCGCGGCGGGACTTGCCGGTGACAACGCCCAGGATGACGTCATCGCGAGCCGCCAGCGCCGCAATCAGTTCCAACAGCCCGCCATAAGTGGGCTCAAGCGGGCCGCCAGTCTGGCGGTAAAGCATGAAATGCTCCTTGTAACGCGCTGTCATGGCAGTGATTTCCGCATCCACCGGTCGTTCGAGCATCTGCGCGATGGCAATATCGAGCGTCAATCCGATGATCGATTTGGTGTGAGCAAGCATGGGCACGGCCATGCCGAAATCACCGAAAGTACGTTCCATGCAGGCGTGGATCACCGCGGCACTGTCGACAATGGTGCCGTCGCAATCAAACAACGCCAGCTTCATTCCTCGGGCTCCCCGGCGGTGGTTTCGTCAAAGCCGAGCAGGTTCCAGCTTTGCACCATGTGCGGCGGCAGCGGCGCTGTCACCGACAGCAGGCCGCCATCGGGATGGGGAATCGAAATGCGGCGGGCCAGCAGATGCAGCAGGTTCTGCATGCCGCTGGGGAATTCCCAGTTCTTGTCGAACTCGAAATATTTCGGATCGCCGATGATCGGATGACCCAGGTGCAAGGCATGCACCCGAAGCTGATGGGTACGACCGGTGTAGGGCTCAAACTCGAGCCAGGCGAGGCTCTGGGCGGCCTTGTCGATGATCCGGTAATAGGACACCGCGTGATCGGCGCCCTGCTCGCCGTGCTTGGCGACGCGCATCCGGTCGCCGTCCTCGGTGGATTCCTTGATCAGCCAGGTGGAGATCTTGCCTTCCTTGTCGCGCGGCACGCCCTTGACCAGCGCCCAGTAGGTTTTCTTGGTTGTGCGCTCGCGGAAAGCCGCTGTCAGTGCCTGCGCCGCGCCGCGGGTGCGGGCCACCACCAGAACCCCGGAGGTGTCGCGGTCGAGCCGGTGCACAAGCCGCGGCTTCTCACCCTTCTTGTTGCGCCAGGCCTCAAGCATCTCGTCGACATTGCGGGTAACGCCGGAACCGCCCTGTACGGCCAGACCCGCAGGCTTGTTGAACACCAGCACCTTTGCATCTTCATGCAGCAGCATCTTGCTCAGCACCTCGTGGTCATTGCCGCTGCGCATGGTCTTGGCGGTCAGCGGACCGGTGGCTTTCTCGTCAACGTCCAGAGGCGGAACGCGGACGGTCTGTCCGGGTTGTACCCTCGCGTCGGACTTGACCCGGCCGCCATCA
Source organism: Hoeflea sp. (assembly GCF_039975035.1). Taxonomy (GTDB): domain Bacteria; phylum Pseudomonadota; class Alphaproteobacteria; order Rhizobiales; family Rhizobiaceae; genus Hoeflea. The sequence continues at coordinate 14,997 of NZ_JBDWHW010000167.1, read as the reverse complement.
ACGCGGACCTGGCCGGATCTGAGCAGCTTTTGCAGCGGCCCGAAACCCAGACCTGGAAAATGCACCTTGAACCAGCGATCGAGCCGCATGCCCGCTTCGTCCGGATCTACCTGTATGAGCTGTACGCCCGCCATATCGATTATCTCTTTGTCCTGGGCTTGAAGGCTGGTGTCAGAGCTGACGTGCCAGCCAAAGCCCGCCAAATAATGCCAGGATGGACACTGTTACGCTGGCAATCACATAGGTGGCCGCCGCCGTCAACGCACCACGCTCGTAAAGCGTCACTGCATCAAGCGAAAACGCCGAAAAGGTGGTAAAACCGCCCAAAAAACCGGTCGCCAGCAAAAGACGCAAGTCCGAGTCTCCAGCGGAGCGGCGGGCCAGCCAGGCGATCAACAGACCCATGGCCAGCGAGCCGGCGATGTTGACCACCATCGTGCCCCAGGGAAACCGGACGCCGGAAGCGTGCATGACCGCCCTGGCGACCAGATGGCGCGACACCGCGCCCAGACCGCCACCGACGAAAACAAGTACAAGTGCATTCATGCAGGTTGCTTAGCCGAAAACCGCGCTTCAATAAAGCGGCGGCGCAACCGGCGCGCTATTTCAGGTTCCCGCGCGGTTAATATGATGCAGCCTGTTGGCGTTCGGATTTGGATCGCATCAAGCCCGCCTGGAGCTAAGCCTTGGCGGCCAAGGCCACATCATCGGCAAACTCGTCGAGAAACCGGTCGAGCGCGGCCCAATCGGTGAACTCATGATCACGACCGGTATCGACAGGTCCGCCTTCCTTCGCCGCGATCCGGCGCATCAACGCGCGTTTGAAGAAATCATACTCAAGGTATTTTAATGCTCCGGCGGCATGATGGACCTTGGGGATCCGAAAACCGGTCTTTTTTTCCAGTTTGGCGGGATAGGCTTCAGCCTCGGCGCGCTCTTCGGCAATGTCGCTGTGAATTCCAAGCGAAACCGAAATCAATGCGGTGGGAACATCCGCAAGAGCGGCTTTCCAATCGATGATGAACTGCGCCACCGGTTCGGGATAGCGTCCAATATGGATCGGCGCGCAGAGCAGCACTCCCTCGAACCGGCCGGGAACGGCGAAGCCGGGCTCGCGGATGTCACTCAGGACAACGCCCTGCCCCCGTTTCTCAAGCTGGGCTGCGGCATGCTCGGCAATCTTGCGGGTATGTCCCTCAACCGTGGCGTAAAGAACCAGAACCGTCATGGGAATTCCTCCTTGATCGATGAAGGCCAGAATGCAACGCCAAGGCTCAAACCGCATTGACGCAGGTCAAGAGCCGGCGGATTTACGCCGACGTCCGCCAGTCAACCCGCCTCATTCTGCGCCAGCGCCAGAAGCTTGTCACCGGGCATTTCGGGCGATGCCTTCACCGCAAAAGCCTCATCGACCAGACGGCAGACAAGGGCATTGACCGGAGCGGTTCGGCCATGCGCCTGGGCCAGAGCGCAGACTGCGCCGTTGAGAAAGCGGGTCTCAGGCTCTCTGCCTGCCTGAAGGTCGTCCCAGGATGAAGATCTGGCAGTGTCGTCGATCTTCAACTGCTGGCGGGCAACAACCCGGAACAGCCAGGTCGGCAGCCGCAAGATTTTCGGGATCAGCCGCGGATTGGTGCGGGTCGCGCCAACGGCAGTGATCCCGGCCGCGTCGAGCGCGGCAAGCAGTTCATCCATCGCCATCGCCAGCACCGTGCGGTAGCCCGGATCCGCGAACTGGCGTCGCAGCGGAAGCCCGCTGATGACATTGAGCCCGTTGTTGAGGTTGAGCAACAATTTTCCCCACTGCACCGCCTCCAGATCATCCCGGACTTGCAGTTTCAAACCGGAGCCGCGGGCAAGTTCCGCCAACACGGCAGATGCACCACACGCCCCGACAAGCACCGGGCCTTCCATCGAGCAATGCACCGCATTGGGTGAAAGCCTGACAACATTGAACGGAACCGTACCTGCGACAATTTCATGATCCGGCAACAGCGATTTGAGGATATCGAGATTGCCCACACCGTTCTGCAGGCTGATCACGGTGGCGCCGGGTCCGAGCGTTCCGGCAAGCTCGCGGGCAGCACTTTCGGTGTCGCCGGACTTGGTGCAAAACAGCACTATATCGCAGGAAGCCAATGCATGAGCGCTGCCAGTCCGGTAGTGTTCGGGCTTCAATTCGGCCTTGAAACCATCGTAGCGCGACACAGCCAGGCCGCGACCCAGCGCTTCCAGCGTCCGCCCGCGCGCGGCAAACACCACCTGAGCGCCACCCTGTGCCAGCATCCCGCCGACATAGAGTCCGATGGCGCCGGCGCCCATGATGCCGATTATGGGCACTGGTCTGGTGGCTGATTTAACGGCTGGGCCGGTCATGCCGCCCTACCCCTTGTCCGAGCGTTCTTTTCTCAGTCGCGTCCAGAAATCCAGACGCTTGCGGATGTCACGTTCAAAGCCGCGTTCGGGCGGATCATAAAAGGTCTTGCGACCCATCGCTTCGGGGAAATAATCCTGCCCTGAAAACGCATCCGGCTCATCATGGTCATAGCGATAGCCTTCATTGTAGCCCTCGGCCTTCATCAGCTTGGTCGGCGCGTTGAGGATGTGCTTGGGCGGCAACAGCGACCCGCCCTCCTTGGCAACGCGCCTGGCAGCCTTGTAGGCCGTGTAGACGGCGTTGGATTTGGGCGCGGTGGCGAGATAGACGCAGGCCTGCGCCAGCGCCAGCTCGCCCTCGGGCGATCCAAGAAAGTCATAGGCGTCCTTGGCGGCATTGGCGACAACCAGCGCCTGCGGATCGGCCATGCCGATCTCTTCCGACGCCATGCGGACCAGCCGCCGGGCCAGAAACAGCGGATCCTCGCCAGCGTCTAACATCCGGCAGAGATAATAGAGCGCGGCGTCGGGGTCGGACCCGCGCACCGACTTGTGCAGCGCCGAAATCAGATTGTAATGCCCGTCCTGACCCTTGTCATAGACCGGGGCGCGGCGCTGGACGACATTGACAAGCGCCTTGGTGTCAAAAACCTCGTCCTCGCGGGCGGCGCGCCAGACCTCTTCAGCAAGCGTCAGCACCGCCCGGCCATCGCCATCGGCCATCCTGAGAAGACTGAGCCGCGCGTCGGGTTCGAGCGGCAGCGTCCTGCCGGTCTCTTCCTCGGCGCGCTTGAGCAGGTTTTCAAGGCTGTCCTCGTCATGCGGCTTGAAGGTCAGCACCCGGGCGCGCGACAGAAGCGCTGCGTTGAGTTCAAACGACGGATTTTCCGTGGTCGCGCCGACCAGCACGATGGTGCCGTCTTCCATCACCGGCAGGAAACTGTCCTGCTGGGCGCGGTTGAAGCGGTGGATCTCGTCGACAAACAGCAAGGTCTGGCGTCCACCCATGCGGCGGGCACGCGCTGTCTCGAAGACCTTCTTGAGATCGGCCACGCCTGAAAAAATCGCCGAGATCTGATCGAACGCCAGCTCGGTTTCACCGGCCAGAAGCCGCGCCACCGTGGTCTTGCCGGTACCCGGAGGGCCCCAGAAGATCATCGAGCCGAGACTTGCCGAGGCGATCATCCGGGTGATCGCGCCATCCGCGCCGGTCAGATGCGGCTGGCCGGTGACTTGGGCAAGCGTGGCGGGCCGCAACCGGTCGGCAAGCGGACGGTGCCCGCTTTGGGCCGCACCGGCAGTGGCGAACAGATCACTCATGCATCACCGTATGATCTGGCGAATGCGTTGACCGCCACGCACGATTTCAAACCGCCAGAAGCTGGCGCCATCGGCCAGGATCTGTTCGAGGACATTGACATTGGTGATCTTGACGCCGTTGATCTCGGCAATCAGATCTGCCGGACGGAAGCCGTAACGGCCGGCGATCGACCCGCCAGGAACATCGGTGATGACAACGCCATGAACCGATGGCGGCAGCCGCAATTTACTGGCAATACTCGGAGTGATGTTGGAGACAATCGCACCTGAAAACGGATTCAGGCCATCAAGCTTGCGCCGGGCACGCGGATCATCGGCGGGCGGCGCCTGCAGCGTGATTTCGATCGTCTTGCGACCCTTGCGTCCGAGCACATCAAGCGCAGCGGTGGCGCCGGCACTCGTGGTGGCAAGCCGGTAACCCAGCGCATCGGGATGTTCGACTGGCCGGCCATTGAATCCCAGGACAATGTCACCGGGGCGCAAACCGGCCTTGCCGGCGGGGCCGTCCTCGGTGACATCCGACACCAGGGCGCCTGTTGCGCGGTCCAGTCCAAGCGCCTCGGCAATGTCAGCCGTCACCGGTTCGAAGGATGCGCCGATATAGGGCGGCTCGAAAACATCGCCGCCCGTTTCGGCGGTTTGAGCCACGGCGCGAACCAGATTGGCGGGGATGGCGAACCCGATGCCGTTGGAGCCGCCGGAGCGGCTGAAAATTGCCGAGTTGATGCCGATCAGGCGTCCGCTCATGTCAATCAGCGCACCGCCTGAATTGCCCGGATTGATGGCGGCGTCAGTCTGGATGAACGAGCCGAAATCCGACACACCAACGCTGTTTCGGGCAAGCGCCGAAACGATGCCGCTGGTCACTGTCTGACCAACGCCGAACGGGTTGCCTATGGCGAGCACGATATCCCCCACCTCGGTGGTGTCGGTGTCGCCGAATTCCACAATCGGGAAAGGTCCATCACCGTCAATCTGAAGGATTGCGAGATCGAAACGCTCATCCTTGAGCAGAACCTTGCTTTGAAACTCCCGTCCATCGGTAAGTGCGACGCGAATGTCATCGGCGCCTGCGATGACATGATTGTTGGTGACGATGATTCCATTGCTCTGAATGATTACGCCGGACCCGAGCGAAGACTGCTTCTCGGTTCGGTTTGGCATTCTCTGGCCGAAAAACTGCTCGAAAAACGGATCACCGGCAAAGGGAGACATGCTGCGCTGCACGGTGCGGTTGGCATAGACATTGACGACGGCGGGCGCGGTTGCCTTCACCAGCGGCGAGAAGGATTGCATCATGTCGGCTTGCGACCGCGGCGGCTCGCGGCGCGGCTCGGAAACCGGAGCGGTTTCGGATTGTGCTGTGGCCTTTTCCTCGGGGCCGCCGATGACATCGCGGAAGATCTTGCCAATGCTGTCGGTCAGGGATTGCTCAGTGCTGGTCTGGGCCAGCGCCGGAGCCAATACGGGAAAGCTCGCCATGGATATGGCCAGCACAAGAAAAAGGACGGCGCGCAACCGCGAACGATTTGGAATCATGACGGGAATCCTCAGTGATTTGGGCCACTATGGCCTGACTGGAACACTAAAGTCATCATGAGTTTGACGGCTTCATGGCAACGTTTAAAGCCGGCTGCACCAAGAGTTGATGCAAGGCCTCCGCCAGCCAGTGCCTTCCTGGCCAATTCCGACCCGGACAAGCCGGTTGATCACCAAGACTACACGAAAACGTGGTCGCGCGGGTCCTTTGCGCCCGCGGTCAATCGTATATCTTGTATAAGTGCCGCAAAGCCCAAGCGATCCGGTCCACAAACATCAGGAGCAAGTCCGCCATGCACCGCTACCGCCCTACCCCGATACCCGGATCCGAGATCACTGCCGAGGCAAGCTATTACCGGCGGCGCGACATTTTACGCATGGGTGCTGTTGGAGGGTTCAGCTTGGCGGCGCCTTCACTGGCGTTCAGCGCAACAGAGCTTGCCGCCAAGCCGGGCGGCTACGATCCCAAGGAGGAACTGACAGCGGAAGCGGATGCGACCAGCTACAACAATTTCTATGAGTTCGGCACCGGCAAGGCCGATCCGGCAGCGAAATCCGGCGATTTCAATCCCACGCCCTGGACCGTCAAGGTCGATGGCATGGTGGGCAAGCCTGCCGAGTTCGATCTCGATGCGTTGATGGCGCTCGGGCTCGAGGAACGCATCTACCGGATGCGGTGTGTCGAAGCTTGGTCGATGGTCATTCCCTGGATCGGTTTTCCGCTCGCCAGCCTGCTCGACAGGGTCGAGCCGCTGGGCAGCGCCAAATACGTGGCGTTTGAAACAGTGGTGCGGCCGGAAGAAATGCCCGGACAGCGGGGGATCTTCCAGCCACTGAACTGGCCCTATGTCGAAGGCTTGCGGCTTGACGAGGCGCGCCACCCGCTGACGATCCTGTCGATGGGACTGTACGGCAAGACTCTGCCCAACCAGAATGGCGCTCCGGTGCGGCTGGTCACGCCATGGAAATACGGTTTCAAGGGCATCAAGTCGATCGTCCGCATCACGTTGACCGAGGAACAGCCGGCCTCGACCTGGAACCGTCTGGCGCCGAGCGAGTACGGCTTCTATGCCAATGTCAATCCGGAGGTCGACCACCCGCGCTGGAGCCAGGCTGTGGAAAACCGTATCGGCGGCGGCGGCTTTTTCGGCTCCAACGAGCGGCCGACGCTGCCGTTCAATGGTTATGGCGACGAGGTCGCCAGCCTCTATGAAGGCATGGATCTGAAAGCGAATTTCTGACCATGCGCCTGCCCTCTTTGCCCAAACGGTTCCACACCGCATCGGTCTGGGCGCTCTATGCGCTCGGCCTGACACCGGCGCTGTGGACGTTCTATCTTGGAGCCACCGGCCAGTTGGTCGGCAATCCGGTCAAGATCTTTGAGCACCTTCTGGGCGACTGGGCGTTACGGCTGCTGATCCTGACGCTGATGATCTCTCCGCTCAGGGATCTGTTCGGCATCAACTGGGTGCGCTACAGGCGGGCGCTTGGACTGCTGGCATTCTACTATGTGGCGATGCACTTCCTCACCTACATGGTGCTCGACAAGCGTCTGGCGCTGGATGTGATCATCGAGGACATCATCAAACGCTGGTTCATCACCATTGGCATGGCGGCCTTCGTAGCGCTGATCCCGCTGGCTCTGACGTCCAATCGCTGGTCGGTCCGCAAGCTCGGACCAGGCTGGCTCAAGCTGCACCGGCTGATCTATCCGATCGCGGCGGCCGGGGCGCTGCACTACTGCCTGTCGGTCAAGGTGATCGGACCGGAGCAGCTGATTTATGCCGGGCTGGTGACATTGCTGCTCGGATGGCGCCTGGCACGGCCGCGCTACATGGCCCGGAAACGGGCGACCGGCCGGCGGCCGGTCCGTGTTACCGGCATGGTCTGAGGCTATGCCACAATGTCGCGCCTCCGTGGCGCACTGAGCGATCGTTGTAAGGACCGGAGATCAGTCCCCGGCCCTTACGGAATCTTGGAACAACGCACCTACCGCGCGTCGGCTGCAAGTTTTTTCATGTCGCGCAAAGCCGCTGCACAGGTTTGCGCGACATGTTTCAGATCAAAACTGTTTCTTGAACAGCAACCGGTCGAGCGACAAATAGCCGCCGCCAAAAGCCGCGAACAGGAAGGCGCCGCCGGCCCAGAACAACGAATTAAGTTCCGCCTTGGACTGGACCTGATGCAAGAACCTGGTACCGCCGTCACCCAACCGCGCCAGACCTTCCGGCGTGAAAAGATCTCCACCGGCCTTGAGCGCATCAACACCAGCCTGGGTAAGGAAAGCATCACCATAAGGGTGGCTGTAATGGAACCACAAAGTGATGGCCAGCATGATGCCATTGGCGAGCGCCACCGGACGGGTAAAAAGGCCTACAGCAATCAACATTCCACCGAAAAACTGCATCGCCGCCAACGCCGGCGACCAGAACCACCCCGGAGCAAAGCCCAATCCTTCCACAAAACCGGATTGGGCAAAGGGCGCGACAATCTTGGGCCACCCTTCCAGGACCAGCGCACCGCCCACCGCCAGCCGGAAGAGGCTCCAGGCCATCGGTTGGGCAACGCCTTCATAGAACTTGCCGAGAAACGGCAAATAAAGCTCGTCCTTGTCATTACGGAATACCGTCAGAGTCGACATCATATCCTCCCAAATCGAGTGTTACCCGGACGGGGGATGATAGCTGTGGACTGCCAAGTCCAGTTGATTCAAATCAACAATTCTCGCGATAGTTGGCTAGCGCAAATTCGCTCCCGAGGGGTAATTCGCGTCGCAACAAACCGGAGCCGCGTGACGCGCATTCTCGCTTTCTCTGTACAATTCGTCACTGAAGAAAAACTGCAGACTATTGCGCGATCTGGATCAGCCAGGCCATTCAAACCAAAATGGCCGGGCGCACAAAGCACCCGGCCATTCGATGTAAGGCATCTGGCAGAATTGGAAGCGCTTACGCGGCTTCGTCTTCGGCAGCAGCTTCGGCTTCCACGCGGGCGCGATCCTTCGAGCCCTTGGCATCCGGATCGCGATCCACGAATTCAACCACGGCCATCGGCGCGTTGTCGCCGGTACGGAAACCAGCCTTCATGATCCGGATATAGCCGCCGTTGCGGGTGGCGTAGCGGGTGGCAATGCTGTCAAACAGCTTGCGTACAGCATCATTGTCGCGGATCTGCGAGATCGCCTGACGGCGGGCATGCAGGTCACCGCGCTTGCCGAGCGTGACGAGCTTTTCAACGATCGGACGGATTTCCTTGGCCTTCGGCAAGGTGGTCACGATCTGCTCGTGTTCGATGAGCGAAGTCGCCATGTTGGCGAACATCGCCTTGCGGTGGCTCGAGGTGCGATTCAGCTTGCGGCCTGAATTTCCGTGGCGCATGGCCTGTCTCCTTCACATGCAGGCGCACGCCTGCCGTTTGACGGTTTAATACTGGTCTTCGTAACGCTTGGCGAGATCTTCGATGTTTTCCGGCGGCCAGGACGGAACTTCCATACCCAGATGCAGGCCCATGGAAGCCAAGACTTCCTTGATCTCGTTGAGTGACTTGCGGCCAAAGTTCGGAGTCCGCAGCATTTCGGCTTCGGTCTTCTGAATCAGGTCGCCGATATAGACGATGTTGTCGTTCTTCAGGCAGTTTGCCGAGCGGACCGAGAGCTCCAGTTCGTCGACCTTCTTGAGAAGCGACGGATTGAAAGCCAGTTCGGCGACGGTTTCCTCGTGGACTTCTTTCTGCGGCTCGTCGAAGTTGACGAACACGCCGAGCTGGTCCTGAAGGATACGGGCTGCATAAGCCACGGCATCTTCGCCGCTGACCGAACCATCGGTTTCGATGTTCAGCGTCAGCTTGTCGTAATCGAGAACCTGTCCTTCACGGGTGTTTTCCACCTTGTAGGAGCACTTCTTGACCGGCGAATACAGGCTGTCGACCGGGATAAGACCGATCGGCGCGTCTTCGGCACGATTGCGGTCAGCCGGCACGTAGCCCTTGCCGTTATTGACGGTGAATTCCATGCGGATCTCAGCACCCTCATCGAGCGTGCACAGCGGATGTTCCGGATTGAGGATCTCGATATCACCCACTGTCTGGATGTCACCTGCACGGACAACACCAGGACCCTGCTTGCGCACAACCATGCGCTTGGCTTCGTCGCCTTCCATGCGGATGGCGATTTCCTTGATGTTGAGGATGATGTCGGTGACATCTTCACGAACGCCCGGGATCGAGGAGAATTCATGCAGCACGCCATCGATCTGCACTGCGGTGACGGCAGCGCCGCGCAGCGAGGACAAAAGCACGCGGCGCAGCGCGTTGCCCAGTGTCAGGCCGAAGCCACGCTCGAGCGGTTCAGCAACCACGGAAGCCTGTGTACGGCTCGCGGTGTTGAACTCCACCTTGCTTGGCTTGATCAGTTCCTGCCAGTTTTTCTGAATCATATCAGTTGCCTTCCTGTTGCCGCACCATCCAATCGTGCGGCCAAGTGAGAAGAGGATCGGACGGACGAAGGATGAACCTTGCCCGTCGCAAATTCGGAACTCGCTTAGACGCGGCGCTTCTTGCGCGGACGGCAGCCATTGTGCGGGATCGGCGTCACATCACGGATCGAGGTGATGGTGAAACCTGCAGCCTGCAGCGCGCGAAGCGCGGACTCACGACCCGATCCCGGACCGCAAACCTCGACTTCGAGCGTCTTCATGCCGTGATCCTGCGCCTTCTTGGCGGCGTCTTCAGCAGCCATCTGCGCTGCGAACGGTGTCGACTTACGCGACCCCTTGAAACCCTTCGAACCGGCCGAAGACCAGGAAATGGTATTGCCCTGAGCATCGGTGATGGTGATCATCGTGTTGTTGAAGGTCGAATTGACGTGGGCAACGCCCGACGAAATGTTTTTGCGTTCGCGGCGCTTGACACGCACCGTGCTATCTTTAGCCATGTTCTTTTCCTTTCGAGATATCAGCACCGCCGTAACACCAGCGGCTCCACCGGGAGGCACCTTGCCGGACGCTCAAACTCAAAGCGGTGGTCAGAAGATCCACCGCCTTGAAACTCTTGCCGCCGGTCAGGCGAAACCCATTACTTCTTCTTGCCGGCAATCGCCTTTGCCGGACCCTTGCGGGTGCGGGCATTGGTGTGAGTGCGCTGTCCACGCACCGGCAGACCGCGACGATGGCGAAGACCGCGGTAGCAGCCCAGATCCATCAGACGCTTGATGTTCATCGAATTCTCACGACGCAGATCGCCTTCAACCTGATAGTCACGGTCGATGGTTTCGCGGATCTGCAGCACTTCGGAGTCCGAAAGCTGGTTGACGCGACGATCCAGCGGGATGCCGACCTTTTCCACGATATCCTGGGCAAACTTGCTGCCGATACCATGAATGTAGGTCAGCGCGATGACAACGCGCTTGTTGGTCGGAATATTAACGCCTGCTATGCGGGCCATGTGCTTCTCCATGTGGGCCGGTCGGGCCGGCGGGTTATTGTTGACCCGCGTCCGGTGGAGGCCGGCCCTTGCGGGGTAGTCCATTCACAAACACCGGCCAAACCCACAGGCCCGATCGGCGTATGCTTTATCCATCATCCCGACACGCTTAAAAGCGACCAGAGCCGTTTCCTCAAGCCTTCGAGGAATCGCACCGATCGCTTGCATGTCGCGAGTTGCACGGCTCTTAGCGGAACAGACAGGCTTTCGTCAACCTCTCCGGTGCCTTATTTTCGACCGGAAGTCCGTCGACAGGCCGGTCATCAACTCGAAAACCGTCCTGTCGGATGCTCCAGCCAAGATCAGAGCGACGCCAGAACCGCCTCGATCTCGTCCGTCACCGCGTCAATGCTGCCCATGCCATCGACGGTGCAAAGCGAGCCCTTGGCGTAGTAATAGCCGGTCAGCGGCGCGGTCTTCTTGTAATATTCGCGCAAGCGTTCTTCAAACACCACCGGATTGTCGTCCTTGCGAACCGGCTTGCCTGCGGCAGCAGCTTCTTCGGCCCGTTTGACAATGCGCCCCACCAGAGCCTTGTCATCGACCTGAAGTTCGATCACGCAATCAAGCTTCATGCCTTTGGCATCGAGCATGGTTTCAACGGCATCCGCCTGAACAAGCGTGCGCGGATAGCCATCAAGAATAAAGCCGTTGGCGCAATCGGCTTCGTCGATGCGCTCGGACACGATTGCGTTGACGATGTCGTCGGACACCAGTTCACCGGCATCCATGACAGCCTTGGCGCGCTTGCCGACTTCGGTGCCGGCGGCAACCGCCGCACGCAGCATATCGCCGGTGGACAATTGCGGGATCGAATGTTTCTCGACCAGACGCTGAGCCTGGGTCCCCTTCCCCGCGCCTGGCGGTCCCAACAGAATAAGTCTCATCGTCCCTTCTTGCCTCCCCGAAGTTTGGACTTCTTGATCAGCCCCTCATATTGCTGGGCAATCAGATGTCCCTGAATCTGCGCAACCGTGTCAAGCGTCACCGAGACGACGATCAACAGCGACGTACCACCCAGATAGAACGGAACGCCGGTTTGCGCGATTAGAAATTCGGGTAAGAGACAAACGAAAATCAGGTACATGGCGCCAATCACGGTGATTCGCGTCAGAACGTAATCGATATATTCAGCGGTGCGCTCGCCAGGACGGAACCCCGGAATGAATCCGCCATGACGTTTGAGATTGTCGGCGGTGTCCTTCGGATTGAACACGATTGCCGTATAGAAGAACGCGAAAAAGCCGATCATTGCGGCATAGAGCGCCATATAGGCAGGCTGACCGTGTCCGAGTGAAGCCAGCAACGTCGACGCCCATACCGGCATGTCTCCGGTGTTGGCAAAGCCCGCAATCGTCGCCGGCAAAAGAAGCAGCGAGGATGCGAAGATCGGCGGAATTACACCGGCGGTGTTGAGCTTGAGCGGCAGGTGCGACGTATCGCCCTGGAACATGCGTGAACCAACCTGGCGCTTGGGATACTGGATCAGCAATTGTCGCTGCGCACGCTCGATGAAGACGATGAACGCAATCACGGCGATGGCGACCACGATCACGGCAATGATCAGCCCTGTCGACAGCGCGCCGGTGCGGCCCAGTTCGAGAGTTCCTGCAACAGCCGTCGGCAGTGCTGCGACAATCCCCGAGAAAATGATCAGCGAAATGCCGTTGCCGATGCCGCGCGCGGTGATCTGTTCACCGAGCCACATCAGGAACATGGTGCCGCCAACAAGGGTGATCACCGTTGCAATGCGGAAGAACCAGCCCGGATCGGTGACGATGCCGCTGCCCGATTCGAGACCGACGGCAATGCCGTAGGCCTGAACAGTACCAAGCAGCACAGTGCCGTAGCGGGTATACTGGTTGATGACCTTGCGGCCCTGCTCGCCTTCCTTCTTGAGTTGCTCAAGTGTCGGAATGACCGATGTCATCAGCTGTATGATGATCGAGGCAGAGATGTAGGGCATGATGCCGAGCGCGAAAATGGCCATGCGCTCGACAGCGCCGCCTGCAAACATGTTGAACAGGCCGAGAATGCCGCCCGACTGGCCCTGAAAGGCCTGCGCAAACGCATCGGGATTGATACCCGGCAACGGGATATAGGTCCCCAGCCGGTACACCAGCAACGCACCAAGCGTAAACCAGATCCGCTTTTTGAGGTCTTCCGCCTTGGCGAAAGCCCCGAAATTCAAATTGGAAGCGAGTTGTTCGGCTGCAGATGCCATTGCGTTCTCCGCGCGGCCCATCCGGCGCCTGATGAACCCGATCATCTCCGGAGGGTCTGAGTTGGTTTCACCGGACTTTGCTGCCTGGCCGGATAATAGATGCCTGGCGCCTGCCCTAGCCTGCGCGTGTTAATGCACAAGCTCACCCCATATGGGACGAAAACCGCCCGATGTGAACCACCGGGCGGTCAAAAATATTTTACTCTTCCGCAGCAGCCGGAGCTGGCGCAGGAGCGAGCAGCTTGATCGAACCGCCGGCCTTTTCGACCTTTTCGATGGCGGTGCGCGAAGCGCCTGCCACTTCAAGTGTGAGTTTGGCCTTCACATCGCCGTCGGCGAGAATTCGCACGCCGTCCTTGATGCGGCGGATCACGCCGGCAGCCTTGAGGGCTGCTGCATCAATCGGGCTCTTGGCATCGAGCTTGCCAGCGTCGATAGCGGTCTGAACACGGCCGACCGAGACGACATTGAAGTCGGTCGAGAAGATGTTCTTGAAGCCGCGCTTTGGCAGACGCCGGTAAATTGGCATCTGGCCGCCTTCAAAACCGTTGATGGCAACGCCACCACGGGATTTCTGACCCTTGACGCCACGGCCACCGGTCTTGCCGGAACCCGAACCGATGCCGCGGCCTACCCGCTTGCGGTTCTTGGTGGCGCCTTCGTTGTCGGTGATCTCATTGAGTTTCATGACAGTTCACTCCCACTCACTGCTCGTCGACGACGCGAACGAGGTGGCTGACCGAACGGATCATGCCACGAACGGACGGTGTGTCCTCGAGGGTCCGGCGGCGGTGCATCTTGTTGAGGCCCAAACCGATCAGCGTCTGGCGCTGAACGTTCGGGCGGCGAATCGGGCTGCCGGTCTGTTCGACAGTGACCGTCTTGCCCTTTTTATTGTCAGCCATGGTCTTGGCTCCCTACTACGATAAAGGCGGACGCCCGATTACTCTTCGGCGCCGGCGGATACACCGCGGCGTTCCTGGAGCGTGGAGTACTTCATGCCGCGCTGCGAGGCAATGTCCTTGGGGTGCATCTGGCTCTTGAGCGCGTCAAAAGTTGCGCGGATCATGTTGTACGGGTTCGACGAACCGGTCGACTTGGCCACAACATCCTGCATACCCAGGGTTTCGAAAACCGCACGCATCGGACCACCGGCGATGATGCCGGTACCAGGCTTGGCTGCGCGAAGCAGCACCTTACCCGCGCCATGGCGGCCATGCACATCGTGATGCAGGGTCCGGCCGGAGCGCAATGGTACGAAAATCAAATCGCGCTTGGCCGATTCAGTGGCCTTGCGGATTGCTTCCGGCACTTCACGCGCCTTGCCGTGTCCAAAGCCAACGCGGCCCTTCTGATCTCCAACAACCACCAGGGCTGCGAAACCGAAGCGCCGGCCGCCCTTGACGACCTTTGCGACACGGTTGATGTGTACGAGCTTGTCGACGAATTCGCTGTCGCGCTCGTCGTCTCTACCGCGGTTATCGCGGCGACCTTCCTTGGCCATTGTCCTGTTCCTTATTCTTTTCCGGAATCAATCGGCTGGGTTGACTTAGAAGCTCAGACCGCCTTCGCGGGCTGCTTCAGCGAGAGCCTTGATACGGCCGTGATAGATGAAAGCGCCACGGTCAAAGACCACGTCCTTGACGCCCGCCTCGGTCGCACGTTCGGCAATCAACTTGCCGACCGCAGCTGCGGCGGAGACATCGGCGCCGGTCTTGAGCCCGCCACGAAGGCCGGTGTCAAGCGTTGAAGCTGCAACAAGCGTACGGCCTGCGGCATCATCAATGATCTGCGCGTAGATGTTCTTCGACGAGCGATGAACCGACAGGCGCGGACGGCCATTGGCCACCGCTTTAAGCTGGCGGCGGACACGAGCGGACCGACGCGTAAGGGATTGTTTCCTGCTAGCCATTTCGCGTCTTCCTTACTTCTTCTTGCCTTCTTTGCGGACAATCCGCTCTTCAGCATATTTAACGCCCTTGCCCTTGTAGGGCTCAGGTTTGCGATAGGCGCGGATCTCAGCAGCAACCTGGCCAAGCACCTGCTTGTCGATGCCGGTG
>NZ_JBDWHW010000166.1:0-9408 GCF_039975035.1 Hoeflea sp. | reverse complement strand
TCATCTTCATCACCGGCCCGGTTGAAGATCACATGGCGACACTGGTCTGCGCCCAGCTTCTGTTTCTCGAGGCAGAGAATCCGAAGAAGGAAATCGCACTCTACATCAATTCACCCGGTGGCGTCGTCACGGCCGGGATGGCGATCTACGACACCATGCAGTTCATCCGGCCGGCAGTTTCGACGCTGTGCGTCGGACAGGCTGCGTCGATGGGATCGTTGCTGTTGTGCGCCGGTGAAAAGGGCATGCGGTTTGCCACGCCCAATGCGCGCGTCATGGTGCACCAGCCTTCCGGTGGCTTCCAGGGACAGGCGTCCGACATCGAGCGCCACGCCCAGGACATCATCAAGATGAAGCGCCGGCTCAATGACATCTATGTCAAGCACACCGGCAAGGATTACGAGACAGTGGAGAAAACCCTCGACCGCGATCATTTCATGACAGCGGATGAAGCGCTCGATTTTGGCCTTATTGACCGGGTTATCGACAAGCGCGAATACATCGAATCCACGGACTAAGCGTGGGTTTGCGGCTATACGGCTTGAAGCAAGCGAGTTTTCACGGCTATTGCGCCTCTCCGGCAACACGTTTTCGTGTGGTTGGGGTGGTGCGAGCGCTTGAGCGCGCTAATATAGGTGTTAAGTCTATGTTCAATTTATCTGACATAGAATTGTCAGATTGACGGGGATTCGTTGCCACCGGCGTCAGGAATGTTTACCTGAAGTTCGGATTTGTACCCCGAGATTGCCTGTATGCCTTGACGCCGCGCGGTGTTTTGGGCGGCCAGGCGCCATACATCCGGGCTTGATGCCTGGATTGCGGGAAGGAAAGTGAAATGAGCAAGGTCAGCGGCAGCAACGGCGGCGATACCAAGAATACCCTTTATTGCTCTTTCTGCGGCAAGAGCCAGCATGAAGTGCGCAAACTCATTGCCGGTCCTACCGTGTTCATCTGTGATGAATGCGTGGAATTGTGCATGGACATCATCCGCGAGGAAAACAAATCCTCGATGGTCAAGGCGAGTGATGGCGTTCCCACTCCCCAGGAGATCATCGCTACTCTCGATGAGTATGTGATCGGCCAGCACCAGGCCAAGAAAATTCTCTCTGTGGCGGTTCACAACCACTACAAGCGGCTCAACCATTCGTCCAAGTCTGGCGAAGTGGAACTGGCCAAGTCCAACATCCTGCTCGTCGGTCCGACCGGTTGCGGCAAGACCTATCTGGCGCAGACGCTGGCGCGCATCATCGATGTGCCGTTCACCATGGCGGATGCCACGACACTGACCGAAGCCGGTTATGTCGGTGAGGATGTCGAGAACATCATTCTCAAGCTGCTGCAGTCGGCTGATTACAACGTCGAACGCGCCCAGCGCGGCATTGTCTACATCGATGAGGTCGACAAGATCTCGCGCAAGTCGGACAATCCTTCGATCACCCGCGATGTCTCGGGCGAGGGCGTTCAGCAGGCACTTCTGAAGATCATGGAGGGCACGGTTGCGTCCGTGCCGCCACAGGGTGGCCGCAAGCATCCGCAGCAGGAATTCCTGCAGGTTGACACCACCAACATCCTGTTTGTCTGCGGCGGCGCATTCGCCGGTCTCGACAAGATCATTTCAGCGCGTGGCGAAAAGACCTCGATCGGGTTCGGCGCCAATGTCCGCGCCCAGGACGAACGCCGTGTCGGTGCCGTCTTGCGCGAGCTCGAGCCTGAAGATCTGGTGAAGTTCGGCCTGATCCCGGAATTCATCGGTCGTCTGCCGGTGTTGGCAACGCTTGAAGATCTTGATGAAGATGCTCTGATCCAGATCCTGACCCAGCCGAAGAATGCGCTGGTCAAGCAGTATCAGCGTCTGTTCGAGATGGAAGATGTGGAACTTACATTCCACGAAAGTGCACTGGTTGAAATCGCCAAGCGAGGCATCATCCGTGCGACCGGTGCACGCGGACTGCGTTCGATCATGGAGAAAATCCTGCTCGATACCATGTTCGAACTGCCGACACTCGAAGGTGTGCGCGAAGTCGTCATCTCCGACGAGGTGGTCACCGGCAATGCGCGTCCGCTCTATATCTACTCGGAGCGCGATGATGAGGCCAAAGGATCGGCTTCGGCCTGACCGCAAAAAGCCTGCGTGACAGATCAAACCCTCCGGGCTCACCCGGAGGGTTTTTTGTTGGGATCTATCTGGTTTCAGGCCTTGGCTCGGTGTGAGCTGACAACTTCATCGTTATTGCTTGTCACCGCGCTGGTCAGCCGCGTGGTGAGAGATCCTGTTCTTGGCGACGCCTTGTCAATTGATGTCCAGATAGCCCGAGGCAATCCGTCGTTGCAGGTGTCTGTCGACAGCCGCCCGATCCTGGCATGAATGCAGACGCCCGTTGCAACGGGTCTTGAGTGCCAGAAGATCCGTGAGCATGGGCGACTTGGCCAACCCCGCAGCCTCCAGAAGCGAGGCCCCGAGATAGCCGATATCAAGGACCGGGAAATCGAACGGGCTCATGTCGACCGGTGTTCCGTTGCCGTGAAGCGTGAAATAGGTCCGGTAGGCCGAGGAGGAGAGGTCATCAATGGCGAAATCCGGATTGAGGTTCTCGATCAGTTCGCGTGTGGCAAAGGATTGGTGGTCGCCAAACTCCAGCACGATCGAGGGATGGGTCTTGCTCTCCGCCTTTGCCTGATCGAGAAACCAGTCAAAATCCCGCTGGGACTGGGCGACGCGCCCGACATACTCGTCGAGTTCCCCGATTCCACTCTTCCCGGTCATGGGCGTACCGGCCTCGGTCCTGTTGTCGGAGTAGGGCGAATGCGCGAACATGGTCTGCACCTGCAGGAACAATGGGCGTCCGTCGGTTTTGCGATGCTCCGAGATGAAGTCCCGAGCGGCTTCAAAATAGAACCGGTCTTCATGGGCGTACTCGCTGGCGCCGATGCGGTCGTAATCGAGGATATCATCGAACCCGATGGATTCGAGAAACGGACCCTCGTTGACGAAGCCGTGTTCCATCGGCATCAGTACAGCGGTTCTGTAGCCGCATCGTGCAAGCTCTGTCGCCAGGGATTGATGGATCTTGCCTTCCATGGCCGTGGTCAAATAGGGAGCGCGCCAGCCGAAATCGAGGCTGGACAATCCCGTCATCAGCGAGAAATTTGATATCCAGGTGCCGCCACCAAAGGTTTCCACCTGCAAGCTGTGCCGGGTTCCATCCGCGGACTTGAAGCGGTCGGAGAACTGCTGATCAAGTCCGTACTGATCCAGTCGGCTGAGATCCGTCTGGCTTTCCGACAACACCACGAAAAGGTCGGGCTTTGTAGCGGCCGAGTCACAGGTTTGAGTTGCATCGAAAGGTTCACCCGCTGGCATCGACGCAAAGCGGTCGGCAATGCCCCGGCCCAGAGCGGCATCGCGGAGATCCAGAAAGGAAACGAAAAAGGACGATGCGTTGAAGCCACCCAGATAGTGGAAATATCGCGGTTCGTCGGCTCTGAGCGGATAACTCATCGGGATCAGCGCAATTGTAAGCGCCAGAAACCCGACCCGCCATGGAGCGGCGATCGCGCTGGTGCGCTCCCTGACGAAAATCAATGTGACCGCTGCGATACCCAACAGCAGGAGCCCGGCGAAGGGCACGACGTAAATAGTGAATGCATCCAGCAGAAAGGCCGCGGCTTTAGGGTCGGCTCCGGTGAAGATGATGTCATAGATATGCAGATCGAAACCCTTGGTTCGGTATTTGAGCGTCGATGCGATGGAAATCAGCGTCGCAAACGCGAGGGTTGCGTAAATCGAAAAGTACAGTCTGCGGCTCGCCAGGAACAGCATGGCAGCGATTCCTGCATTGCAAAGCAGGACAAAGGGCATGTTGCCCGCTTGCTTTTCGAGCAGGTAAAGAAACGCCGTGCCAAGGAGCGTCGCCACAATGGCTGCAATCGGATTGAATGCAAAATTCAAAATTTTCTGTAGCAGCGCCATACTGGTACTCCGGTCAACAAAGGAGACTAAGAGCACTTTTTGCCGCCGGATCCCAACCCAATGAAGTATTAACCCTAACGGCCTTGGGGACGGGCTTTTCCGCCAGACGCAATCGGATCGGCCTTCGCCTGGGTCGGGCATTGCTGCGCCAACCGCGTTGCTTATTGGCAGACCTGCCTAAATCTTAGGTAGATGTACCTATTTCCTTCCGTGGCTGACTGGGATTTGATGCGCCGATGATAACGGCAAATTGCCCTTTATTGTCCAACTGGCGCGGCCCGGACCGCGGCTTGATCGACGGCCTGTCTGGTGCGGGACTTCGAAGGCGGTGTTCCGTGGCCGCAAGGCGCCTTGTTTTCTTGTGGCTCCTTGCCGGAGGCCTCGCTGTATTCTCCGGCGTTGGCGAAGTCCGTGCCCAGAACCAACCCACGCGGTTGCTTGCATTCTCCGTTCTGCGCGATGCGGCGCCCGAAGCCACGATTGATGATATTTGTTGCGGTGGCAGCCAGTTCGGGCAAACGGTCTCATCCTTGCGGACATGGTATGGCGAAGACCCGATCTGGCTCAAGGTCGACGGTTTGGCGGCGGTTGACCTGATCATCCTCAATCTCGTCGTTGATGAGGCGGTCGCCTATTTCAGATCCAACGACGGCTCAAGCTGGCACTCGGTCAGAACCGGTGATCTCGTGGCCATGTCGGACCGGGCCTATGCCTCGCCGCAAATGGTCCTGCCGTTGCGCGACAGGCTCGCGGGGAGCGATCTTTATGTGCGGGTGCACCAACCGGTGCTGACCACGCTGCAGCTTGCCGTCCAGTCCTTGCAGGCATTGGAACAAATCGACCGCGCCGATCACCTGCTCAAGACCTTTCTCATGGGCATTCTTTTCGCCACCATCGTCTACAATGGCTTTGTTGGTGTTTTCGTGCGGTCTCCGGTCTTCCTGCTCAATGCATTGACCATCTGCGCGCTTCTATTCCTCGCACTTTATCTCTCGGGCTACGGCGTAGCCTATGTCTGGAAGCATCGTCAGGAATGGAGCAACGCCATCCTGCTCGCGACACTGTACAGCGGGCTGGTTTTCGGAAGTGCTTTCATGTGGGGATTCCTGCGGGACGATGGCGAGCCGGTCAGACGCGGCTGGCCGCTGTTGGTTCCTGCCATCCTGGCAACCCCGGTGATGCTGTGCGCTGTGCTGTTGCCCTACTGGATGCTGCAACCCGTGCTGCTCTTGTGCGCGGCAGCACTGTTCCTGATTGCCTGCGCCATGGTTGCACGGCGGGCATGGAGGGGCAGCCGGCAGGCCCGCATTTTGCTGTTTCCGCTTGGTTTCGCCATGATCCCCGGCACAGCTTTTGTGTTTCTTGAGAAATTGCTCGGCGTACGGACCGGCCTGATCGACAACAATTTGCTGGAAGTGACACTGTGTCTGGAGGCGATCCTGTTTTCTTTGGCAATTGCATCGCGCTTTCGCATGGGCGAACTGGCGCATCGCGCACTGAGCCTCAAGATGATGGCACTGCGGGCGGAAGGGGTCGCAAAAACCATCGCCGCCCAGGATGCCGAACGTCAGCGTCTTGCCAAGGAGCTTCACGATGGCGTGGCTCAGGATTTTCTCGTGGTGCTGGGCAGTCTGAAGAAGCTTGAGCGCGAGCCGGAAACCAGGACCTGGAAGGCGGCGCTGCCATCGCTGATTTCATCCACGACCACGGCGCTCAACGAGTTGCGGCGGATTTCCAAGGAGATGCATCCGGCAGCGATCAGTCATCTTGGCCTCAAAAAGGCGCTGGAGGCACTGTTTGAACATCTGGAGACGTCAAGCCAGATCGAAGTTGAAACCTCCATCGATTTCGACGACGGGTTGTTGGGGATGGATGCGAAATTGCATGTCTATCGCATCGTCCAGGAGTGTCTGGCCAATGTCAGCCGTCATTCCGGCGCCGCCAGTTGCAAGGCGACCATCACCCGAAAAGATGACAGGTTGCATCTGTGCGTGGAGGATGATGGCGGCGGAATTGAGCCGTTGCCGATATCCAGCCAGCCATCTTTTGGCCTGGGCTTTACGTCGATCGACGAGCGGATCCGCGGTTTGGGTGGGCGGTGGCGGCTGTCGCAAAGCAGCTTGGGTGGCGTCAGGATCGAGGCGTCGTTTCCGGTAACAGCGGATGGAAAGGCGGCCAGTCAATGAAAACGGCAACATCACCGGAAAAAACGGCAATTGTGTGCGATGATCATCCGATCTTCAGGGCCGGTGTCGTCAATTGTCTGGTTAGCGGGTTGGGAGTCAAGATCGTCGCTGAAGCCGCCGATGGTGAAAGCTGCATCGCCAAACTCAGCATGTTCCACCCCGACATTCTGGTTGCCGATCTCTCGATGCCGTTGATCGATGGCTTCGGCGTGCTCGAATGGGTCCGGCAAAATCAACCCGCCACCAGGGCATTCATCCTGTCGATGCATACCGACATGTCGTTCGTCCAGCGCGCCCGCGAACTCGGCGCAGCAGGTTTCATGGCCAAGGAGGACGCGCAATCCGAACTTGCTGCGGCCATCGCCGGCGAGGGGGAGTTTTATACCAGCGAATCCATCGGGCGCAAAAGCCATGAGAGTGTCGGCGATCTGTCGGACCATGCCTTGGCTGAAAAACTGCGCAAGGTGTCAGATGCGGAGCGGAGGGTCCTGGCGCTCCTGACGCAATCCATGACCAGCAAGCAAATCGCGGAAAGGCTGTTCATCAGCGTGCGCACGGTTCAGGCTCACAGGGTCAGCCTGGCCGCGAAGCTGGGGGCAAAGGGCCCCAACAAGCTGCTGGAGCTGGCCGTCCGCCACCGCGACCAGATTGTCGATTGATCCGCAACAGTGATAAGCCGGTATTTTGCCCGTTTTTCGCACTGCACCAGCTTCCCGCCACTTTCATTGTCTAATATTCTCTCGAATCGGAAATGGAGCAATTACCGGTGTTTGTCCGTCTTGAAACCGGGTCGCCGGTTATCCAATTAGAGTGCAAGGGGCTTTTTGCCCCAAAAGGACGCGAATAGCGGTTGCTGGATGAACCGGGGCCGCGCCCCGCGTTGCCAATCGGCCCGGCAGGGCCAGGAAAGGAAATCATATGCCGGAAAAAAATGTGAGTTCATCACGTCCGCCCGAAGAGGCAGGTATCTACCCCGTCCTTCCGTTGCGCGACATTGTTGTCTTCCCGCACATGATCGTGCCGCTGTTCGTCGGCCGCGAAAAGTCGATCCATGCGCTTGAGGAAGTCATGGGCTCGGACAAGCAGATCATGCTTGCCACCCAGATCAATGCCAGCGACGACGATCCCGAGCCGTCAGGCATCTATGACATCGGCACCATCGCCAATGTGCTGCAACTGTTGAAATTGCCCGATGGCACCGTCAAGGTGCTGGTCGAAGGCCGGGCGCGCGCTGAAGTGACCGGTTACACCGACCGTGAAGACTATTACGAAGCCCGCGCCGTTGAATTGATCGAGCCGGACGAAGATCCGGTCGAAATCGAGGCGCTGTCGCGCTCGGTCGTCTCGGAGTTTGAAAACTACGTCAAGCTCAACAAGAAGATCTCGCCCGAGGTTGTCGGCGCGGCGAGCCAGATTGACGATTATTCCAAGCTCTCGGACACTGTGGCCTCGCATCTGTCGATAAAGATTCCCGAGAAGCAGGACATGCTCTCGACAATTTCCGTGAAGGGCCGCCTGGAAAAAGCGCTCGGCTTCATGGAAGGCGAGATTTCGGTGCTGCAGGTGGAAAAGCGCATCCGCTCCCGCGTCAAACGGCAGATGGAGAAGACTCAGCGCGAATATTATCTCAATGAGCAGATGAAGGCGATCCAGAAGGAGCTTGGCGACGGCGAGGATGGCCGTGACGAAATGGCCGAGATCGAAAACCGCATCGCCAAGACCAAGCTTTCCAAGGAAGCCCGCGAAAAGGCCGACAGCGAATTCAAGAAGCTCAAGCAGATGAGCCCGATGTCCGCTGAGGCCACCGTCGTGCGCAATTATCTCGATTGGCTCCTTGGTCTGCCATGGGGCAAGAAGTCCCGCATCAAGATTGACCTCAATGCAGCTGAAAAGGTACTCGAGATCGATCACTTTGGTCTGGAAAAGGTCAAGGAGCGGATTATTGAATATCTGGCGGTGCAGGCCCGTTCGTCCAAGATCAAGGGTCCGATCCTCTGCCTTGTCGGGCCTCCCGGCGTCGGCAAGACCTCGCTTGCCAAATCGATCGCCAAGGCGACCGGTCGCGAATATGTGCGCATGGCGCTTGGCGGCGTACGCGACGAGGCCGAAATCCGTGGTCACCGCCGCACCTATATCGGGTCGATGCCCGGCAAGGTCGTGCAATCGATGAAGAAGGCCAAGAAAACCAACCCGCTGTTCCTGTTCGATGAAATCGACAAGATGGGGCAGGATTTCCGCGGCGATCCGTCTTCCGCGCTGCTCGAGGTGCTGGATCCGGAACAGAATTCGACCTTCATGGACCATTACCTCGAGGTTGAGTACGACCTGTCCAACGTGATGTTCATCACCACGGCCAACACGCTCAACATCCCGGCGCCGCTGATGGACCGGATGGAGATCATTCGCATCGCCGGTTACACCGAGGATGAGAAGCAGGAAATCGCCCGCAGGCATCTTTTGCCCAAGGCCGTACGTGATCATGCCTTGCGTCCGGAAGAATTCCAGATCACCGACGAGGCGCTGTTGCAGATCGTGCGGACCTACACCCGCGAAGCCGGCGTGCGGAACTTCGAACGTGAACTGATGAAGTTGTCGCGCAAGGCGGTGACCGAGATCCTCAAGACCGGGGCCAAGTCGGTCAACGTTGATGTGGACAACCTCTCCGACTACCTCGGCGTGCCGCGGTTCCGCTATGGCGAAGCCGAGTTCGACGATCAGGTCGGCGTGGTAACCGGATTGGCCTGGACTGAAGTGGGTGGCGAGTTGCTGACCATCGAAGGCGTCATGATGCCCGGAAAGGGCAAGATGACGGTGACCGGTAACCTGCGTGACGTGATGAAGGAATCGATCTCGGCAGCTGCGTCCTATGTCCGCTCGCGGGCAGTGGATTTCGGTATCGAGCCGCCGATGTTCGACAAGCGCGACATTCACGTTCACGTGCCTGAAGGCGCAACGCCGAAGGATGGCCCGTCGGCCGGTGTCGGCATGGCCACCGCGATCGTATCGATCATGACCGGCATTCCGGTGCGCCGTGATGTCGCCATGACCGGCGAAATCACCCTGCGTGGCCGGATCCTGCCGATTGGCGGCCTCAAGGAGAAACTGCTTGCTGCACTGCGCGGCGGCATCAAGACCGTGATGATTCCGGAAGACAATGCCAGGGATCTCCCCGAGATCCCGGACAATGTCAAAAACGGACTGGAAATCATTCCGGTGGCCAAAATGAGCGACGTGTTGCGCCATGCCCTGGTC
>NZ_JBDWHW010000165.1:0-18265 GCF_039975035.1 Hoeflea sp. | reverse complement strand
GACGTCTCTCACGCCCGGTCTTCCCAGTCGTGAGTATCTCCAGTGTAGTCTCCATCGAGAAACTCCCTTCGCTCATCCATGGAAAGCCGATCACAGATCAGCGCTGTCAGGGCAACGTGCGGGCAGAACATCGCTTACAGTTTTCCGGGACCAAACCCAGATGAACCTCAGCGGAAAATGCCGTGCCATTTTCAAAAGTGTATGTATGGGATCCATCAAGCTGCATTACCATGCCGCGGATGATTTTGGTTCCCATTCCGCTGTGACTACTTGCGGTATCAAACCCGGGCCCGTTGTCAGCAATGACGAGCTTTGCCACGTCCTGTGTCAGGTGCTTGAGGCTGACAGAAATGGTAGCCTCAGGTCTATCCAAATCGGCATATTTGAGAGCGTTGGTGACGACTTCGTTGATCAGTAGCGCCAATGGGGTTGCTCGCTCGTGACTGATCGACAACGGGTCGATATCGAGGGTAAGTTTGGCACAGGAACCATAGGCAAGAAGAAGTTTTTCTGTGATTGAAGCAATGAAATCCGGTGCATCAAGGGCAGCATAGGAATCACGGTTGTACATATGCTCGTGCACCGTGGACATGGCCGAAAATCGTAATTGAATATCGGTTTTTACGTCATCGGGAAGTTTTTGCATTCTGACGAGCGATTGCATCGACTGCATGTTGTTCTTCACCCGGTGATGGATCTCGCGAAACAGCATCGTATTCGTAGCCAAGGCCGCTTCGAGTTGTTCGTGACGGCGAACATCGTTTTGCAGAAGGCGGATGATCCAAATCGCGCACGCTACCAAGGCTAGGATAGTCGGAACAACAACCACCAGGAAGGTCCAAACGCGGCGCCAGAACCGTCCCAACGTTTCGGCAGTCCCGACTGAGGCCAAAGCAACTAGGTCAGTGCCGGGCACGGTTTGGTAGCTCACCACCCTTTGGACCCCGTCAAGCGGAGACACGCCGGTGTAAACACCAAAATCCGCATGAGGCAGCAGCTCTGTAAATAGCGTGTACTGACTGAGGTCCAGTGGCCCTTCTGCCGGTGGGTAGCGGGCCACCAATTGTCCGTCAGACCGCAAGATACTTATGGTCGACCCTGATCCCAGATCCAGTGATTCAAGCAGGTCTTTCAGCAGGGCCGCATCGAAGGAGATAATCGCCACGCCAGTAAATACACCACCTCGCTCAAGACGTCGGCTAAACGTAAAGATCCGACTGCCATCAAGGCGGCTGATGAGAATGGACGATGTAAAGAACTGCTCTCCCGCTGCGGGGGCGGAGAAATACTCCCGGTCGCGAATGTCGATGTCCATTAAGTTGGGATCGGTCGAGTAGAGGGTTTGGCCATCTGCTGCGACAATGTAGGCCTTGGCGCTGATGGGCAATCCTTCGAGAGCGTCGCGTACACTGTTTAAGGTCGACCTGTCGTTGGGCCGGGCATCTCTTCCAAGTGCGGAGTCCATTCTTCGCAACGCTTGTGCAGCCACCTCAACAATCCACCCGGTGTTGATCTTCACCGCCTGCGCTGCTGCTGTTGCTGCCCCCTCAGCACGATCTGTCGCATCGTTGAACCCCCGATAGACCAGAGAGCCAACGATAAGTGAATAGATCAACAAAGTTGCGACAATGAATGCAGTCGCCGCCCGTACTGAACCAGCAATCGCTTTAGTGACCATTCGAGCACCCTCTCCGAAGCTGATCCACCGCACTGCTTAGCGAGAATTCCTGCTGTTGACCACAGGGACGCGCAACGACAAAACAGAAGGTCGTGGCATCGAAGTGATTTGGAAAAGCCAGCCGCCAGACGATAGGAGCCGATCCAGCAGCAAACCCTTCGCTCCCCTAGCCCAACCCCAATGGCCGCTCGCGACGCCAGTGATAAAACACCTTGGCCAGCGCCGCCGAGACGATGCGGGCGTCAACGGTATCAGACCGGCTGGTCAGCATGATCGGCACCCGCGCGCCCAGCGCGATGCCCGCCGAGGATGCGCCCGCCAGGTGGATCAGTTGCTTGGCGATCATGTTGCCGCTTTCGAGATTGGGCGTCACCAGAATATCGGCGTAGCCCGCGACATCGGAGACAATGCCCTTTGCCGCCACCGCGGCAGGCGAGATGGCGTTGTCAAACGCCAACGGGCCGTCGACCTTGCCGCCAACAATCTGGCCACGGTCGTGCATCTTGCAGATGGCGGCAGCGAGCAGGGTCGAGGGCAATTTGCCGGTCACCGTTTCCACCGCGGAAAGAAGCGCCACCAGCGGCATCTCAACACCCAGGGCAATGGCCAGATCAATGGCGTTCTGGACAATATCCTTGAGCGCTTCAAGGTCGGGCGAAATGTTGATCGCCGCATCGGTGACAAACAGGGTGCGGTCTTGCCCCGGCACATCAAGCGCGAAGACATGGGTAAGCCGCCGTTCGGTTCTCAGCCCCTTGGACCGGTCGAGCACGGCTTCCAGCAACTCATCGGTGTGCAGCTTGCCCTTCATCAGTGCGCCCGCGCGCCCGTCATGCACCAGCGCCACGGCTATCTCCGCCGCCGCATGGCTGTGCGGAGCATCGACGATTTCCAGGCCGTGCAGATCGAGCCCGGCTTTCTCCGCCGCAGCCTCGATCTTGCCGCGCGGACCGACCAGAACCGGCACGATCATCCCCTCGTCACGCGCCGCGATCGCCCCGCCCAGACTGAGATCATCGCAAGGGTGGACGATCGCCGTGACCAGCGGTTCGAGCGAACGGGCCCGCTCCACCAGTGTGCCGAACCGGACCCCGACAGACTTCAGACTGGAGGTTGGCATGCGGGCGACATGCTGCCTGATCTTCTTGCGCGACGCCCTGACGTCGGCGGATCCGGATACAACCGTCTCGCCATCAGCGTTGATGCAGGCACAATTCAGCTTGACGACACCCGTCGCCTTGTCGATTTCCCTCACCTCCACACGCACCGTGATACGGTCGCCAATGCTCACAGGTTGATGAAATTTCAGCGTCTGGCCCAGATGCACGGTTCCCGGCCCCGGCAATCGCGTTGCCAGAACCGCTGATATCAGCGTACCCGCCCACATGCCGTGAACGATCCCCTGCTGCAATTCCGATCCGTTCTCCTCGTCGGTCTCCACCGCCGTTGGATTGACATCGGCTGAAACCGTGGCGAACAGGATCAGGTCCTGGCGGGTCAGCACCCGCTCGATATTGGCGTGGTCGCCAATGTCGATTTCATCAACGGTGCGATTTTCGATCAGATCCATCAACTACCCCAATATGTCATGCTCGGTGGCTACCGCGCCCGAAATTCGCGAAAACTCCTGCCTGCGCATTCCGCACTGCAGCGAACTTGCCCCAGCGCTGCGTCAGAAACAAGACGGGATCGCGCCATAGCTTCGTCCCATCATGAGCGGAGCCACGCTCGGGCACATTCCGGTTTGGCCTTCGACCTTCGGGGCTCGTCTGGATACTGAATGGACACCACATATCAAACGACCTGCCAGCGCGGCAGCAACTGGCAGGTCAACCCGAACGTCCCGGGGTGAGAGGACGATCAGGCTATATCATCGGGACCGGCGGCACGCTTTCTGCCGGTGATCATGGCGCGGGCAAGGTTCTCGCCATGCTCGAAGCTGGCAACCACCACTCCGCCGATATGCAACCCGATCAGGCCGAGCGCCGCAAAGGCCGACGCTTCATGAAGGTCGCCGACCCATCCGACACCCCAATAGGCATCGGTTGTCATCAGGAAACCCGTGCCCGATATCACCGCAATCGTGACCAGCAGCGCGATCACCATCAACCCTCCGGCCGGATTGTGGCCCAGATATCGGCGCGCCTTCATCCTGACCGTGTCGCCAAGGAATCCCGCAATCGTCGACGGCCCATACAAGAAGCTGGCGAACCGGGCATGGCGTGAGCCGAATACACCCCATACCACGCGGAAACCGATCAGCCCGGCGACGATGTAGCCGGCAAGTTCATGCGGTCCTTTCCATTCATCGCCGGTGAGAAAAGCGAAGGTGAAAAGTGCGACAAGCGACCAGTGGAACAGCCTGACCAACGGGTCCCACACCCGGACCGTCTCCGGCGGTCTTGCGCCGCCGGTTTCCGTCCTGTCCATCAAGTGGGGAGCGATTTCAGACATAGCCCTCAATCCTCGCCCGAAACCTTGACCACATCACCGGTGCCCGGATTGAAATAGACCTCGACGCGCTTTCCCGCCTTGTCGAGGGCGTAGGCTTCGAAGCAGCCGTTTTCCGCCTTGATTGACCGGACATCATAGCCCATGCCCTTGGCTTTCTCGGTGATTGAAGTGTCGCTCATCCACTGGTCGCGCGGCACATCTGGGCAATTCTGCGAGGCAAAGGCTGCGGCCGGTGCGACAACGGTGAAGAGAGTGGCTGTGACAAACAAGGTTTTCATTTCCGGCTTCCTTTGAGTAAAGCTGTGTTGGCCAATGGCCGTTGACTTCGCTTTTGTCGCAAAACCCGGATGACAAACCGCTGATCGGCCTTGTCAGCGTTTTGTCATAATCAGATCGCCATTATGCATTCATGAAACGTTATGTGTGTCTCCTCCTGTTTGCCGCAGCGCTAGCGCCGCCGTATGCTCCCGCATTCGCGGATAACGATGAGGACGATCATCAACGCGACCGCCTTAACGCCGCGGTGGAAAGAGGCGAGATCATGCGACTGTCCGAGATCCTCGAAAAAATCGGGCCGTACATCAACGGCAAGATCCTGGAAATCGAACTGGAATACGCCGACGGTGTGCCGATCTACGAGTTCTATTTTCTCGACAGTTCGGGCCGCCGGCTCGAATACGAGGTCGACGCACGCACGGCCAGGATCCTCAGACTAGAAGACGAAGATTGATTGTCATGCGGATTTTGCTCGTCGAAGATGACAGTCGCATCCGCAAGGATGTCGCCACAGCGCTGGAAAGTGCGGGCTATGTGGTTCAATGCCAGTCCGACGGCGAAGAAGCCTGGTTCATG
Source organism: Hoeflea sp. (assembly GCF_039975035.1). Taxonomy (GTDB): domain Bacteria; phylum Pseudomonadota; class Alphaproteobacteria; order Rhizobiales; family Rhizobiaceae; genus Hoeflea. The sequence goes on along the minus strand of NZ_JBDWHW010000165.1, from coordinate 13,281 downwards.
GGCGATACCGAGTCCTATGCGGCAGCCATTCTCGATCTCGGTTTGCCAGGCATGGACGGATTGACGGTTCTCAAACGCTGGCGGGCGGAAGGCCGGGATTTTCCCGTTCTGGTTCTGACCGCGCGCGGAACCTGGTCCGAGCGTGTCGAAGGCATTGACGCCGGCGCCGATGACTATCTGCCAAAGCCCTTTCGCATGGAAGAACTCGTGGCGCGCCTGCGGGCGATCATCCGCCGTTCAGGCGGACAGGCCAATCCTCTCGTCATTGTTGGAGATGCCGAACTCGACACACGGCAAATGCGGCTCAGCGTACACGGCGTCCCGGTCAACCTGTCGCCTCAGGAGTATCGGCTGGTCGCCTATCTGATGCTGCACAAGGGCCGCGTGGTTTCGCAGCAGGAGCTCTCCGAGCACCTCCAATCGGTCCATTTCGAACGCGAATCCAATGCCATCGAGGTGCTTGTCGGGCGCGTCAGGAGAAAACTCCCCATCGCCCTCATCGAAACCCGCCGCGGATTTGGCTACATCGTCGATGACCAGGCGCAATCATCATGAAAACCGCCCGCTCCCTGCGCTTCAGGCTCTTTGCCTATGCCGCCGTGGTAATCGCGGTCGCACTTCTGGTGACCGGGTTCAGCCTGTCGGCACTTTTTACCCGTCACCTCGAGCGCCGCGTCGGACAGGAACTCGACACCCATCTTGCCCAGCTTACGGGCGGCTTGCGCCTTGATGCCAACTCGGTGTTGTCGTTGGCTCGCGAACCGGTCGACCCCCGGTTTCAGGCTGTATTTGGCGGGCTTTACTGGCAGGTTGTCGACGAGACCACCGGAACACAGCTCACGTCGCGGTCATTGTGGGATACAAGTCTCACCGTTCCGGACGATCCGCTGAAGCCGGGTGAAACCCATGTGCACGACATCGCCGGTCCGCAAGGCTCGCAGATGCTGGTGCATGAAATCATGGCGCTGCTCGCCGCACCCGACGGCGAGCACCGGCTGCGCATTTCCGTTGCTATCGACCGGTCCGAAATCAGTGCGCTTGCGACCGGATTTTCCAGAGATCTGGCGCCGGTACTGGCAATTCTCGGTGGCGTGCTGCTGCTCGGCTTTGTCTTGCAGGTTGGCGAGGGCCTGAAACCGGTCCATGGCGTTCTGGCCGGGATCAGCGCCATCCGAAACGGAGACCGCCGCCGGCTTGAAGCGGAAGGTGTACCGCGGGAAGTGGCGCCGCTTGTCGAAGAGATCAATGCCCTGCTTGATGCCCAGGATCAGGCCATCAGCCGGGCAAGGGATCGCGCCGCCAATCTTGCCCATGGGTTAAAAACCCCCTTGTCAGCTCTCGCCAGCGACATTGACCGGCTTCGAAACAGGGGCGAAGGCGAAATAGCCGACGACATTTTCGAGTTGACCCAGCGCATGCGCCGGCACATTCAGCGCGAACTTGCCCGCGCCCGGTTACGCCATGGCCGCAGTCATGACAAGACTCCGCTCAAGCCGGTTGTCGATGGCATTCTCCGGGCGCTCAAGCGCACCCCCGCCGGCGAAGATCTCGATCTGCAGTGCAACATCGGTGCAGATGTCACCGTTCCCATCGACCCTGATGACCTTAACGAGCTGATTGGCAACCTCGCCGAAAACGCCGTCCGTTTCGCCCGCAGCCGTGTCGTGATCGACACCGAAGTGACCGCCGACGCGATCATGATCCGGATTGGCGATGACGGCCCCGGCCTTGATCCGGCCGGAATGTCCAGCGCCATGCAACCGGCCAGGCGACTGGATCAATCAGAACTCGGCGCCGGCCTCGGCTTGGCCATTTCCGGTGACATCACGGACTCCTTCGGTGGTCAGCTCGACCTTCTGGTCTCGCCGCTCGGTGGTCTCGAAGCGAAAATTTCCATCCCACTCGCCTCTTCGAACGGCCCGAGACGGCCGCTCAGCGACGAGACAAACAACAACACCTAAAACCGCAGGAATAGCAGCCATGAAACTAGCCCGGCCCACTATCGGCAGCGTCACGTTGGGGCTCACCGTCTCCGCCTGGATCATCATCGCCCTCAATATTGTCTTTTGGGAAAAGACAGCTGAAGCTTTTGGCGAGCATCGGACAGCCTTGATGGCGTTTGCCATCGGCATTGCCGCGTTGCTGACAGCGTTGACCTTGAGTGTAAGCATCAAATACGTAACCAAGCCGATCTACATCACAGCCATCTTCAGCGCGGCGGCGGCGGCCTGGTTCATGGGACAATTCGGCGTCATCATCGACACCGACATGATCCGCAATGCGGCCCAGACCACCCCCGCCGAGGCCGGCCATCTGATGACGCCGGCTTTCTTCCGCCACATGATATTCTATGCGGTCCTGCCTTCGCTGCTGATCGTCATCGTGCGGATCAGGCATCGGACATTCGGGGCCAAGGTCAAGTGGAATCTCGCGGTCATCATGCCGCTTCTGCTCCTCGCCCTGGTGATGGCGCTCTGGCAATATCCGGCGATCGCATCGACCATGCGCAACAACCGTATCGTCATCAAGACGCTCAATCCGATTTCGCCGATCATCAGCGCGGTCAAATACGTCATTCGACAGGGAAAAGACAAGAATATCGTCGCATTGCCGCTGGACCCGGATGCAAAACCCGGTCCGCTTGCCAGCCATGCCGGCAAGCCCGTGGTGACAATCATCGTCGCCGGGGAGACCGCGCGTGCGCAGAATTTTTCTCTCGGCGGCTACGAGCGCAAGACCAATCCGGAGTTGGAAAAACGCGACGTTGCCTATTTCCGCAACACCGCGTCATGCGGGACAGCGACCGAGGTCTCACTTCCCTGCATGTTCTCGCTTCTCGGACATGCCGACTATACCCACGAGGCGGCGCTGGCGCAGGAAAATGTGCTTGATGTATTGTCCCACGCCGGTGTCGATGTGACATGGTGGGAAAACAACACCGGCGACAAGGCCGTGGCGAAGCGTATCAACATGCGCAATTTCTCGAGGGAAAACGATCCGCGCTACTGCGTCGAGACTGAATGCCTCGACCAGGACATGGTTGATGCGCTCGGGCCCTGGCTCGATACGATAAAAGGCAACACAACCTTGGTGCTGCACCAGTTGGGAAGCCACGGGCCTGCATATTATGGCCGCTACTCAGAGGAACAGCGGCTGTTCAAACCGGATTGCCGCACCGCCGATTTCGCATCGTGCACGAAAGACGAAATCGTCAATGCCTATGACAACACCATCGTGGCCACGGACCATATGTTGGCGCAAGTCATCGACATGCTGGCCGCCCGGTCCGATCGTCTTGCATCATCCCTGATCTACATGTCCGATCACGGCGAGTCCCTGGGTGAAAGTGGTCTCTACCTGCACGGAATGCCTTATATGTTCGCTCCGGACGAACAGACCCACGTACCCTTCATAATGTGGGTGTCGCAGAGCTATTCGAAGATTTTCGGGGTGACGACCGAGTGCCTCTCATCGCAGGCCGATGAGGCATTTTCCCAAGACAACATGTTCCATACTGTTCTGGGCATGATGGGAATCGACGCCGCGGATTACAACCCGGCACTTGACGTCACGGCCAAGTGCCGACAACCCACGAGCTGATCCTGCCCGGTTCGTGCTGGAGCATCATCCGGGGCCCCGGGCGCCCCGGTTGATCGCTGACCGGTCAATCCGCCAGAATGCGGGTTGACGCTCCCTGACGGATGACGAACTTCCCGCCCTCGAACCGATCCATTCAAAGACGAGCGGTTTGCGGCGCGGTGAGGGTTCTCCCGGTCACCTTCAGCCAGTTGCCGCCATAGTCGGGCGATTGAACCTTGATGAATTCGAGGCTGCTTGCCGAGACCGGCACCACCGCATCGGTCAGGTTGTCGAGAATGAAGTCGCCAGCCCTGCTGCGCACGACCAGCACCGTATGATACTCGATGCCGGTATGGGTCATGGCCAGCAGAAGGTTCTGCGGCTCATATCCCAGGCGCAGCAACTGCAACCGCTTTTCCAGTGCATAGTCTTCGCAATCGCCCGCGGTGGCGCCTACCGTCCACACCTCAAGCTGGCCATACTGGCTCTCGTCGGACACCGGTTTGATCGCGCGGTTGACCGCGATATTGACCTTGCTGAGGATGGCCAGGCGGGCTGGCGGCAAGCTGCGTCGATGTTTCCGGACGCCGCAATCGGCGGCATGACGGGTGCAATATTCGACATGCCCGTAAGGCCGGCTTGTCTCCGCCCCCAGTCGCAGCCAACTGGCGGAAGACGCCGAAACCGGTGAGGTTGACAGCATCAGCGTAGCCAGGGCGGTCGGCAAAAATCCGGAATTGCTCTTGGTCATGAGTTGTCCTTTCGCCCCCTGCCATTCGTTGAAGTGAAACCCGGCCCGTCTGATTGAAGGCTCATCTCGCACAGGGTTCTCAAACCATTGCGGGGCGCCAAGGAAAGCCCCGGCGCCCCGCAATGATCATAGTGTCGGCCCAATCCGCTTAGCGGAAGCGCGGCGAGCCGTCGTTGTCGGCGCGGTCGTAGACGACCTGTTCGTTGGCGACGTCACCGATCGAGGCAGTCGCGGTGTAATCAACGCCACCCATCGGAGCGGCGAAAGTCGGCGAACCGTCATTGCCGGCACGGTCGTAGCTGACCAGATCGTTGGAAGTGCCGGTCGCCAGCGGTGCGGCGTAACCGTCAACCGAAGGAACCGTGTAGGCGTCCATGGCGGTCGACTGGGCAAAAGCGCCGGTCGATGCAGCGAGGGTCAGGCCGAGGGCGATAAGAAGCTTGTTCATGGTGTCAGTCCTTTGTTTCGCGTCTTGGGAGGATCGCGGGAGTATTGAGTGATCTGAGTGGCTCACCCGGGCGGAGCATTGATCGCCGCCCCGGTGAGAAAATTGACTGGCCGCTTAGCGGAAGCGCGGCGAGCCGTCGTTGCCGGCGCGGTCGTAGATAACCTGGTCGTTGGATGCGTCACCGATCGAGGCGGTCGCGGTGTAGTCAACGCCACCCATCGGAGCCGCGAAAGTCGGCGATCCGTCATTGCCGGCACGGTGATAGCTGACCAGATCGTTGGAAGTGCCGGTCGCCAGCGGTGCGGCATAACCGTCAACCGAAGGAACCGTGTAGGCGTCCATGGCGGTCGACTGGGCGAAAGCGCCGGTCGATGCAGCGAGGGTCAGGCCGAGGGCGATAAGAAGCTTGTTCATTGTGGTAGTCTCCGTCTTGTGTTCGTTTCTTGTTCAAATTTTGTGCGGAACCGGGTGGCGTTGGGAGGCGCCGGTCGCCGTGTTCCGATGACCCTCAGATGGGGTAGCCAAATCGAAATTACCAACCACACTTTTGTGAGAACCCGTGCTGAAACTAATCCTTGAAAATCCCGTATCGGATTCTTAGCAATCTATATTTTCATTTTATTTCATATACTTATATCACCATCAAAGGCACCGCGTGAATCACGTCAAATACGTGACTGTGCACACCATGGTGTCCTCACCGTTCACAAAACAGATAGCAAAAAGCAGATGTCGGGTTTGAAATTCCTGCCTGGCAGTAGCCGCGGATCGTTAGCCGCCTAAAAAAGACACAGCACCGACCAACAGATAGGCATGTCCGGAGCGGGGAAATGTCGCTCTGTACCGAGCGTCCAGCCGGTTGAAAAAAGCGCCAAGCTTCTTTGAGCTGCCGCCTGAACGCAGAGGCTGATCCTCGGGTGATCGATCAGGCGTTGATTGAGAAACTCGGGCAGTGACCGAACCGGCTTAATCCAGCGTGCGCCGGAAGCGCGCCAGTGCCAGCACTATGAACCCCAGCACGAAGATCGCGAGTGCTGCAAGTGGCGAGGCCACCCCTTGAAGATCGGCACCCTTGAGCATAACCGCCCGTATGATTCTGAGAAAATGCGTGAGCGGGAAGATCTCGCCCAGTGTCTGAGCCCATGCCGGCATGCCGCGATAGGGAAACATGAAGCCTGACAGGAGCAGCGACGGCAGGAAAAAGAAGAATGTCAGCTGCATCGCCTGCATCTGGGTTCGTGCCAGTGTCGAAAACGCATATCCCAGCAGCACCAGTGCCAGCACAAAGACCAGAATGCTGATCAACAACAGCGTTAGCGAACCGACAAACGGCACGCTGAACAGAAATTTCGCCGCCGCCAGCACCACGACAACCTGAACCGCGCCGACAACCAGGAACGGAAGCACCTTGCCGAGCATGATCTCCAGTGGGCTTGCGGGCATCGCCAGCAGGTTCTCCATGGTGCCGCGTTCGGTTTCCCGCGTCAGCGCCATCGAGGTCATCATCACCATTGTCAGTTGCAGGATCACGCCGAGCAGACCCGGCACGATGTTGTATTGGGTGATGCCTTCCGGATTGTAGAGCCTGTGAACCACGACTTCGAGCGCGGCGGTGGATTGCCGCGCGGCCAGCGCTTCTGCGGATTGCTCGCGCAGCAGCGCCTGTGCCGCCACGGTGCCAAGTGTCGAGATCGCGCCCGAGGCAACGGAAGGGTCGGTGGCGTCGGCCTCGATCAGGATTTGCGGGTGGTCGCCGCGCTGCACCCGGCGGGCGAAATCCGACGGGATGGTGACAACGAAGGAGACCGCGCCGGACTGGATCAGTCGTTCCGCCTCCCCGGCGCTCGCCACAACATGATCGAAGCGATAGTAGCCCGTGTTCTCCATCGCTGAAACCATGGCGCGGGTGTAATGATCCTGGCTTGTCGTCACCAGCGCAGCGGGCAGGCCCTTTGGATCATTGTTGATGGCAAATCCGAACAGCACGAGTTGCATCAGCGGCACACCCAGCATCATCGCGAAAGTGATCCGGTCACGCCGCATCTGAATGCTTTCCTTGATGATGATGGCCATCAGCCGGCGCAGCGAAAACAGCGTATTCATGCCATGTTGTCCGTGGATTTGCCCATGAACTGGATGAACACATCCTCCAGGCTGGTGCTGCCCTCGTGGAAGCTCACCCCGGTCTGTCCGGCCACCTGCGCGACCGCGGCGGTCAGAGCCGCCCTGTCGTGGCCCACCACATGCAGGCTCAGGCCGAACGGGGCCACCTGATCGACGCCAGCCATGCCCGTGAACTGCTGGGCGGCTTGGGTAACATTATCTCCTTCGACAATGAAGGTGGTCAGCGCCGCGTCGCGGATGACCTCGGGCACGGTGCCGCTGGCGAGCAGCTTGCCATAGGAAATATAGTGGATGCGATGGCAGCGCTCCGCCTCGTCCATGTAGTGGGTGGAAACCAGCACCGTCAGCCCGGACCGGGCGCGCAGATGGATTTCATCCCAGAATTCCCGCCGCGCCTTCGGGTCGACGCCGGCCGTCGGTTCATCAAGCAACAGCAGCTTCGGCTTGTGCATGATGCAAGCGGCCAGCGCCAGCCGCTGTTTCCAGCCGCCCGACAGGGTGCCCGCCATCTGTTTTCTTCTGGAGAACAGCCCGAGATCTTCAAGCGTGTCCCGCACCACGGCGGCAACCGGATCGAGTCCGTAAAGACGGGCGACGAAGGTCAGGTTCTCCTCAATCGACAGGTCCTCGTAAAACGAGAACTTCTGCGTCATGTAACCGACCTCGCGTTTGATCGCGAGCCCATCGGTGCGAATGTCATGCCCCAGCACCCGCCCCTCGCCCTCATCGGGGGTCAGCAGTCCGCACATGACGCGAATTGTGGTTGTCTTGCCGGACCCGTTGGGGCCGAGAAAACCCGAGATCTCACCTTCGGCCACCTGCATCGAAACATGATCGACAACGGTCTTGTCCCCAAACCGCTTGACCAGTCCGCTGACCTCGATGACGTTCATTGATCCGCAGCCTCTAGGCCGACATCGACGATCTGTCCCGGCGCCAGCACCCAGGCGCCGTCCTCCGGTCGCGCCTCGATCAGATAGACCAGCTTCTGACGGTTCTCCAGCGAGTAGATCACCGGCGGCGTGAATTCTGGATCGGACGAGACATAGCTGACGGTCGCGCGCATCGCTTCGCCGCATCCATCGCAATGCACCGAAAGATGTGCGCCGACGCTGATGCTGGAAAGCGCGAATTCCGGCACGTAGACCCTGAGCTTCAACGCGCCGTCAGGCAGTACCGACAACACCGGTGCCTGCGGTCCGGCCACCTCGCCGGTATTGCGGATGATATCGGATATCACGCCTGATTGCGGGATCGACAGGATCCGTTTGGCAAGCCGCCATTCGGCCGATTCAAGCATGGCGACAGCCTGCTCGACGGCGGCCTGCGCCGCCTTGATCTCATTGGCGCGGGCAGGCAGCCTGGCCACGGCCAGATTGGCTTCCAGCTCCGCGACCTTGGCCTTGGCCAGTTCCAGGCTGGTGGAGGCGGAATCGAATGTCGCCTGGGTGGAAATCCCCTGCGAAAGAAGGTTTTTCTGCCTGAGCATCACCCGCTCGGACTCGGCGGCCTGGGCCTTGGCGGAATCAAGCGCAGCCACGATGCTGGCTATTTCTTCAGGCCGCCGCCCCTCCTGCAGGTTGGCCAGTTGGCTTTCTGCTTGCGCCAGTCCGGCCTGAGCCTGCGCCACCGCGATTTCGGCGTCCCGGCGCTCGAGCCTGCCGAGCGGCTGACCGGCAGTAATATGATCGCCCCGCCGGACCGCGAGAGAAACGATCTGCGCGGTCTCGATCGGCGCCACCAGCACGTATTCACCCTCCACATAGCCCACAGCAAGCGGTCCGGGACCGGTGCAGGCTGAAAACAATGCACTGATGATCGGAAGCGAACAGATGAAGGACATCATGGAACCGGTTTCTGGTTGGTGGCGACAAAGGCGCGAATATTGCTCAGGATGACGCTCTTGATACTCTCGATTTCCGCCGGTCCGGCGACCTGCCATTGCATGCGGCGGTTGACGACGGCGTGACCGATGCGGAAATAGACAACCTGACCCGCAATGCTGAAGGTGCCAAGGCGGATCAGGTCGCTTTCCGGATCCTGGCCGGTGGCCAGACCCAGAAGAACACAAAGGTTGCGATGCACCGGCAGAATGAAATCGGCATAGACCTTGTCGAAGACGACACCCGCCCCCCCGAGTTCCCGCACCAGGAAGCCCGCGATGTCATGGGCCTCGGCCTGTCCGAGCATGAAATCGGTCACCCCCATGATGACCCGTTCGAACATCGCCTGTGCAGCCCGGGGATCATCACCCGGATCCACCGCATTCAGGATCGGGGTGGCGACGCCCTGAATGCGCCTCGCCACCATCTCCGCACAGGCCAGCCGTAAGCCGCCCTTGCCGCCGAAATGATAGGCGATGGACGCGATGTTTGCGTTTGCGGCCGCAGCGATCTCCCGCGTCGAGGTTGCATCGAACCCCTTGCCACCAAACAACCGCATACCCGCCATGATCAGCGAGGTTCGCGTCTGGTCGCCGGGCCTGTCGGCGCTGGATGACACTGGTGAGTCTGAGGACAAGGCGTTTTCCCGTCTGCCGGTTTAAAGCCGATCATAGCAGATCGAGCGATTTAATCAATCGATTGATTAAGTCGCTCGATCACATCCATCCACATCTGCGTGAAACGCGCCGGACAGCCTCGTATGGACTCGGTCGCTAACTCTCAAATTTCGCAAACCATCCAGCAGCGCCGCGCACTTTGCGGGTCTTGCCTGATGCATGACACGCAAAAGCGTCTCGCGGTTTTGCGACAACGACATGCAGAAACAAAGAGCAAACGCGTCTCACCAGATTCCGCTTGAATGCGACGCACGTTAGCGGCGGATGTTGCGCATCATCAGCCAGGTGTAGAGCCGTGGCGACAGTCGGGTGATCAGCCAGCCAAGCATGGCGACCCGGCCCACGGGAATGAAGCTCCTGCCACGCCGCCATCCCTTGAGAATGATGTCGGCCGCCTGTTCCGGGCTCATTTCATCAAATCCGTCGGTCGCCGCTCCCGGCCTGCCGATGCCATCCGCCCCGGCGTCAAGTCGCCCCGGATTGGTGGCCACGAACGAGGGCGCCGCGATCGCAACCGTGACGCCGTGCTCAGCCTCTTCAGAGGCAAGAGACGAGAAAAACCCGTTAAGCGCGTGCTTGCTCGCCGCATAGGCGGTACGTTTGTACAGCGGCGCGAATCCGGCCACTGAGGAAATCGCCAGATGTGTGCCCCTGCCCGCGCGAACCGCGGTCAGAAGCCCGGCGGCCACGCGCACCGATCCGAAATAGTTGATCTCCATCACCCGCTGCTGCGAGGCGAGCGTGGTCTCGTCGAACAACCCGATCTGGGTAACACCCGCATTGTGGATGACCAGATCAAGCGCGGGATGCCGCGCCGCGATCTCCGTGCACACCCGGGCAACGGCGGCATCATCCGTCAGATCGCACGCGATGCAGTCAACCCCCACAGGAGCTTCCGGCAGCGAGTCGAGAGCACCGGGCAGGTCAATCAGCACAACCTGCCAGTCTTCTGCGAGGAGCCGCCGGGCAAAGGCCTGACCAAGACCACCCGCCCCACCGGTAATCACTGCGACCCGGCTCACAGGCCTGCCGCTTTCTTCCAGAGCTCGAATGTCTCGGCGCTGGTCAGTTCGGGCGTGTAGCCGAACACGGTTTTCAGCGCGGTATTGTCGAGCACCGGACGGTACTGCAGGAAACGTACCTGTTCCGGCCCGTAGCGCGACAGGCCAAGCGGCCGCGCAACCCCGAGCGCCGCCTTGAGCATTGCGGCCGGCAAGACCATCAGCGGCTTGCCCAGTGCTGCGGCAAGATCGGCGACCGACAGCGCGCCATCGCCACAGACATTATAGATGCCCGCGCGCCCCTCGCCCGCCGCGCGCAACAGAATGCGTGCCAGATCGCGGGTCCAGATAAACACGAACGGGCTGTCCGATCCCCTGACCGCGATCAGCCGAGAGCGGTGAAACAACTCCGTGATCTGGTTTTCAAGCCCCGCCCCCAGAACCGTGCCCACCCGCAGCACCACCTGCTCGAGCTCCGGCACCTGATCCCGCGCCTGCGCCAGCATCTCCTCGACCTGGCGCTTGTGATCGGAATAGGCAAATTCCCTGTTGCCGCGCACCGCGTCGGTCTCCCTGAGCGGCACCGGATTGTCGGCGTGATAGCCATAAGCCGCACCCGAGGATGTCACCACCAGCCGCTTGACACCATGCGCGATGGCGGCATCGAGCACATTGCGGGTGCCTGTCACATCGACATCATGGGCAAATTCGCGCGTCATGCCGCGCGATGGCGAGACGATCGAGGCCAGATGAATGATCACGTCCGGTTTGAACGCCGCCACCACGCGCACAGCATCCTTGCCGCGCACATCGAGCTTGTCATAGCCGACGCCCGGCGGCAGCGACGCCGGTTCGCGCACGTCGGTCGCCAGCGTCTCGCAGCCCGAGGCCGCGAGTTCCTCGAGCAGCACCTGCCCGACTGCGCCAGCCGCGCCGGTAACCAGAACGCGCCTCATCGCCGTGCCTCGCTGCGTGACCAGACACTTGCCAGCGCCAGCCCGGATATGGCGTGCCAGATACCCCAGAACGCGGCAGCCACCGCCATGCCGCCAAGCCCGCCGAAGAAGGCGAAAATCAGCACCAGGCCAAGTCCCGAATTCTGGATCCCGGTTTCAATGGTGACCGCCCGGCGGTCAAAGTCCGACAGGTTCATCGCTGTTGCTGTCAGGTAACCACCCGACAGCGCCAACCCGTTATGCAGCACCACCAGCGCCGCAACCGCGCTGACATAGGACAGGAAAAAGCTCCAGTTGGCAGCCAGCGCCAGCGCGATGAACCCGATGAAAATCACCATCGAAAGGGTTTGCAACGGCTTGCGGATTCGCTCGGCCAGTGCCGGTTTTCGCGTGTTGAGCACGATTCCCAGGATCAATGGAAGAATGAGCATGAAGAACACCGTGATGGCGATGGACACCGGATCAAGCGTCGTTTCCCGCAGCAGCGTCCGTGTCGGTGTGTAGAGATTACCCCAGAAGGCAACATTGAACGGAGTCAACAGGATCGCCGTCACGGTGGCGATCCCGGTCATCGACACCGACAACGCCGCATTGCCCCCGGCCCGATGGGTGATGAAATTGGAGATATTGCCGCCCGGACAGGCTGCGACCAGGATCAGCCCCAGTGCGATGGAGGGCTGCGGGTTTGTCAGGCTCAGCATCACAAAGGTCAGCGCCGGCAACACCAGGAATTGCGACACCATGCCGGTGAGCAGCGCCTTGGGCGCGCGCACCAGGTTCCTGAAATCCGACAGCCGCAAATCCAGTGCGATCGAAAACATCACGATCGACAGGATGGCATTGAGCAGGGTCAGGCTTTCGGGGCTGAAATTGAGCCGGACTGCATCGATATCGCTCATTTGCCGTTGCCTTTCAAAGCCGCGATCCAGCTGGTCACGGCGGTCCGGTAAGTGGCCTTGTCGACATAATAGGCCATGCGCGGCAGGTCGATGTACTTCATGCCGCCGGTAGCGCGTTTGAAGCCTGCGGCCTTCTCCTCTTTCAGCGCCTTCGCCGCCATGATGCCTTTGCCAAGCCCCGAGATGTAGCGTGCCACCATCTCCGCCTGCTCGTGCCGCCCCTGCCAGCCCAGGCCCGAGGCCTCCACCATGCCGAGCACGAAGACATCGTCCCGCTCCGGATGCAGGCAGTTGAGAAACAGATGCGGCGCATCGCCCTGCCAGTTCAAAAGCGCCCTGTCGACAAACGGGTAATGCAACTTGTACCCAGTCGCCGCCAGAATGAGATCATAATCCGCCTGATCGCCATTCTTGAAATGTACCGTGTTCCCATCAAAATGATCGATGTCCGGCCTGACCCTGATATCGCCATGCCCGGCATGGAACAGAATCAGCGAATTGACCACCGGATGGGATTCGTAGAGTGCATAATCGGGCTTGGGAAAGCCGTATTTCGACGGATCGCCCGTAAACCATTTCAGGATCATGCCGTCGATGCGCCGCTTGAGCCACATCGGCAGCCTGATCGCCCCGCCCATCGTGTCGGCTGGACGGCCAAACACATATTTGGGCACGAAATAATAACCACGCCGCATCGAGATATCACAGCTCTTGCCGTGATGGATCGCATCGACGGCGATGTCGCAGCCGGAATTGCCGGCTCCGATGATCAGCACCCGCTTGCCCTTGAAGATCTCGGGATCGCGGTAGGCGCTCGAATGCATCAGCTCGCCGGAGAATGTGCCTTTGAACGCAGGCATGTTCGGCTCCGACAGGGTGCCATTGGCGATCAGCAAACCGGCAAACTCGGCGCTGTGCTCTTCGCCTCTGGCATCGCGCCAGACCACCCGCCTGCCTTCGCCG